>SMWZ01000170.1 GCA_004356455.1 Deltaproteobacteria bacterium
AGGGGCCTCACCGGCGGGCTGCTGCTGGGCGCTCGCAACCGTGCCGCCCGCGACGCAGGCAAGCACACCGAGCCACACGCACAGCATCACCTCGAAACGCAGACCCCTCTTCAGCATGATCGTTTTCCTCCTCGGCCCTCCCGTACTCGGGCCTGTCACGTAGAGCGGGATTGTATCGGGAAACGCGCGGAGAGAAGCCTCAGGCGGGGGTCGAGCGGCTCGATGCAGGGATTGAGGAGCGATCTCGGCCCGCTACGAGCGCCACATGCAGTTCCTGAGAAGCACGCACTTGACTGGCTGTGTTCTCTACGGACGTCCTTCAGTCCATCCGAGGGAGTTAGAGAAGGGCACCGGATGCGGCTTCATCCGAACGCAGAAAACCACCGCGCAGAGCAGGGCCTTGATGATCCGCCGGTGTAGCAGGAGGGACGGCGGCTCGAGGAGACAGACGGGGCGAGCGGAGCGTCCCAGGTGCCGTCTGGGCGGATCGATATGTGTGCGGCCGCGTGGAGACGCCTGGCGATGGGGAGACCGGACGATGGGTTAAATCGCCGCTCCCAGAGCCCGAAGAGCAGGGGCGCCGCGGGGCCGGGAGGAACGCGACGGTTACCGCGGGCTGGAGGAATTGGCCGGCCGAGGCTTGGCTCAAGCTCACCGGACAGCGCCGAACATTTGTTTATTCTTCTTTTCCTTTTTCAGTTTTCGTTTTTCCTTTGGATCTAGCTGAGCCTTTTTCTGCTGTTCCCTTTTGCCTTTGTCTCTTCTCCCCTTATCACCCATATCTGGCTCTCCTTGCCTGAAGATGACTGAGAGTGTGCCATGCTTAGTTGGAAATTGAAGGGCTCCAACCGCTGTGGTCTGATGGTGTTGTAGATGACATCAACCACAAGCAACAAGGTGGAGCCATGGTGAGCAGTGTCCTACGTTCGCTGAGAGAGCACAAGAACGCCAAGCGCGAACTTACCCGGCACGGCCCGTGCGGATCGCCCGACGCTACCGCCCCTGGTCTGGTCCAGGGGTTGCGATATCAAGCGCGCGGCGGTATCGAGCAACTCGTGCTGGCCGGCTGCCCCTGGCAGCGCCGAGTGATGCACATGCTAGCGAACGTAGAATCGTTCACCGGTTGCTACAGGAGCCGCCGCAGCGTCATCGTAAGGGCGCCGCTCGACCCCTGAGCTACCCGCCCGGAGATCGATTCACGCCGCCGGAGTGCGGGCTAACGATCACGCGTCATGGAGGAGCACTGGGGAGCCCAGCCCCGTGCTTGACGCTCAACACAGGCCTAGTCACTGCTCGATCCACTTCGCATCCGCACTTGCTCGAGAGCGAGGTCGAACGGTCAGAGTTGCGCGATCTCCATAGGCTGGAGCAGGACGGATTGCTCCCACAGGTCGAGAAAGGCCTCGGCCTTCTGGAGTACCCCTTCGCGCTCGCCTAGACAGACCGTCATTCTGGAGCGGAAGCCTGCCTCGTCATATCCAAGCAGTTCGCAAATGCCGCCGAAAGTTGAATCCTGACCGAAGAAGAACTGTTCCGCACTTCGCACCCTCCGGACGCGCTTCTGCACTTGCTTGTGCGACGGGCTCACGGGCCCTCGCCGATCTGCAGGCTTACTGTCTCGGAGCTGCGGCGCTTCCCGCCTGAGGGTCTCAGATAGACACTTCGTCGAGTCCTTCAGCTACACGGCGGCCCGAAGCATAACGTTTAGCCAGAGCCTGGCTTCCGGAGTCGGGTAAAAGTCTTCTGCAGCTTCGCTGTCTGAGTTCGGCGAGGCTTGTACTTCACTGCGCTCACCCTCTTCGGGGAGCCTTTCGGCGACTCGACGGAAACGCGCTGGACCTTCCGCTTCGATGCTGTGATCGGAGCCCTAGAGTGTAGCCAATCCTGGAAGTCATGGGGACGCCGGAGGAAGTCGGCAGGCGCTGCCACCGGATCGTCTTGGCACCGGTTGAGGCGGTACACGCCGCCAGGGTTGCCCGTCCCGATCCGCTACTATGAAGGCGTGTCAGTATTGATTCCCACGGTGATTGAGGAGTCGAACCGGGGGGAACGCGTGTACGACATCTACTCGCGCCTCCTCCGAGACCGCATCATCTTTCTCGGGGAGCCGATCGATGATGAGGCCGCAAACGTCATCATCGCTCAGCTCCTGTTCCTCGAGGCCGAAGATCCCGAGCGGGACATTCACCTCTATGTGAACTCTCCAGGCGGTGACACGAACGCGGGGCTCGGACTCTACGACGCGATGCAGTACGTTGCCCCGGACTTGGAGACGATCTGCGTCGGGCAGGCCCAGGGCCTGGCGGCGATCCTCCTGTCGGCCGGCGCGCCGGGGAAACGCCACTCGTTGCCCAACGCACGGATCATGATCGACCAGCCGCTCGGTCGGACCCAGGGACCGGCGGCGGACATCCAGATCCACGCGGCGGAGATTCTGAGGATTCGGCACCAGCTAGACGAGATCCTCGCTCATCACACTGGCCAGGAGCTTGCGGACGTAGAAGCCAGTACGCAGCGCGCTTACTTCATGTCGGCGCAGGAGGCGCTGGATTACGGCATGATCGACAAGATCATGGAGCGGGACACGCGGAAGAGGCGGATCGTCGATCTGGTCCGGCGAAGCTACGTAAAGGAGGACGGGGGGGGCCGAACGTCTGATAGGTCGTCTGCAGAGAAAGCAAGAAAAGGGAAATCGCGCCGGGGCGCCCGCTAGCAGGGCCCCGCGCGCTGACTCCGGCGAATGCATGCACCGAGTGTGAGCTTACCGACAAGCAAGCGGACTTCCGCTCCGGCCAACCAGCGATCCCGCTGCAGTAGTTTCGCAGGAACATGATCCAGCTCTGCCGTTGGCCGTCGTCAGGTTCTCTCTTCGGTAGATACCGCGAATCGGTTGCGAGGCTTACGGAGCCAGTCCACTCATTTCATGGTCCTTCCGGATAGGCGGGGGATTTGAAGCGCCGCATCCGGCGCTCCCGCTGGATGTGGGCGTAGGGCTGTTCATCGGCTGCCCGGCCCCGCCTCAACTTGATAGTGCCGTTACAGGCTGCGGCACCGGAGTGGGGCGGCCGTCCTCGCCCACAGCGACCATTACGAACTCGCCGGTGGTGGAGAGCTTGCGCTCGCCGGTGAGCAAATTTTCGGAGTACATGTCGATATCGACCGTGATCGAGGTGTTGCCCACGCGCACGATCCGACCAACGAGCTCGATCAGGTCACCTTCCTTGACGGGCGTCCGGAACTCGATCTTCTCCGAGCTGGCCGTGACCACCGTCTTGCGTGCGTAGCGTGAGGCGACGATGAAGGCCAGCCGGTCCATTAGGCTCAACGCGTGGCCGCCGAAGAGTGTCCCGTAGCTGTTCGTATTGGTGGGAAAAACGATCTCGACGATGCGGGTTTCCTCTCCGATCACGTACCTTACTCCTATGCGCGCGTGGCCCAGTCCCGGCGCAGCTCGTCTCGATAGTCCGGATGAGCGATCTCGATCAACGCCTCTGCGCGTTCCGCCACGGTTTTTCCCGCCAGCTCGGCCGCGCCAAACTCGCTGATGATCACATCGGCCGCGTGCCGCGGCGTTGTCACGACGGAGCCCGCGGGGAGCACTGCGTTGATGCGGGAAGCGACCTTGCCATCGATTGTAACTGTCGATGGAAGACAGGTCAGCGAGTGTCCACCCGGCGAAAAAGGCGCCGCGAAGCTGAAATCGAAGTGACCGCCGATCCCCGAGTACTGCCTGGGCCCAATCGCGTCGGCCACGATCTGTCCCATCAGGTCGACGGCGAGCGCAGCATTGATCGAGATAAAATCCCGGCAGCGTGCGATCACATCGAGCGCGTTTACCTGGTCGACCGGGAGGAAGCGCACCTGCTCGTTTCCGTCGAGCCAAGCATAGAGCTCGCTTGTGCCGAGTGCGAAGGTCGTGACCGAGTAGCCGTCGTGGATCCCCTTGCGGTTCGTCACCTTATTGGCACGGTGTAGCTTCCATAGCCCCTCGGTGAACATCTCGGAGTGGATGCCGTAGTCGCCGCCGTCTCCGTCCGCGAGGAGCTCCACGATCTCGGTCGGCACGCCGCCGATTCCGGTCTGCAGCGTACAGCCGTCGTGCACATAGCGGAGCGCATGCCCCGCGATGGCCTTGTCGGTTTCGCTCGGCTCGTCGTCGGGCAGCGTGAACGGCGGTCGCGGACTCTCAACGATCAGATCCACGTCATCGACGTGGAGCGCGTGCGGGTGGTCCGGCGGAAGGCCGAGGGTGCGGGGCAGCCCAGGTTGAATCTCCGCGATCAGAATTCGCTCGGGATCCCGGCCGCAGCGCTGCAGCTCCCCGACCGTCGCACCGGCGTGGAGCGAGAGACTGAGCCATCCGTCTGGGTCGGGCGGCGCGACGGCGGTAGCCATCAGGCGCGGACGCATGCGCCCCGCGATGCCCGCGAAGCCGCGAAAGTCCGACGGGATGAATGACACATCGAAGCCCGAGCGTGCCAAGCCTCGCTCCACCGGACCGAAGAAGCCGCTGTAGAGCTTGACGCCCGGGCGAGTGAAGAGCGGGAACTCGTCGATCAGCAGCGCTGCGAAGACGCGCAGATCCTCGAAGTCCGCACGCTCGCCGAGCGCGTGCAGGAACGCGACCGGTTGACCGGGCCCGAGCGGCACCGCGAGCGTGTCCCGCGCACGGACCTGCTCCACCGCTTCGGTGAGCGCAATTACCCCCATCTCGGTGTATCATAGCGAAGCAGGATCCGTTGAGTCAGGAAGGGGGCCACGATACTCAGCGCCATGAAGAATCGGTTTCGAATCGCTAGTTCGGAGTAGGCTTCAGGGGAGATATGACCCCGATCAAGGACCTGGAACGGGCGGATGCGAGCAATGCCAATTGTAGCGCCGACTTTGCAACCTGAGTGCTTGAAAAGCCTGAACTCAACGTCTGAACTGGGGAAGGCGGGCTAATATAAGCGCTCGGCGCGGAGCGATCGGCCGCACAAGACGAGTGGGGAGGAGATCACGATGTCGGAAGAGCGAAGTGTCGAAGCCGAGAGCCGCATCGAACGCGGTTCCGAAAGGGCCCGGCGCGCCTCGATGGCAGCAGCCAAG
>SMWZ01000020.1 GCA_004356455.1 Deltaproteobacteria bacterium
CGATGCTGTGGCTCTTCCACTGGCCGACATGCCAGCACCAGCGGTTGAGGAGAACCGGGGAGACGCTCCCATCCAGGAGCGGAGCACGACGGACGGCTACTTCCAGAACGCGCTCGAGCTAGCCGTCCAAGACGCCGAAGTGGCTCCGTTCCCACCGCAGGATCTCGAGTCTGAGGAGAACCCGGTCAACGGACGATCGCTGGGAGAGCTTGGGGTGGAGGAAGGATCGGCGCAGGAGGCGTCCGCGCAGGACACCTTGTTCGACGAGCTCACTAGCGAAGAAGCTATCCAGGCAGAGAACGACTCCGAGCTCCCGGATGAAGAGATCTTGCTGGCCAAGGCACCCCGCGAGACCCGCCAAGCAGAGACGGACCTGCGCGGGCGAGTCGATCGTGAAACCACGCGGGCAGCCGCGGATGCGCCGTCCGAGAGCGAGCGCGTGCCCACCGAGCTCGCGCGCGCAGCCGCGGATGCGCCGTCCGAGAGCGAGCGCGTGCCCACCGAGCTCGCGCGCGCAGCCGCGGGTGCAACGTCCGAGAACGAGCGCGTGCCCACCGAGCTCGCGCGCGCAGCCGCAGCGCCTGTTTCTCCGCCGGTCGAGAGCAAGCCCACGACATCCACGCCGGCCCCTCTGCTCACACCACCCGCGGCGGAGCGTTCAGACGCGGTTCGTACGCTGGAGCCTCCCGCGCCGAGCCCCGAGGGCCAGGCCGGTTCGAACGGACAATCCGATGCCCGCTTCGCCAGCCTGACGCGTGCAGCCGCGCAGATGGAGGCGCCGGAGCTCCTCGGCCCCAGAGTCGACCCAGCGCTCTCCTCTTCCGGACCCACCCGGCTGACCGAGGGCGTAGCATCTGAGCTGCGCGCGTTGCCGGAGCTTCCCATCGAGAACGAAGCGGAGATCATGCGGCAGGTTCGTGTGCTCGCCCAGAACGGGGGCGGACGAGCGCAGATCCAGCTGAACCCCCCGGAGCTCGGCGGGCTGAGTCTGAGACTGACGGTCATGCACGACAGCGTGCAGCTCAGTGTGGTCGCGGAGCGGGGCGCGGTGGCCGAGCTGATCGCGCGCCACCTGCCGGAGCTGCGTCAGGCACTCGAGGCGCAGGGCCTGAAGATCGATCACCTCGAGGTCGACGTCCGCGAGCGTGAGGAGCCGGGCGGGTCTCGCGCCCGCGACTGGACCGAGCAGGGCACCAACCCCGGCCAGAGTCATGCGGGATCCCGGGGCTCGAATTCCGCGTTCACAGCGCTGGATCCCATCCCGAGCCCGCTCTCTACGCTTCACAGCCTGGGAGCGGTCGACGTCCATGTATAGCCGCAAAAAACTGAGAGGAGCCTAAGCCGTGGCGGAGATCAACGACATTCTAGGAACAGCGCCGCTGACAACGGACCCGGTCACAGTGGCAGACAAGGCCGGCCTTGGGCAAGACGCTTTCCTGCGTATTTTTCTCGCTCAGCTGGAGCACCAGGATCCGTTCGATCCCCAGGATTCATCCGCGCTCGCCGCACAGCTGGCCCAGTTCAGCCAGCTCGAGCAGTCGCTGCAGATGACCACGGAGCTGAAGGGCATCAACTCCCGGCTCGATGAGCTGATCTCCTCCAGCAGCGCGAGCGGCAGCGCGCTGCTGGACCCGTTGGCCATGATCGGGCGCCAGGTCGAGTTCGCAGGGAATAGCCTGCGTGTCTCCGGCTCGGAGAGCACGGAGGTGATGCGGATCGAGCTCGAGCGGGAAAGTGAGTTGCTGGGCCTCGTGGCGCAGAGCCCGCTCGGAGATTTCATCGGATTGTCGCTGCCCGACGGAGAAGGCGCCGCGGTAACGTTGATCCCGGGGACCTACGAGCTGCATCTGGTCGCCGACGGCCCGAGGCTCAAGACACCGACGGGGCAGGAGCTGGCGCTGGAGCTCATGGCTCTGAGGCAGATCGAGGACGGCCGCTTCGAGCCCGATTCGGATGCTGCACCCATCCAGCTCCGTCAGGGAGACATCTATCAGTTCACGATCGCGGCAATCGACCGTGTAGGTCAGCAGTTCGAGCCGCGTGTGACGACCACTGGGACCGTAGATGGGGTCCGCATCGTCGATGGGCGGGCGGTTCTACTGATCGCGGACCAGGATATCGATTCTTCAACCGTAATTCGTATTCGCTAACAGAGGAGCAGTTGCCATGGGACTTCAATCAAGTTTGTTTGCAGGTGTTGCAGGGCTGAATGCCAACGGTCAAACGATCTCGATCATCGCTGACAATATCGCCAACACGAACACGGTAGGCTTCAAGTCTTCGCGCGCTGAGTTCGTAGACGTCCTGGCTGGAAACCTGGGCGGAGGCGGCTCAGGAAGAATCGGCGCGGGCGTTCGACTCTCCGGCGTGACTCAGAGCTTCACACAGGGATCGCTCGAGTCCACCGGAGTCACGACCGACCTGGCCATCGACGGCGGTGGCTTCTTCATCCTGCAGGACACGACCGGCGTCTTCTACAGCCGGGCGGGTCTCTTCAGCTTGAACGCCAGCCAGGTTCTCGTGAACGCTCAGGGCCAGGCGGTTCAGGGCTTCGGGGTGACGGCAGGTGTGCCAAACGGTGCACTCGCGTCCATCGACCTCTCGAGCATCTCCTCAACGCCCCGGCCGACCAGCCTGGTCGAGATCAATATCAACCTGGATCCCAACGATCAGGCCCTGGCCGGGGGCGCGGCCGGCTTCAACCATACAAACGCCGTTACCACATCCAATTCCCAGACGGGTATCCGGATCTACGACTCTCTGGGAAATCCTACGAACATCCTGGTCTATTTCCGCAAGAACGATGCCGCGGCGAACTCGTGGTTCTATTACGTGGGCATGAACCGGGAAGACGTCGACTTCGCGTCATACGGCCCACCGTTCAACACGTTCACTACCGTGGCCGGGCATGAGCAGGACTTCTTCCCGATCGAGAGCGGCACCCTCTCTTTCAATTCCCAGGGTGCCCTCATCACGGAGTCCGCTGCGGCCCTGAGTATCGACTACGATGCGGACGGCGATGGCGCCATCAGCGGAGCCGAGGTGGGAGCGCCGGTGGCCACGCCGGCCAACGCCACGGGCTGGGCCTTCGCGGGCGGCGCCGCCTCGGGCCAGGTCATCACGTTCGACTTCGGAACAACGCCCACCGAGGGAGGCAGCGGCACCGACAGGACCACCCAGTTCGGTGGCGCGACGGTGTCAGGCGCCAACAACTTCATCCGCTTCTTGACCCAGGACGGCTTCACGGCAGGTACGCTGAGCAACATCGACATCGATGAGAACGGCTTCGTCACGGGTACGTTCTCGAACGGCCAGACCCAGAAGCTTGCCCAGGTCGCCCTGGCGACCTTTGCGAACCTGAGCGGTCTGCAGCGAGTGGGCCAGAACAACTTCATCGAGTCGATCGCTTCCGGACAGCCGATCAACGGTTCACCCAACGCAGCGGGTCTGGGAGCGATTCGTTCGGGCTTCCTGGAGCAGTCGAACACCGATCTCGCGGAAGAGTTCGTAAGGCTGATCCTGAGCCAACGTGCCTTCCAGGCCAACACGCGAACTATCAGCACGGCGAACGAGCTGCTCGCGAACCTCGTGGTACTGGGACAGTAGACATCGCCGCGTAGAGGAGAAGTAGTATGGCCGAAGAGGAAGCCCAAGAAGCAGACGAGTCTCCTGAGGCGGAAGAGGCAGAAGGTGCCTCTGGAGGCGGTCGCCGCAGCTTTCTCATTCCGGTCGTGGCGTCCGCCGCGCTCGTCCTGGCGGGCATGGGGGCTGGATTCCTCATGTTCTCCCGCGACGCGCCGGAGGAACCGGTCGACTCCGCCGAAGCGCCACAGGAAGCCGAGGCCGATCATCCCTTTGAACGCGCTCAGAGTGAGGCCGCACACGAGGTCGCGGCAGCAACCGCGGCCGCGGGAGCAGGCAAGAGGTTGGGCGCGATCTTCTCGCTGGATGCGTTCATCGTGAACATCGGCGATGGCGATCGTGACCGCTATCTCAAGCTGAAGGCCGATCTCGAGCTCAGCAAGGACACCGTGGCAGAGGAGATCGAGCAGCGGCTGCCACAGATCCGAGATCTGATCATCAGCTTGCTGGGCAGCAAGTCTTTCGATGACGTCCGCTCCATCGAGGGCAAGGATCTGCTGCGCGAGGAGATGCTTCGGCGGATCAACGCGCTGCTCGTTACGGGCAAGGCTCGCAGCATCTTCTTCACGGAGTTCGTCGTACAGTGACCGAGCCCGTCCTAGAGCAAGAGCAGATCGATCAGCTCATCGAGGCGATCGATCAGGGGCAGGTTCCCACCCAGCCGGACGCGTTGCTCTCCGCCCGTAACGCGGTTCTCCTAGATCTGAGCGATCCAACATGGAGCCACGACCGCATCATCCGGCGGCCGCTTCCCGTGCTCAACCTGGTCTTCGATCGTCTGGGCCCTTCCATCCAGGTCACCTTGACCAAGACCTTGCGATCGCCGGTTCGTGTCGAGGGAATAAGCGTCGAGCTTCAAAAATTCGGTGAGTTTCGACGCCAGCTCAAGGGAGCGCGTACGCTTTTCGAGATGATTCGGCTCGATCCACTGGCTGGTATCTCGATGCTCGTGTTGGCACCGACCATGACGTACGCACTCATCGATGCACTCATGGGCGGGCTCGGTATCGCAGACATACCCGAGGGCAGGGAGATCTCCGATATCGAGATCCGCCTCCTCTCCAAGGTGCACCTGGACCTGCTTCGGGACTTCGAGAACGCATGGCGATCATGGTTTCCGTTGAGGGTGGAGCATATGCGCACCGATCGTGACAATCAGGTCATGTCGTCGATCCCCGAAGGAGAGGTCTGCTATGTCGGCACGATCAGATTGGCAGGCGACGTGCTTCCGGTATCGCCTATCTACTTCGTCCTCCCCTACACGAGCCTCGAGCCGCTGCTCGAGGCGACCTCGGCGCGGGCGGGAGATAGGGAGGTCGATGCTAACTGGAGAGCCAATCTTCAGCTCAATGTCCTCGAGGTAGAGGCCACGGCGCGGGCGATCCTGGCGGACACTTCGCTTTCCGCAGCTCGAGTTCGATCGCTTCGAGCAGGGGACATCATCGAGCTCGATCGACGATGTGATGAGGACATCGACATCCGTGTTGAGGGAGAACTCATTTTTAGAGGCCGCGTGGGACAGAGCCATTCGAAGTACGCGATCCGCATCAGTGAGCGACGCCAGATCGAGCGCTCGCTCACCGATCGTACGGCCGGGCAGGCCCTACTACGCAAGGGCCTGATCTCCCGCGAGCAGCTCGCCGTGGTCCAGCTAGACGAGCGGCTCAACCGGAAGTCTCTTCTCGACTCCATCGTGAACCGGGGATGGCTAGAACGGCGCGTGCTGGAAAACGCGCTCGGGCTGTAGCTAGGAAAGGAAGCAAGTATGGCCGACGAGACGACCTCAAGTTCAGCTGAGCAAAGCTTCGATCTCCTGCTCGATGTTCCACTGAAGGTCTCGGTGGAGCTCGGTGGAACCAAGCTTCGGATCCAGGAGCTGCTCGACCTCGGTCAGGGCTCGATCCTGGAGCTCGACCGCATGGCCGGAGAGCCGGTGGATATCCTGGTCAACGGCCGCGCGATCGCACTAGGAGAGGTGGTGGTGGTGAACGAGCGCTACGCTGTCCGCGTCGTTTCGGTCCATAGTGCCGCGGAGCGGGTGGAGTCCCTGGGATGACGAGCCTGTCCCGGGCCACGATCGCGACCATCGCTCTCTTCTTTCTGTGCGGACTGGCGCATGCCGAGCCGACGGCCGAGGAGACCGACGTCGCGGCGTTCGCCTCGCCCACGATCGCCCCGCTCACCCGCCTGGCCTTGGCCATAGCCGGGGTCGCGGCCCTAGGCTGGGGCCTCACCTTCTGGTCGAAGCGGCGCCGCATCGCAATCGCTGGAGAACACGCACAGATTCAGGTCCTGGCAACCCGCAGCGTCGGACCGCGCCATCAGGTCGCGCTCCTCGCGGTGGGGGGCCACAAGCTGCTGGTCGGTATGGGCGCGGACTCGATTACGCCCCTCGCCGACCTGACAGCGGAGATGTCGTTCAGTGAAGAGCTCGCAAAGGACATGCCGCCCCGGAAAGAAGAAGGCAAGAACGCACTCCTCGATGTGATCGGTCACTTCGAGGGCTTGGATGGCTAACCGAGGTTGGCGCATCGGTGCGATCCTGGGCGGTGCGACGCTCGCCCTGGCCGGTCTTGCCCATGCGCAGGCCGCCGATCCGGGAATCCTGGGGCAAGTGCTCTCCGACCTGGAGTCTCTGACCAACGATCCGGCGAAGCTGACGCCAGCCTTCCGCCTGGCCATATTGATGACCTTGCTCTCACTGGCGCCCGCGCTGGTCATGATGCTCACGTGCTTTATCCGGGTGCTCGTGGTGCTCACCCTCTTGCGCCAGGCCATCGGAGTGATGCAGGTCCCGCCGACCCAGATCCTGACCGCGCTCGCTCTCTTTCTCACTCTGTTCGTGATGCAGCCAACCTTCGAGCAAGCGTACTCGACTGGCGTCGGGCCCTATTTGCGGGGTGAGCTCGAGGATACTGTGGCCTACGAGAAAATCGTGACCCCCTTTCGCACGTACATGCTCCGACAGACGCGCAACGAGGACTTGCTGCTCTTCAATGAGATCTCCCAACGCGAAGCGCCAGAGAGCCCCGAGACGTTAAGCCTGTCCGTGCTTGTCCCCGCCTACATGCTCAGTGAGCTGCGCACGGCGTTTTTGATCGGAGCCATGCTCTTTTTGCCGTTTCTCGTGATCGACATGGTCGTCGCCGCCACCTTGCTTTCGATGGGAATGATTGTGGTCCCGCCAATGATGATCGCTTTGCCCTTAAAGCTGATGATCTTCGTGTTGGTGGATGGATGGAACCTCATCATCGGCGCCATCGTTAGGGGGATCCTATGACCATTGATCTCGTCATCGAGATCTATCGCGAGATGCTCCGTACCGCGGCCTTGGTCGCCGCCCCCATCCTCGGGGTGGCCATGATGATCGGACTCACGGTCTCGCTGATACAGACGGTTACGAGCATTCAGGAACAGACTCTGACGTTCGTGCCCAAAATCATCGGGATCGCTCTCACCATCGGGATCGGTATGCCCTGGATCCTCGGACACTTGATGAGCTTCCTGGCCCTAGTCGTCTCCCAGGTACCGGGCCTGGTGCTCTCCAGATAGGGGCCGAGACCTGCTGATTCTGTACACGCTTGTGCTCGCCCGAGTCACGGGCCTCTTTCTGGGCGCTCCTATCTTCTCGGGAGCGGCGATGCCTTTGCGCTTTCGCACCATAGTCGTGGTCGTGCTGGCCGGGACGCTGCTGCCGATCGCCCAGCCCCAAACACTCCCGCAAGACGGCTATGCCGTGGCCGTTGCCATGGTCAGCGAGCTGGCCATCGGCTTTGCGCTCGGCTTCCTGGCACGCTTGCTCCTTACTGCCTTCCAGCTGGCGGGTGCGATCATTGCATTTCAGATGGGATTCGCGATGGCGCGGACCATCGACCCCAGCAGCGGGGTACAGACCACGGTCATGGCCACCGTGCATCTCCAGCTGGTGACCGTGATTTTCCTCCTGGTCGATGGCCACCACCTGCTGATCCGCAGCCTCGCCGCCAGCTTCGAGACCTTTCCGATCGGTGATGCATTGGATACGGGCGCCCTGAGCCAGAGCTTGTTCTCAGCAGCTGGGTTCATGTACGAGACGGGCGCGCGGGTTGCGGGCCCGGTGACCGGCGTGATGTTGCTCATCAACTCGCTGATCGGGTTTCTCAATCGCATCGTGCCCCAGCTCTCGATCTTCAACATCGGATTCCCGTTGACGGTAATGACCGGTCTCGTGGCCGTACTGATCTCGATCCCTGAGACGGTCGCATTCTTCTTGCGAGCCTTTGAAGCCTTCGAAGAGCAGCTCGCGACTCTATTGCTGAGGTAATTTTGGCCGACGATCTCGAAAAGACAGAGACACCAACACCGAAGCGGATCAAGGATTCGCGCGACAAGGGTCAGGTTGCGGTCAGCACCGAGGTCTTCACCGTTGCCAATCTCCTCGCGGTCACGCTGACGCTAATGCTGACGGGCACCAGCTTCCTCTATATGGGCATTAGCACGTTCCGAAGACTCTGGGTGCCCCGCAACGAGCTCGACATCGAGGGGGCCGCGGAGCTGCTGCGCATCGGTTTCGGGGCCGCGGCTACGGTGCTCATGCCCATCCTCCTAGCCGCCGCGGGATCGAGCATCCTCGTCGGTCTAATTCAAACCCGGGGTAACTTCTCCACCCATAAGCTCAAGCCTCAAGTCAGCAAGCTGAATCCGCTCAAAAATATCAGCCGGATCATCAAGAAGCAGGCGGTGATCGAGCTGCCCAAGTCGATCCTGAAGGTACTCATTGTTGGAGGCGTGATCTGGTTCGTGATCGCTCGTCATTTTGAGGATTACCCGGGACTGTCGCGCTTGCCTCTAATCCAGATCGTAGGCTTCCAGATGAAGGTCGTCCTGGAGGCCTACCTGGCCGGCGCCGTCGCAATGATGTTCATCGCCGCCATCGACTACGCCTACCAGTACTGGCAGGTCGCGAAATCCCTCAAGATGACCCGGGTCGAGATCAAGGAGGAGCGACGCCAGTCCGAGGGTGATCCACACGTAAAGGCTCACCTTCGCAGCATGCAGTTCCAGCGGTCGCGAACGCGCATGATAGAGGCGGTGCCCAAAGCCGATGTCGTCGTCACAAATCCGGAGCACATCAGCATAGCTCTGCTCTATCGCCGCCCCGAGATGGGAGCTCCCAAGGTCGTGGCCAAGGGAGCGGGCTTCCTGGCCCATCGGATTCGCGAGATAGCCCAAACGGCGGGCGTTCCGATCCTCGAGAATCGCCCCCTTGCACAAACGCTGTACCGGTCGGTGAAGGTCGGCCAGATGATCCCCGAGGGTCTGTATCGGGCGGTCGCCGAGGTCCTGTCCTTTGTCTATCGACTCGATCGTAGGCGGGCGCGCGCATGGTAGCGGCTGCGGACACAACCCAGAGCCGCACCTCGAACCCGCTCTGGATCGGACTCAGCGTGGTCGGGATGCTTGCAGTTCTGCTGGTGTCGCTCCCCCCGATGCTGCTCGATGTCGGCCTCAGCCTCAATCTCTCCATCTCGCTGCTCCTCCTGCTCGTCGTGCTCTACGTCCGCTCTCCGCTGGAGCTCTCCACCTTTCCCACGATCCTGCTGCTCACGACCCTGTTTCGGCTCTCGCTCAATATCGCATCCACGCGGCTCATCCTGCTGAACGGGGACCAGGGGACGCATGCAGCGGGCCGCGTGATCGAGGGCTTCGGAAAGATCATGGTCGGCGGAAACTACGCCGTAGGCGTGGTGATCTTCTTGCTCTTCGTGATCGTCAACTACCTCGTGATCGCGAAGGGAACCAACCGTGTCTCCGAGGTGGCTGCACGCTTCACCCTGGATGCAATGCCCGGCAAGCAGATGGCGATCGACGCGGACCTCAACGCAGGCTCGATCAATGAGACTGAGGCGCTGCGCCGGCGTATGAGCATCCAGGAGGAGGCCGACTTCTACGGGGCGATGGACGGTGCCGGCAAGTTCGTAAAGGGCGACGCCATAGCGGGCCTCTTGATCACGGGCGTCAACATTCTGGGAGGTCTGGTGATCGGCACCCTGCAGAAGGACATGCCGTTAGGCGAAGCCGCCAGCACCTACACCCTGCTCACCGTCGGCGACGGCCTGGTCTCCATCGTGCCCTCGCTGCTGATCTCGGTCGGAGCCGGCATCATCGTCACGCGCGCGGGGAAGGCGGGCGATCTGAGCAGCACGCTCGCGAATCAGCTCTGGACCAATCCGACGCCGCTGGGACTCGCGGCCGGCGTGCTCGGAATGCTCGCGCTCGTGCCCGGCTTCCCTCACCTGGCCTTCGGCCTGCTGGCCGCGGGTCTCGGCGTCGGCGCCTACCGCGCCACTCTGGCTGCGAAGGAGGAGGCATCCGGGGCCAAGGAGGCGCAGACGGAGGCGGCCGCGGCGCCCGAGCGACCGATCGATCTCCTGCGCCCGCCGGAGCCGCTCGAGCTGCAGGTGGGCTACGGTTTGATCGATCTCGTGGATCCGAAGAAGAAGGGAGATCTGCTCGACCGAATCCGCACGTTGAGGCGCGACTTCACCGTCAACATGGGCTTCCCGGTACCGCTGGTGCATGTCCGCGACAATCTGCGGCTGGGCTCGGAGGATTACGCCGTGCTGATCCGCGGGGTGCGCAGAGCACGCGGGACGGTGATGGCCGACCGGCTGCTGGCCATCACGCCACCCGGCGGCGGACCGAAGCTCGGAGGTGTGGAGACGCGGGATCCGACATTCGGTCTTCCGGCTTTCTGGATTCCGCAGGACCAGAGGGACCAGGCCCAGATCTCCGGATATACAGTGGTTGACCCCGCCTCGGTGATCGTGACCCACCTGACGGAGCTGATCCGGCGCCATTCGGCGGAACTCCTGGGCCGACAGCAGGTTCAGGAGATGCTGGATGCGGTGTCCTCGACCCATCCGAAGCTCGTGAGCGAGGTCGTGCCCGATGGCCTCCCGCTCGGCGGCGTCCAGAAGGTTCTACAGAGCCTCCTCAAGGAGTCCGTGCCCGTTCGAGATCTGCCGACCATCCTGGAAGCTCTGGCAGATTATGCACCAAAGACTAAAGACCCCGAGCTATTGACCGAACTCGTCCGTGAGCGGCTTGCCGCACAAATCTCGGCGGATCTGGCACCAGATGGCAAGTTGGGAGTCCTTGTGCTCGAACCAGAGATCGAACGCACGATCAAGGAGTCGATTCAGCGGACGGACCAGGGTACCTTGATCACGCTGGATGCGGAGACCATTTCGAAGATCGTGGGTGCGATCCGCACCAAGGTGGAAAAGGTAAGTGCGCTCCACCCAGACGCCTCCATCCTCTGTGCGCCGGACATCCGTGCACAGGTGCGACGGATGACTGAGCGTTTCCTGCCGCGTAGTAAGGTCATCTCCGCTACCGAGCTTGCCCCCGAGGTTCAGGTGGAATCGATTGGTGTGGTCGAGCTGACGTCATAGGTGCGTGGAAAGCCCAGCATGCAGGTAAAGACGTTCGAAGCGGTCAGCATGAAGCAAGCCCTTCAGCTCGTGAGAGAGCAGCTGGGCCCGCGTGCAGTGATCGTTTCGAGCCGCTCCGTGCGCCGGGACGGAGGGCTCTTCGGACTCCTGGGCCGAAAGGTCCTCGAGGTCACCGCCGCGGTCGACGAGCCGGCGAAAGAGGAGCCGGTCTCCGTAAAGGGCGCGCTCACACCGAACCTCCCCCCCTCCCGTCCTCGGGGGACCGGTGTCTACCATGACATCTGGGCCGTGAAGCAGGCCGTGGATCCTCTGCTCGACGAGATTCGCGAGATCCGTGAAAAGGTCACCGCGCTCGACGAGCGAGCCACGAGCGAGCCGGTCGAGGCGCGCTCCGACCTGGCCCAGATCCGCACGTTGTTGGCCGCACTGGTCGGCTCGGGCGCGCTGGTTCCCGATTCCGACGGCCCCGCCGTACAGCGGCTCTTCTACTTCCTGGTGGGGCGAGGGATAGATGAGCCGCTCGCGCGTTCACTGGTGCAGCGCATCGTGGCCCGGGTGGACCCCGGGGCGCTGGGCGACCTCGACCGCCTGAAGCTGAACCTGGCGGGAGAGATGCGAAACGATCTCGGGCGCGCGGAGCGAGGCGGCCTACCGAGCCGGGTTCAGATCTTCGCAGGCCCGACCGGGGTGGGGAAGACCACCACTATCGCCAAGCTCGCGGCGCGAGCCGCTCGTTCCTCCCCCAACGGCGTCCTGGTAATCACGACCGATGTCCATCGGGTGGCGGCGGCGGAGCAGATGATCCGCTTCGGCGAGATGCTGTCCGTGCCCGTAGAGGTCGCGATCAGCCCCACCGACCTTTCCCGCGCGATCGCGCAGGCACGTAACCGCGAGCACATCTTCGTCGACACGACAGGCAAGAGCCCGCGTGACACCGGAGGCCTGAGGGCCCTGGGAAGCCTCGTCGAAGCCGCGGGGGAAGCCGAGCTCCTGCTGGTGCTGTCCGCAACTACACGCTCGAGCGACTCGCGCGAGATTCTCGAGGCGTACCGGGGGCTGCCCTACTCGCGCCTCATTCTCAGCAAGCTGGACGAGACGCGGGTTTACGGCGAGCTGTACAACTGCGTGGTCCGGAGCGGTCGCCCCATCGCGTGCGTCACCTCCGGTCAGGCGGTGCCCGAACACCTGGAGTCTCTGGACGTTGCCGGGATCCTGCGAAAGGTTCTGCACGGGTAAGGAGTTAAGTTCGATGTCTGACGGTGCAGCTGCGTTGATCGCCAACGCCAAAGAACTCCCGGTCATGCCACCGGTCGCCGCCGAGGTCATGAAGAAGGCGGAGGACCCGGACACCGACCTGCCCAGCCTGACCGCTCTGGTCTCCCGGGACGCCGCGCTGGTGGTACGCGTGCTCAAGATCGCGAACTCGTCCTTCTACTCGATGCCGCGAAAGATCACCACCGTGCAGCAGGCCATCGTATTGCTGGGCTACGCCACGTTGCGGTCGGTCGTGGTTGCAGCAGCCATCAAGGACGTCTTCATGCGCTTCGGCCTGGCGGAGCGGCTGCTTTGGGAGCACGCCGTTGCGGCCGGCGTGGCCTGCTCTCTCCTTGCTCAGGACGTGGGAGGGCTGGCGCGGGATGAGGCGATGGTGGGCGGGCTGCTTCACGACATCGGCAAGCTGCTGATGCACGCCGAGGTGGAGACGAAGTACCAGGAGGTCATGCGGGTCGTTTACGCCGAGGGCGCGGATCCCATCGAGGCAGAGAAGGATGTGTTGGGCTTCGATCACTGCGAGGTGGGGCAGCTGCTGCTGGCCAAGTGGAAGCTCCCTGAAAGACTCAGCAAAGCGGTGGGTGCGCATCACGATCCCGAACGCTTGACCGAAGACAGCGATGGGGCCCAGCCCCTGGCCGCATTGCTCCAGGTGGCCGATCGGGTCTGCCTGCGAGAAGGCCTGGGGCGCCGCGAGGAGAACCCGGAGCTGGACCCCTGGGCATGCGCCGGCGTCCGGCTGCTCGGGCTGAACGATGCCGACCGCGATGAGTTTCTGACTCGCTTCCGTGTGGGCTACAAGGAGGAGCAGGAGGTCTTTGGGTGATCGAGGTCTACGCCGTTAGCGATGGAGTCAGGCCGATTGAACGCATCGTGCCCCGCGTCGAAAGGCGGCGAGAGCGCTCGCCGCATGACACACGCTTCCCGGCCCTACCCGGCGACGAGAAAGAGCCGGAGGAGGAGCCCGCCCCGGTCGATCCCGTACCGACGCCGCAGCCGAAGGACGAAGACTCGGAGCACAAGATCGATATCCACGTGCTCAGTCTGATTCTACCTACCCGGCAATTGCTTCCCCCCCCGGGCTGCGTCCACACAGCCCACTAAATCCCACTCACGCACCCTCTCGCCGGCATCTAGCTTGCACAATTAATCTGCGATGCCGAGCGGAATCTACATCGCCTATACGGGAGCGGTCGCGGCGCAGTCGGAGCTCGACGTGATCGCGAACAACGTCGCCAACGTGGGTACCTCGGGCTACCGACGGGATCACGCCGTGTTCGACACCGTACTGGCCGCCGCCATGCCCTACGCTCGCATCCAACCAGGGCAGATCGACCTCAGCCCGGGAACGCATCAACCCACGAATAGTCCACTGCACGCAGCCATCGACGGTGACGGGTTCTTCGTGGTCCAGGACGCCCAGGGAAACGAGTTCTACACGCGGCGCGGAGACTTTCGTCTGAACGCGGCGGGTGAACTGGTGCTCCCCAACGGCTTGCCTGTCCAGGGCCAGGGCGGGCCTCTCGCCGTGCCACCCGGGGCGCGAGCGGAGCTGCGCGCGGACGGCACGCTCACGACCCAGAATGGTCCGATCGGACGCCTGCGCATCGTACGCTTCGCTGATCCCGCCGGCTTGAGCAAGCACGGTCGGAGCCTGATCGCGGCGAGCCCGGAAGCGGGCCAGGAGGAAGTCGACAACCCACGCATCGCGGTCGGGTTCGTGGAGGCATCGAACGTAAACCTGTCGCAGGAGATGGTGGGTCTGATCATCGCCACTCGCGCGTTCGAATCGATCATGCAGTCGCTGCGAGCGAACGACCAGCTAACACAGCAGCTGATCCAGACCATCAACCGCTAACTCGCGTCATACAAGAAAAGGAAAAGCAGATGAGCAGCTCGGCCATGTTCACAGCCGTGACAGGTGCTGTCGCACAGCAGGTTCGAATCGATGTGATCGCAAACAACATCGCCAACCTGGGCACGCACGGCTTCAAGCGCATTCGCGCCCAGTTCGAGGATCTGCTCTACGAGACCGTGAGTGCTCCCGTGGCGGAAGGCGGCAGCCCCACCGGCCTCCAGTTCGGGCGCGGAACCCGCGTGGTCTCCACCGAGCACATCCACACTCAGGGGGCCATGCGTCAGACGGATCAGCCACTGGATATAGCCATCGACGGCGCTGGCTTCTTTGCGATCCAGCAGCTTAATGGCGATCTCGCCTACACGCGGAATGGCTCCTTCCGGATCGATGTCAACGGCAACCTCGTGAACTCCGCCGGTCTTCAGCTCGACCCACCCATTACGCTGCCCGACGACACGCTCTCGATCACCATCAGTCAGGACGGCTTCGTGCAGGTCATCCAGCCAGGCAGCCCAACACCAACTGAGGTCGGACAGATTCAGCTCACTCGCTTCCTCAATCCGCCGGGCCTGGAGGCGATCGGACATAACCTGATGATCGAAACCGACGCCTCGGGCACCCCCACCACCGGCGACCCCGGTGAGGAGGCGTTCGGCCTCCTGACCCAGGGGGCCCTCGAGGAGGCGAACGTGAACATCGCCGAGGAGCTGGTAAACCTGATTCTCGCGCAGCGGGCGTTCGAGGCGAACACTCGGGTGATCTCGAGTGCGGACGAAATGCTGCGCTTCATCACCCAGGGGTAAACGTGGCGCTGCGTATCCTGCTGCCTCTGCTGCTGGCGTTTCCGGCCGCGGCCCTCGCCCGTGGCGTGGTACAGATCCCATCTGACGTAGCGGTAGAGGGATCGGTCATCACGCTGGGCGAGATCGCGACCCTCGACGGGATCGCTTCGGCGCAGCAGGCTCGCCTGTCGGCGTTCACACTCGGTCCCGCCGCGGCGCCGTCCCGGCACCGAACGTTCTCCGGACAGTCCCTGCGCGAGCAGATCGCTGCGCTGGACCCCGATCTGGTGCTCGATGTCGCGGAAAGGGTGCGTGTGCACACCGCCTACCGCGAGATTCAGCCCGACTACTTACGTGAGCGCGTGGAGCAGGCTCTCCGGCATCGCATGCCCTGGCCCGACTCCAGCATACGCCTCTCCAACTGGAGACTGCCCGAGCGCTTCGCGGTGCCGCTGGGGGCGCAGCGCCTGGTTGTGAAATTCCGTTCCGGGGAGGACTTCCTGGGCCGCGTCGCCGTACAGGTCATGCTATCTGACGCTTCGAATCCCGACGCCCCGCGCGTGCAGCGCGCGGCCAGTGTGCTGGTCGACGTACGCGCACCCGTGGTCGTGACGACCCGCGACCTGCGCCGCGGCGAGACGCTAGGCCCGGACATGCTACGGCTCGAACAGCGCGAGCTGCGGCTCCTCGCTGCAGACGTGATCACCGACCTGCCTCAGGCTCTCGGCAGCCGACTCAAGCGAAGCACCGCCGAGGGCGTCCCGCTGAGGTTCGCCCAGCTACAGGCGGAGCCCCTGGTGCGGCGCGGCGACGTCGTCATGGTGCACGGCGGCGGACCCGGTTTGGAGGTGCGCATGGAGGCGCGCGCGCTCGAGGCCGGCGCGCGCGGAAAGCTGATCCGCGTTGAGAACCCGGCCACTCGGCGCAGGTTCCAGGCAGAGGTCGTGGGCTCGGGCAGGGCAATCCTGAGAACGCCCGGAGTCGGGAGTTGGCCATGAGCATGCTCTGGCTGCTGCTGCTGGTCGGCTGCGCGGAGCTTCACCCCCCGAGCATCTACGGCGAGCCGCCGCTCCTGCCTCAGCCGCCCGCTCCCACGGCGGACGTGTACGTCCCAGCGGAGGGCTCACTCTGGCGCGGCGACGCCTCGCGCCGCTTCCTGGCTTTCGAGAACCGCGCCAAGCGGGTCGGCGACCTGATCACGGTCGAGATCCAAGAGCAGGCCATGGCTGAGAACGAGGCCACGACCGAGCTCACGCGCGATTCGAAGTACGAAGCGACGCTCAACAGCGACGTGGCGCTTCAAACCCTGGTGACGCGTCCCATCCGAAACATCCTGGGATTTCTGGGATTCACAGACCAGAAGACTGACAAGGATCCCACCGAGGAGCTCAGCATCGTCGAGGCCAGGACCAAGAGTGAGTTCGATGGCGAGGGGAGCATGAAGCGTCAGGCGCGCTTCACCACGACCGTCGCCTGCCTGGTCACGGAAATCACCCCATCCGGCTTGATGCGGATCGAAGGCGAGCGCCATCTGCGCATCAATAACGAGACCGAGGTCATCCGCATCACAGGCTTCATTCGACCCGAGGACATCGCGATCGACAACACGATTGCGTCCGTCTTGATCGCGAGTGCCGACATCCACTACGGCGGCGTCGGGCTCAACGCAGAGCAGCAGGAGGCCCCGTGGCTGGCTCGGCTTTTCTGGAAGCTTTTGCCGTTCTGATGCGAATCCTGCGTTGCATCTCCTTCGCTTTGCTGGTTGTACTGGTGTGGCCAACAGGGTCCCATGCCACACGCATCAAGGATCTGGGCTACTTCCTGGGCGTACGGCCCAACCCGCTGATCGGCTACGGCCTCATCGTCGGACTCCAGGGGACGGGCGACAGCGCGGCGAGCCTTTTCGCAACTCGATCGCTCGCCGGACTGCTGTCCAAGCTCGGGATTGTGGTGGACCCCAACCAGCTCAAGGTGACGAACGTCGCGGCGGTCATGGTCACCGCCGAGCTGCCGCCCTTCGCCCGCATCGGCAATACGCTCGACGTGACGGTCTCCTCGATCGGCGACTCGGGCAATCTGCAGGGAGGGACGCTGCTGGCGACACCGCTCCTCGGCGTCGATGGAGAGGTGTTCGCGCTCGCGCAAGGGGCCGTCTCGATCGGCGGCTTCTCGGCCTCCACCGGTCAGGGCGACCGCGTGCAACAGAACCATCCCACCGTGGGCCGCATCCCCGGAGGCGCTCTGGTGGAGCGAGAGCTGGCGTTCGAGCTCAAGAATCGGAGCTCGATCCGGCTCATCCTGCGCGACAAGGACTTCACGACCGCCGCCCGCACGGCGCTCGAGCTCAACAGGAAAATCGGGCCAGGTACTGCGCACGCTACGGATGCCGGCACGATCGAGATCGCGATCCCGGATGCGGTTCAGCAAGATCCGGTGCCTTTCCTGGCGCGCGTCGAACAGGTCGAGGTGCAGCCGGACCGCTCGGCCGCCGTCGTACTCAACGAGCGTACAGGGACGGTCGTGATGGGAACGGACGTACGCGTCTCAGCGGTGGCAATCGCGCACGGAAATCTGGTGGTTCGAATCTCCACGCGGACCTCGGTCTCCCAGCCCTCGGCCTTCGCGGAGGTTGGCACGACCGTGACCTTCGACAACGAGGAGATCGTGGTTCAGGAGCAAGGTTCGAACCTGGCGCTGGTACAGGGAGTCACGATTGGAGAGCTGGTTCGCGCGCTGAACGCCATCGGAGCCAGCCCGCGGGATCTGATTGCCATCCTGCAGGCGATGAAGGTGGCAGGTGCGCTGCACGCGGACCTGAAGATCATATAGGTAGCTCAAGCGGCCCCAATGGGCGGCTAATGGATGGCATGGGAAGGAGTCCCCAGTGGATCTGCGCATGGGAGCGGCAGAAGAGGCCGGAACCGGTCTGCGTCTAATAGATTCCCCGAAATCGTCCGAGAAGAATCGAAAGCTCGCCGAAGCAGCTCACGAGTTCGAAGCTTACATCCTCAAGATGTTGCTTCAGGAAATGCGTAAAAGCGTGGAGTCAGGCGGGCTTTTCGAGGACAAGTCGATGGAAGGCTATAGCGCCCTGATGGACGACGCGCTGGCGCGCCGCGCCGCCGAAGCAGGTACGTTCGGGCTGGCCGAGCAGCTGCTGCGACATCTGGAGTCCAAGTGATGACCGCTCTGGTCTCGGAACTCGTCACGGTCCTGGAGCAGGAGAGCGAGCTCATCAAGGAGCTGGTGGAGATCCTGCAGGCCGATCAGAAGCGCATCATCAAGCAGGACATCGAGGGTCTCGAGGACAGCAACCGCTTCAAAGAGGGGCGAGTTCTGCGCTTTCAGGCCCTGGAAGGGTCTCGACTGACGCTCACGCAGCGCGTGGGCGAAGCGCTCGGGCTGGGATCGGACGAGATGCGGGTCTCGAGCATCTGCGCTCGCCTAGGCCCGGAAGCTAAAGCACTCGAGCAGTCCGCCGAGAAGCTGCGCGCGCTCGTGGGCAGCCTGAACGAGCTCGTGGCCGTAGGCCGCGGTTTTCTCGAGCAATCGATCCTCGGCATTCGCGGTCTGCTCTGCTTGATCCAGTCCCTGCGCACACCGGAGCCCCAGACTTATGACGCCAGCGGACGTTTCGAGCCGGCCGCCTCGCCCGATGCCATGGCGGTGCGGCGCGAGGTCTAGCGCATGTCCATCTTCAGCACGCTGACGATCGGCAAGCAGGCGCTCCTGACCCAGGCCCGGGCGATCCAGGTCAGCGCGAACAACATCGCCAATGTAAACACGCCCGGCTACACGCGGCAGCGGCCCGTCTTTGTGGCGGTGCCACCGACCTTTACGCGCGGTGGCGTTCCGCTCGGGGGCGGAGTCGAGCTTTCGGATATTCAGCGAATCGCAGATGCTGCGCTCGATGCCCAGCTCCGGCACGAGCGCCAGGAGCTCTCCTTTCAAAGAGGCATCGAGGCGGGGCTGGGACGGCTCGAGGGAATCTTCCAGGAGCTCGAAGATACCGGGATCACGGGGACTATGGCGGGGTTCTTTGCGAACCTGAACGACCTGGCGAGCAATCCCCAGGAGATCTCGATCCGCAACCAGGTGGTCGAGTCGGCCCTCACCCTGGCCGAGCTGATTCGAAATACGGACCGACGTCTCCATCAGCTTCAGGTCGACACCAACCAGCAGATCGCACAGCTCACGAACCAGGTCAACGAGCTCGCCGCGAACATCGCGCAGCTCAACCGGCAGATCTTCCAGCAGGAGGTCGGGGGTGGCGCCACCGCCAGCGCTCTCCGAGACGAACGCGAGCAGCTCCTCGCGGCGCTGGCAGAGACGATCGATTTCACCAGCTTCGAGCGCGATGACGGTCAGATCTCGGTCTTCGTGGGCGGTGGCTTTCTGCTCGTCGACACCGACTTCGCCGCCAGGCTCGAGGTGAGCGTGGACCAGAGCTCTCAGCCCCTGTCCGATCCCTCTTTCTTCAACGTCTTCCAGAGCGTGGACGGTGCGCTGGCCGGTCCCATCACCAGCGGGATCAGCGGAGGCAGGATGGGCGCGGCGCTCGAGCTGCGCGATACGCGGATCCAGTTCTATAGAAACTCCCTGGACGAGGTCGCCTTCACCCTGGCCAACCGCATGAACACCCAGCATCTCTCCGGCTACGGCCTGGAAGATGACACCCAGCGGCGCCTCTTCGTCGATCCCACGCAGCCCGCTGACCCACAGGGTCCCGATTTTGCCACGGTGGCCGGAGCCGCCTCAGTGATCGACGTCAACGCGGATATCGTCGCCAACAACCGGCATCTCGCTGCGGGCGCAACCTCGCTGGGCGTCGGACTGGGAGCCGCTGTGGGCGACAACGAAATCGCGCTCGCGCTGGCCGCCCTTCAGACCAGCAGCGCAGCGTTCTTCCAGGTCGGAGACCCAGCGGCCGGTCCCGCCTCGGGAGCCCAGCAGACGCTGGGCGATTTTATGGACTCGCTTGCGGGCACGCTCGGCGCAGAGGTTCAGTCGGCCCGGCGCGCCGTCCTTCAGGAGGGGCTGCTGGTCGCAAACCTGGAGGAGCGACGCGGATCCGTGTCCGGCGTCTCGATCGACGAGGAGGTAACAAACCTGATCCGCTACGAGCGCGCATATCAGGCGGCCGCGCGCGTGATCGCGATCGCAGATGAGCTCTTGGAGCAGCTCTTGAGCCTCTAGGGGTATGAAATGGCGTTTCGAATCAGTGACTCGATGATCTTCCAGAATGCGATTCAACAGACGCAGCTGCACCGCAGCGAGCTCAGCCGACTTCAGGCGCAGGTCAGCTCAGGGAAGCGATTACTCTCGGTAGGCGATGATCCAGCGGCGGCCAGCCAGGTCCTCGGCGTACGGCGCGCGCTGGGTCGGATCCATCAGTTCAATCGCAACATCGATGCCGCGCGCTCGTCCCTGGAGCCCGTTGAGAGCACGCTGCTCGCCATGACCGATGTCCTGATCCGACTGCGCGAGCTCGCCGTGTCCGCGGATATCGAAGAGGGTGAGTTCAACAAGATCCAGCCCGAGGTCGAGCAGCTCTTCGACCAGGTCCTCGCGCTGGCCAACACGAGTGTCAGCGGCCGCCACCTCTTCGCGGGCTTCGCCTCGGATGGCCCCGCCTTCACCAAGATCGGCGCTTTCGTGGCTGGAGTCGTGGACACCTCCGTTCCTCCCGAGCCCTACGCGCGCTACGACGGTGACAACGGGGTGCTGCAGATTCAGATCGGTGAGGGGACGACGATCGACGCGTCGGTGACGGGACGGGAAGTCTTTTTCGGCAGCACCGATGGGGACGACATCCCAGACGGCTCGAACGTGGACATCTTTGACGTGATCCGAGATTTTCGAAACCGACTGCAGGACCCGGCAGGTCAGGGCCCGCCCGCGGACGTGGTGGGAGGTCTCGACGCGGCCCTGGAGCAGGTGCTCCAGGTTCTGGCCCGCAGCGGCGCCCTCTCCAACCGGCTGGACATCGCCGAGTCCCAGCTGGACTCGCTCGAGCTGACGCTCGTAGCGGAGCAGTCCAGCCTCGAGGGCTCATCACCTGAGGCCCAGATCGCCGCAACCACGGAACTCCTACAGCGCGAGCTCGCCTTTCAAACCTCGCTGGCCGTTACCGCCCGGATCATCCAGCCGAGCCTGCTCAACTTTCTGACTTAAATGCTGGTCCTCACACGCCGTCTCGGGGAAGTCATCCGGATCGGTGACGATATTTCGATCCGCGTGCTGGACATTCAGCGGGGACAGGTGCGGGTTGCGATCGACGCCCCACGTGAGATTCCTATCCATCGGGAAGAGATCTACCAACAGGTTCAAGAGGAGAACCGCAAGGCCGCTGACGCAGAGCACGGATCGGAAGCCGCAGAGCTCTGGCAACGTTCGCAGGAGAAGAAGCGATGAAGTTCGAGACACCCCGATTCGGGACCATTGAAGTCGATGAGGACAAGCTCCTCCAGTTCGAGCAGGGCCTGCCGGGTTTCCCCACGTGCAAGCGCTTCGTGGTGATGGACCATGACCGCGAGACCCCGCTCAAGTGGCTTCAGTGCGTGGACCGGCCCGAGGTGGCCTTCCTGGTGGTCGAGCCGGAGCAGGTCGTGGGCTCATATCAGGTGGACGTGCCGGACGCGGTTCTGCGGCAGCTGGGTCTGGAGGAGGCCGCCGATCCGTCCGAGGTAGCCGTGTTCGTGATCTTGAACATCTCGGACGAAAAGCTGACCGCAAACCTGCGCGCGCCCGTCGTAGTCAACATCGCTCAGCGGCGCGCATTCCAGCTCATCCTGGATCGGCCGGACATATCGCTGCGGCACCCGCTCGCTCCTGACAAGACTAGCTCCCCTTAAAGACGGGGGGCCGTTTCTCGAGGAACGCCGACATCCCCTCCCGAGCATCGTCGGTGAGCGCGGAAGATGCCATCACCTCCAAGGCGTAGGCGTAGGCCTTGGCCTGATCCATATCGACGGACGCATAGAACGCCTGCTTGCCCATGCCCTTGGCGAGCGCGCTGCCTCGCGTCGCCCGTTCGAGCAGGTCCCACGCCGCCCCCTCGAGCTCCTCCGCCGACACCACACGGTTGATGAGACCCCACTCAGCCGCCGTCCCGGCATCGATCGGATCACCCGTAAAGAGCAGCTCCAGCACCCGCTTGCGCCCGAGTGCGCGACTCACGGCCACCATGGGCGTAATGCAGAACCAGCCACCCTTCCCTCCTGGGGTGGCAAAGCACGCGTCTGCCGCAGCCACGGCGAGATCACAGCTGGCGACCAGTTGACAGCCTGCGGCCGTCGCCAGCCCCTGAACCCGCGCCAGCACGGGCTGTGGGATGGCCTGGATCTGCGCCATCAGCTCGTTGCAGCGTCCGAGCAGCGCTCGCATGCCCGCGAGATCGCGTCCCACCATGTCCGCGAAGTCGTGTCCCGCCGAGAAGACCGGTCCGGCCGCGCCCAGCAACACACCCCGGGCCTTGCTCGCGCCCACGGCACGCAAGGCCTCGAGCAGCTCCGTCATCAACTCGAGCGAGAGCGCGTTGCGCTTGTCCGGCCGGTTCAGGGTAATCGAGACCAGCTCGTGCCTCGGCTCGACAAGGATGTGCGTGTAGCCCATCTCACTCACGACGTAAGCCTACGGGCGCCGCTGGACGGGTTCAAGAGGGGCGGCGCCCGGCCAGCAGCGAGAGTAGGAGGGCGAGCGTGAGGTTCAGACCCAGGCCCAGGACCCCCACGTGCACGCCCGCGACGCGTGTCACGCCGGACAGCAATCCCCCGACGGCGAGCGTCGTGCCCAGCAGCAGGCCCCAGAACGCGGGTGCCGCGCGCAGGCCTCTCCAGTTGAGCGCGACCAGGAAGGCGGGAGCACACTGGATCAGAAGCTCCATCTTGAGCTCGATCAGGCGCCAGAGCGTGAAGCGCGGGAAGAGCGCCAGTCCGACCACCCCGATCGTGATGCCGATGCTGACGCGTTTGCCGAGCCGCGTCGTGCTCGGGTCGAGTCGAGAGCGGCCGAGCAGGTCCTCGGCCACCACGGATCCCAGTGAGAGCAGCACCGAATCGGCCGTCGACATGATGGCGGCGAGCGCGCCGATGAACACCAGCACCGCCGCCCCCAGATAGATGGGGCCTGCGGCCGCCCAGAGCTCCAGCAGGCGCGGCATCACGGTGTCGGCTTCGATGCTGCCGAGCTCGCTGAAGAGGGGGATCGCAGCCAATCCGATCAGGGTGACGACGGCCGTGGTCGAAAGGGGCATGAAGGTCATCAGCGCGAGCGAGCGCTTGAGGGCGGCGCCCGTGCGCGCCGCGTAGATGCGCTGGATCGCCTGCGGATAGACCACGCTCGCAACACCAAGCAGGATGATAGTACTGGCCCAATTCGCACACTCGCGGGCATCCGGCACGCGGGCGGCCTCGGGTCGGACCTGCAGGATCTGCCGGGTAATCCCCTCGAGCCCCCCTGCCGCGCCAAGCACCCATGCAAGCAGTGCCATCAGACCCAGCAGCATCAGCACACCTTGGGCCGCATCGGTCCAGGCCACGGCCCGCATGCCACCCCTCACCTCGTAGAAGAGAATCATCGCAGCCAGTCCGACCACACCCGCCTCGTAGGGGAGGAGACCGCCCGTGATCTGGTGCGTCACATGACCCATCGCCATCAGCTGTGCGAGCAGGAAGTTCGCCAGCGCGACGCTCATCAGCGCCGCTACGCCGAAGCGCAGCGCGCGCGCACCGCGCTCCCCACCGAAACGCAGCTGGATGTAGTCCCCGGGAGTGACGAACCCATGCGCCACCGACAGCGGGCGGAGCGACGGAACGAGCAGGTGGAACACGACGATGATCGACATCATGAAGCCCGTCGCCATGATCCAAGAAAAGCCGCGGCGGTAGGCCTCCCCCGGATAGCCGAGCAACGAGTTGCCGCTATAGGCCGTGGCGTAGAGCGTGAGAAAAAGCACGAACACGCCGAGCTCCCGCCCGGCCAAGAAATGATCCGCGGGGCTCAGGTCGCGGCGCGCACGACGCGCGAGCTCGGCGATTCCGATGAGTCCAGCGAGGTAAAAGACCAGCGCCAGCAGGCCGAGCGATGCCAGCGTCACGGACGCTCCTGGGGTGGGCGCTCGGGCACATCCGTCAGCAGCCAGGCCAGGCAGTTGAGCAGCGCGATGACGACGTAGCAGCCCAGCGCAACCGAGACCCAGTCGGGCAGGCCGAGCACGATCTCGGGCTCGGCACCGGTGGGCCGGTACCAGGGAATGGAGAGGACGTAGAGCGCGCAGATCGCGATCAGGAGCCAACGGCGCATCGCGCGAAAGGTGCGGGGAGACGGGCGCCGCGTCAATCCGAGCCGCAATCTGGTAGGCTCGAGATCCCGATCAGGAGGAAGCATGCCCCTCTCAGCCATCAAGCTCAGTGATCTTCGGAAGATCGGATTGGGTTTGAATCGCCCCGAGGACGTCGTCGTCGGGCGCGACAATCGCGTCTGGGCTTCAGACGCCTCCAGCGCCTGCGCCGAGATCCTGCCCGACGGCGGTCTGCGACGCGTCGGCCGCGCCGGGGGACAACCGAACGGGATCAATATGGACCTCGAAGGTCGCATCGTCATCGCAAACTACGAGAGCGGACCGGTGCAGCGGCTGGACACCGCGTCGGGCAAGGTGGAGACCCTGTGTACCGAGGTGGAGGGCGAGCCCCTCACGAGCTCGAATTACCCTATTCTGGATCGGAGCGGGAACATCTGGTGCGCCAATTCGACTCGCTCCAACCCCTGGAGCCAGGCGCTCGACGGCCGCGCGGACGGGATGCTCTTCCGCATCCGTCCCGATGGCCGAGCCGAGAAGATGGCGGACGGAATCCGTTTCGCGAACGGCCTGGCCCTGGACGCGGATGAGTCGCACATCTACGTGTGCGAGACCACCGGCTGCGACGTGCTCCGCTATCGCATTCGCTCCAACGGGAGCCTGGGCCCCGCCGAACGCTACGGCCCCGTGCTCGGTCAGGCCGCCCCCGATCTCGACCCCGACCAACTGCCGGGACCCGAGGAGTCCGCGCATCTCGGGCTCACCGACGGCTGCGGCTTCGATCAGGAAGGGAACCTGTGGGTCACCCTGGTCGCCGCCAATCGTATCGTGGCCATCACGCCGCAAGGCGAGGTGGTCGAGGTGGTCGCCGATCCAACCGGCGAGCTCATGCGTCTGCCCACCAACGTGAGCTGGGGCGGACCCGACCTGCGGGACCTCTACATCGGCAGCATCGGCTCTGATTACGTGCTACACGCGCGCAGCCCCGTACCGGGTCTCCCGCTCCTGCACCAGCGCTGAGCCGCCGGAGTCGCCTCATAGGCAGCTTCCGTTGCTCAGCCCATCATCGAAGTCGTCGCAGTCGCGGACGAGGTTGTCGACTGCGTTGAGGGAGAGGCAGAGCTCACACCCGACGCGCCGGTTGACGCAGGTCGCGAGTTGAGCGAGGTCGGCGGACCCACAGCCGGGGATGGCGAGGCTGGTATCCACGCCGGAGCAGTGATCGCTGATCTTCTCCGCGAGCTTCGCACCGCAGACCTTGGCAATCTGGCCCCGGGGATCGGCTCCCACGCAACGTCCGAGGTCCAGGCGATCATCGAAGGGAAGATCGGCGTCGGCGGGTGCGCTCCGTCCTTTGAGGCCGTCCTTCTTGCACTTGTTGAACACCTTGAGCTTCACTTGCTGGCACTTCTTCGTCGCCTCGACGACGGCCAGCTGACAGTCGGAGGCCGCACGATCGTCCGCAGCGGCTAGGATTGCCAGATCGAGATCCGGTCCCAACAGCGCGTGAATGAGCGAGAGTTCCATCTCGACTGCGACCTGGTTGAGGTTTCCACTCGAGGTGTAGCCGAAGTCCGGGGGCGTGACGAAGAAACGGCACCTGAGATTCTCCTTGATGACCGTCTTCAGCTGGGCCCGCGCAACCTTTCCCCCCGCATCAGCGGTCGAGCACTCTTCGATGCTCTGACCCTCGAGCTTCCCTCTCGCGCCCTCCTTGATGCAGCCATAGATCTCTCGGCCCTGAGCCTTCGCGACCTTCGCGAAGCTCTTGTTCAGGTCCACGATGCATTTCTGCTGCTCCTTGCTCTGGACGCGCTCGATCTGACAGTCTCCCGAGCAGCTGTCCCCGTCCACGGCGTTTCCGTCCTCGCATTTCTCCCCGAGTCCGGGCTGCAGTACATCGTCGCCGCAAAACTCAAGCACGCAGACCGATGAGCAGCCATCCTCGTCCGCGGAGTTGCCATCGTCGCACTCCTCGCCTGCCGTCTGGACTCCGTTCCCGCAGCCACTAAAGGCGCAGTTCGAGTCACAGCCATCGTCATCGATCAGGTTGCCATCGTCGCAGTCCGGCTCACAGGCAGGATTGAAGACTCCATCGCCACACGCGAATCCCGGCTCGGTCTGGCAGAACAAGGAGCAGCCGTCACAGGACTCGCGGTTGCCGTCGTCACAGGCCTCATTGGCGTCGAGGGCTCCGTTTCCACACGGTCCTCCCGGGTACATGAAGCTGATCCCAGCGATGTCATCCAGCTTCAGCCCCGCACAGCGGCCGTCGAAAGAGGCCCGGAAGTACATGGTGGCCTCGGCCAGGGCCGGATCGGACTCGCTCGGGTCGTTGGACGAGTGCAAGAGGCCAATGGCGTGGCCGACCTCATGCGTCGCAACCTCCGCGAAGTTGCAGGGGAGCTTGAAATCGCAGGAGGGGGGGAAGCCGTCGGCGAAGGTGACGTCCCCCTCCGTGATGCGATGGAAGAGCGTGCCGTTGACCACGACCGTCTGGGCGGGAGTGGTGCAGACCGCGCCGAGCGCGAGGATACCGCTGCAGCCGGAGGGAGCACCGATCTCGTTGTAGGGATCATTGAAATTGATCTGGCTCTGGCCATCACAGCCGAAGATCGGCGCCGGCGTCGTGAGGGAGCCAGCGACCTCGATGACAATGCCAGCGCTCACGACGTTGCTCCAGGCCGCCATTCCGTCCTCCACGGCGGCCGTGCTGGCGACGGGTCCCAGATGGACATCCCCACCGGGGTCCAGATCGAGGCCGACCGGAGTGTTGGCGTCGGGCTCGAACCAGCGGCTCGCGGGAATTCTCAGCGTGAACTCCGACACCTCCTGCGCAAGGATAGCCGGGTCAGCGTCTCGTACGCTGGCGGCGGGGCTCGCAGAAGCGGCCTTCCCCTGCTGCTCCACCGTCCCCCGGATCCCCTCCAGCAGCTCGTGGAGTGGCCTCTCGTCGCGCGCAGGCAGCCTTCGCCCCTTGGGCGTGAGAACCAGCGCCCGACCGAAGTCCCTCACCGCCCATTTGCCTCCCGTGGAGGGATCCGTGACCACGCTGAACTTGCCCATGGCGAGGTACCGGGTGTGCAGGTGGCCGTCGGCCCCACGGCTGAGGAAAAGCAAAACCTCCTCTCCGATATGAAAACTGGGGGCTCCGTGGATCACGCGCCGCTGCCCCCCGACCTCGCCGCCCGGAACCCTCACGCTGATGGTTCCAGCGGCCGGCCCGCCCTTGAGCAGCTCTTCCGGCAACACGCTCACCTGCGTGAAGATCCGCCCCCTGGCGGTGATCACGCTCTGCAACGCCTCCACCCGACCCACGACGATGGTATCAGCAGCGCGCGTGAGATCCGAAGTCTCCATCACGATGAACGTCGTCGCAGCTGCTGCTTGCGGCCACAGCAGTGCAGCAAGAACAATGACCAGGCGGACGCTGTAACCGACGTGGAACGTGATCGTCTCCCCGCCCCCACGCGCATTATGCTCCAACTGGCTCCGAGTTGGAAGCTTACTTAGACCGGATGAGCAGTGGGCGGCCTTGATCCGACCAGGTCCTGGTAACGCTGATTGGCCTCGTTCAGACGCATGGTCAGCACCCGGAAGAAGTCGAACGAGATCTCGGGCATCTGGTAGATCAGCTCCTTCACCCGACCGCCGTCCAGCGTGAGCAGCCGGGCGTCCTCGTTGGCTACGACGGTGGCGCTGCGGGGCTCGTCACAGAGCACCGCCATCTCGCCGAAACAGGTGACCGGTGCTTGCGTGGTCAGGCAGACCGCCTGTTCCGTGCCGTAGCCTTTAAAGACGCCCACCTCACCTGCGATCAGCACGTAGAGCTCGTTTCCGATCTCTCCCTCCTGGCAGATCACCTCACCCTTCAGGTACCGCGCCTCGGAG
>SMWZ01000171.1 GCA_004356455.1 Deltaproteobacteria bacterium
GCGCGCAGGCGAGCTGGGCTTGCCGATAACGTGCTAGCGGGGCGCCGACGAAGTCCGGTGCCCGCGCGCAGGCGAGCTGGGCTTGCCGATAACGTGCTAGCGGGGCGCCGACGAAGTCCGGCGCCCGCGCGCAGGCGAGCTCAGCTCGCCGATAACGCGCTAGTACCGCTAGGAGCGGAGCCAAGACGAAGCCTTGGGTCGGGCTCCTAGGTCAACCTCCGAGGACCAGCCTCTCGGGCGTAAGCTTGGCGCGGTCCAGCGCCGAGGTGGCGAAGCCGACGAGCGTCTGGGGATCGATGGCATCCTTATGCGGAGTGGTCGAAGCCAGGCCGACGACGACCTGGCAGCTCACCGGACCGGCTGTGGTCGAAAGTGAGCCATCCTCGAACCCGAAGCGGACGCGCTCGCCTGCGTTGAGCAGATCAGGAGCGCTGCAGCCGGGAGCGAGCACCGCGATCTGATCATCGGAGAGCCGCGCGCAGTAGTCGCTCTGACGAATGAGGCGGGGCACGCGTTCCCCGATCTTCGCCAGGACTTCGAGCGCCACCTCGTGACCATTGTGCTCCAGGATCGACTTCAGGTTCTCGATCTGGAAGACCATCAGCCCGATCGGCCGGTGAATCTCGCGGGCACGCCGATGCAACGCCTCGAGCAGAGTATCGAAGGCCGGGCGCGAGAGCAGTCCCGTCTCGTTGTCGAGGTTCCCGGGCTCCGCTCCCGGATTCGATATCTGACGAAATGCGGTCCGCCCGACCGCCAGGGCTCCCGCCAGGTCACGCGCGCTCTGGTCCGCCTCGAGAGCGAGCCGACTCAGCGTCTGGTTCGCCTCGTCCAGAAGCTCGTCGTAGCTGCGCTGCTCGTCCACCGGAACCTCGAACACCGCTGCGGTCTCGCGTAGCTCCGTCGGGAGTTCGGCGGTGATCCCGCGCGCCACCACGACCGGGATACCGAGAACGCCCGAGACACGATGCTCCAGCGACGAGATCTTGTCCGTAAAGCCAGATACGGTGAGTGCGCGTGCACAGAGCCACGCCGCGTAGAGCACGCGCGCCCGTTGCTCCATCTCGGAGTTCGATTCAACCAGCGTCGGATCGTGGTGAAATTTAACCAGCTCGATTAGATGTCGGGGGAATTTCCAGGCCTCGAGGAGGAAGCTTCCGAGGACCGGGTGCGTGGTCTCCAGGTGCTGCTGCTCGAGCTCGAGCAGATCGGCTTCGCCCCCGTAGAAACGATTGACGAGCTCGGGATACTCGGGAACCGCACGGTACATGAGCAGCGTGCCGACGTCGGCCACCAGGCCGGCGAGGAAGGCTTCTTCGACGTCCCACCCGCCGAGCTCGGCTGCCAGCCTCCGTGCTGCCAGCGCGTTCATGAGCGACGTGCGCCAGAGCCCGTTCAGCCGATCGCCGGACTTCCCGTCGGCGGGAAAGGCGGACAGGAACGAGAACGACAGGGCCACGCTGCGCACGGCGTTCATCCCGAGATAGATCACGGCGTCCCGCAGTGACGTGATCTCTCGCACGATTCCGTAAAGCGGAGAGTTGATGAGGCGGACGACCTTCAGCGTGAGCCCGGGGTCGACGCTGATGAGGTCCGCGAGCTGGCTGAGCTCCACGTCCCGCCGGTTCAGCAGTTGGAGCAGCTTCTGGGCGACCATGGGGAGGGTCGGAACAGACGGTGACTTGACCAGTTTGTGTTCGAGCGGGTTCATTGCTGGGCGTTAGCCCCCCGATGTCTGCGATCGGCCTGGCTTTCCGAGGAGTTGAGGGGGTGTGAATGAAAGCGCAGAATGAGGGGGACCAAAGGGAGCATTCGACGAACGCTGGGCACGGGCCAGCCGAACTGTCCGGGGACGTCCAACGGAGATGAGAAACTCCAGTGCCGCCGTCTTCTGCTGAAGCCATAGCCCGAGCCGCGACCACGATCAGGGTCCTGACCGTGGATGCCGTGCGCCAGGCCCGCTCCGGCCACGTGGGGCTACCCCTGGGCTGCGCGGAGATGGCTGTGGTGCTGTTCGGTGAGTATCTGCGCCACGACCCCGCCCACCCCGAGTGGGCCGACCGGGACCGCTTCGTACTCTCGAGCGGTCACGGCTCGATGCTGCTCTACTCCCTGCTGCATCTCTCGGGCTATGCCGTGGCCATCGACCAGCTACGAAGCTTCCGGCAGCTCCACTCGATTACCCCCGGCCACCCCGAGTACGGCATGACGCCGGGGGTGGAGACCACCACGGGTCCGCTGGGACAGGGCTTCGGAAACGCAGTGGGCATGGCGCTGGCGGAGCGGATCCTGGCTGCTCGCTTCGGCAGCGGGCTCGTGGATCATCGCACCTTCGTGCTGGCCAGCGATGGCGACCTGATGGAGGGCGTGGCATCGGAGGCGGCGTCCCTGGCGGGCCACCTGGGTCTGGGGCGCTTGGTCGTGCTCTACGATGACAACCGCATCACGATCGACGGCCCCACCAGCCTGGCCTTCTCTGAGAACGTGGCTGGCCGCTTTGAAGCCTATGGCTGGGACGTCCAGAAAGTCGACGGCCACGATCCCGGGCAGGTACGGGCGGCGCTGGACCAGGCTCAGGGGGCCGAGGACCGTCCCCACCTGATCATCTGCCGCACGCGCATCGGCTTCGGATCACCGGTGGCGGAGACGTCGGCGGCGCACGCCGCCATCGGCGCAGAGCAGGTTGAGCAGACGCGCGAGAACCTGGGCTGGAAGCTGCCCCCCTTCGAGGTGCCCGATGAGGCGCGTGAGTTCTTCCGTCCCAACGCGCAGCGCGGGGCGGCTGCGCGCAAAGCCTGGGAGGAGCGGCGGGCCCAGGCGCTGGCCGACCCCGGGGTCGCGGATCTCTGGAGCGCGTTGATGGAACGGCGTCTGCCAAAGGGGCTGTCCGCGCTCTGGCCGGACTTTCGGGGAGAGAAGTCCCTGGCCACGCGCCAGGCCTCGGGGCGCATTCTCAACGCGCTGGCCTCCAGCGTGCCCGGGCTGATCGCGGGCTCGGCTGATCTGGCGGCGTCCAGTGCGGCGGTACTGAAGGGGGAGTCTCAGATCGCCCCCGGCAAGTTCGAGGGACGGAACCTGAGCTTCGGCGTACGCGAGCACGCCATGGCGGCAATTGCCAGTGGCATGGCGCTCCACGGCGGCGTGCGTCCCTATATCGGGACCTTCCTGATCTTTAGTGATTACATGCGTCCGGCTCTGCGCCTGGCTGCACTGATGCGCCAGCCGGTGATCTACGGGTTCACGCATGACTCGATCTTCCTGGGCGAGGACGGGCCCACGCACCAGCCGGTTGAGCAGCTCGCCTCCCTGCGTGCGATCCCCGGCCTCCCGGTCTGGCGCCCCGCCGACGCGCGCGAGACCGTTGCCGCCTGGAACGTGACGCTGACACAAGAGAGGGGGCCGGTGGCCTTTGCCCTGACGCGGCAGTCCGTGCCCGTCCTGGAAGGCGACGGCATCGAGGCCGATGCGATGTACGGGGGGTACGTCCTGCGGCGTGAGTCAGGCTCCGGTGGGCCGGAGCTCGTGATCCTCGGCACCGGCTCGGAGACGCATCTCGCGCTGGAGGCCGCGCGTCTTTTGATCTCGGAGGGCCGCTCGGTGCGCGCGGTCTCGCTGCCTTGCCTCGAGCAGTTCCAGTCACAGGACGAGGCCTACCGGGAGAGCGTTCTGCCCCAGGCGGTGCCGCGTCTCGTGGTTGAAGCGGGCGTTGCGCAGGGGCTCGCGCTGCTGCTGCGCCCGCAGGATCGCTTCCACGGTATGCAGAGCTTCGGGGTCTCGGCTCCGCACGCGGCCCTGGCGGAGCACTTTGGCTTTACGCCGGAGGCGGTCGCGCAGCTTGCGCGGGAGATGCTCGGCTGAGAGATAGGCTCGAGTGCTCCACGCGGAACGCGCAACTTAGCGGTAGCAGCTGACTGAGCCCCGGGGCGCTACGGAACCCGGTGAGAAGTCGACACTAAGCGTCCCCGAGGGCTCCCGTCATGGGGATCCTGCGCAGCGTGGTCAGGGCGAAGACGAGCAGCTTGTCGTCCACATTCAGGAAGCGGGTCTCGACGAAGTACATGCGCCCGCGCTGGTTTACCAGCGTGCTCTGGATGAAGAAGCGCGGTCCGGTGACCGGCTCGAAGTAGTCCACGCGCATATTGGTGGTGGCGAGCCAGTCCCCGAGCTCGCGCTTTTCTTCGGAGCGCGCGGTGAAGAGCGCCACGAAATCGACGTAGGTGGGAGTGAAGCCGCCGAAGAGCTGGCCGCGCGGGTTCTTCGTGTGGTCCGGCAGGTGCGCGTCGAGCTTGAGGTAGCCGGGTCGGCGCTCCAGCACGACCCAGTCGTAGGCCTCCAGAAAGTCACCCGCGGGATGCCCTCGGCCTACCAACCGACCCGGCTCGGTCGTTCTCCACGCGCGCCGGAGCTGCTCGAGGTTCATGCGGCGCGACCGGACGCTTAGGCGCTGCGCTCGAGCGCCTGGCCCTGGTCGTAGAGCTTGATCACCCGGACGGCTCCCGGCTCGGTGGCGTCCAGACAGAGCTCACACAGGGTGCACTCGTCCACGTTGCTCTCGATGATGTCGAGCCCTCCGTCCTCGCGCTCCCCGAAGATGTTGACGGGGCAGACCTCGACGAGCTTCTTCACCACCGCGGGTTTGCTGCTGGCCTCGGGTGCCACCTGAACCTCGATGAAAAGTCCCATTTTGGCTCCCTATGCCAGGCGCTTCTTGAGCAGCGCGGGAATGTCCTCGATGCGCTCGGCCACGGTGATCCCCGCCTCCTCCAGCCTCTGTATCTTCTCCGCCGCGGTGTCGGCCTTGCCTTCGACGATGGTCCCCGCATGGCCGAAGCGCATGCCGGGCATCTCGTCCATGAAGCGTCCCGCCATGAAGGCCACGATCGGGAGCCGAGACTTCTCTTCTTTCACGTAGCGCGCGAGGTCCGCTTCCATCGGGCCGCCCGGCTCCGAGTAGATGACGATGCCTTTAGTCTCCTCATCGGCGTCAAAGAGCGGCATCAGCTCCGCGTAGGTAGAGCCAATGATTGCATCGCCGCCGATGGACACGGCGGTGGACTGACCGAGCCCGGCCGCGGTCAGCGTGTTGCAGATCTCCGTCGTCATTCCGCCCGAGCGGGACATCACGCCGATTGGCCCCTTCGAGAAGGCTTTTCTGGCGTCCTCGGCCCGGCCGCCGAGTCCGCCCATCTTGGCTTCGCCGGGCGAGATGATCCCGAGGCAGTTGGGCCCGATGATGCGCGCAGCGCGCAGCTTCGCCAACTCGACCATTTGTGCCACGTCGCCGCGGGGAATCCGCTCGGTCACGATCACCATGGTCTTGATGCCCGCCTCGATCGCTTCGAAGGCGGCGTCGCGAGCAAAAGGTGCAGGGACGGTGATGATGGAGCCATCGACGCGCGTCTTCGAGGCGATCTGCGCGACCGTGTCGTAAACGGGAACGCCGTAGACCTCGCGACCCGCACGACCTGGCGTAACCCCCCCGACGATCTTCGAGCCGTAGTCGAGACACTCCCGGGTGACGTTGACGGCCTCGCGCCCCGTGATCCCCTGGATGATGAATGTGGTATCCCGTGTAATCAGGATCGACATGGCTACGCTTGCTGCATTTTGGCGACCGCTCGACCGGCCGCATCGAACATGGAAACGCTGCGGTCGCAGTACTCGACCCCGTATTTGCTGAGGATCTTGAAACCGTCCTGCTCCCAGGATCCGGGGATGCGGAAGATCGCGATCTTATGCGCGGGGTCGTAGCCGGACTCGATCACTCCCTTGATGACCCCACGCGCAACGATGTCGACGCGCGTGTTGGATACGACGTTCATCATGACAGCGATCTTCCGGACGCCCGTCTTCGAAAGGATCAGCTTGGTAAGCTCGCAGGTCTTCGACACACTCGGGTTGCCACCGATCTCGCAGTAGTTGGCCGGCTTGCCTCCGTGCCGCCGGATCGCATCGAAGAGCGTTAATGAGCCGCCGCCGGCTCCGATTACGAGCCCCAGATCCCCGTCGAACTCCACCACGTTTCCGGCTACACCTCGATGATCCACCGCGTCGATCTGGGCGCCGCGAATCTCGAACGGGGTCGGGGGACGCGCCTGGCGCGTCTCGTCAGGACCTATTCCCAGCTCTTCCAGAATAGCCTGCTGTCGATCGCGCGCCTCCGCCTCCATGTCGACGTGCGCGTCAAGACAGATGAAGCTGCCGTCTTCCAATCGCGCCAGGGGATTGATCTCGGCCAGCGTAAGACTGTACTGCGTGAAGCTTCGGGCCAGCTGAGCCACGATCCGGGTAAGACGATTGAGCTCGGAGCCGCTGATCCCGAGCGAGGAGACGAGTTCCTTGGCGCGAAAATCCGACGGGGGCAGGATGGTAGAGAAGTGGAGCTTGGCGATATGCTGCGGATGCTTCTCGGCGACCTCTTCGATATCGATCCCTCCCATATCGCTGAAGATCATGACGGGAAGCTTTGCCAGGACATCGTAGATCACGCCCGCGTAGTACTCCTGCGCGACGGGTGCACGACCCTCCACGAGCACGCCTCGCGGCGCGTGTCCGTTGATCTCGAGCTTCAGGATCTTCTCAGCGGCGCTCTCGCATTCGTCGGGGCTGTCGGCGAACAGAACCCCACCCGCCTTCATTCGGCCTCCCGTCAGCACCTGTGACTTGAGCACGACTGGTCCAGCGATCTCGCGCGCGATCGCGCCCGCCTCGGCGGGCGTCCCCGCGACACGGGAGACGGCCGGCAGCGGAAGCCCCTGCTTGGCGAGGAGCGCCTTGGACTCGAACTCGTAGAAGCGCATGGATCAGGCCACCCGCTTCATCATCTCGAGGATGTTGTAGCCCGTGACCTCCTGGCTCTTCTTCGCCATGGTGTTCAGGAACTCGTTGTCCACCTTGTTGGCCTGCACGCCCTTGGCGAGTTCCATGAGAACGCCCTTGATCGTGGCCTCGTCGTGGAACTTTCTATACTTGGGATCGTAGACCGCGCCACCCCCTTGCTCGTGGTAGTAGACGATGGCGTGCTTGGCCTCCTCGATGTCCTCGTCCGATGGTGAGAACGCCTCGTTCGAGATCTCCGTCTGCTGCGGGTGGATGACCCAGGTTCCGTCCATGCCGAGTGCTGCGGAGGTCTCGTTCTTGTGCTTCATGTCCGCTTGAATCTCTTCGATCTCTTCCTTGGGCATGTCGTTTCGCCAGAGCTTCAACCAAGCGTTGTCGATCGCGTGCAGACCTGCTGCCTTGGCCGCGACCACGGTCGCCTGCTTGGCATAGTGGAAGTTGACGTTCTGATTCGCGACGTTTTCCTTGACTCCCATGGCGGAGGCAAAATCGGCGATGCCGAAGATGAGACCCGCCATCCTCTTGGATGCGGTCGCAATCTTGTAGGCGTTCACCACGGCGATCGGCGTTTCGATCAGCGCTTCGATGCGTACCGTCGTGGTCCACCCCGCCTCTTTCTCAAAGCCGTCGAGGAGACGCGAGAGATGAATGATGTCCTCGGGCTCGTTCGTCTTCGGCAGGATGATTCCGTGAAAGCGGTCCACGGCGTCGGTCATGATCGCGCGTATATCGCCCAGGAAGTACTTCGACTTGATGTTATTGGGGCGTACCACCACGACCTTACCGCTGAAATCGATCGTGTTGAGCGCCTCGACCATCACCTTGCGTGACGGCTGGCCTTTGAACTCGTAGGGGCAGGCGTCCTCGAAGTCGGCCATGACATGATCGACGGCGGCCTTGGCGGCCTTCTGGTGCATCTCGAACCGATGGCAGGGGTAGGTGAGCTCCGTCCGGGGGATGACGAGGCGCCCTTCCTTCTCTAGGTAGAACATGGGGGTCTCCTTGGGGGGGTCTTCCGCGATCGGCGCGTCCGACAGCTCAGCGCACAAAATTGACTGTCAGTCAGCTCGTGCGCCCCCCCCTATTATTTCAAACTCGGGTTCGCAGCGACGTCGAGGGGCTCGAGACGCATGGGAGTCACCTCGTCCTCATCGTGCATCAAGGAGATGATCGTCTCGGCGAAGCCGTACTTCTCCGCCATGAGCTGGTTGATGTGCTCGCGTGCGGCCGGTGTGGAGACCACATTCGCGCGGTAGGCTCGGGTCTTGCCAGCGCGAACTATCTCCACCTTGGGCCTAGCGAGCAGGCGCTGGAACCAGCGACTTTCGGGCTCTCCCGCCCGCAGCCACGCGAAGCCGGCGTCGTCAACGATCCAGAGATGTGTCGATTTCTGTTTGCCGTTATCCGTGGTGGTGTGCAGGATCACGACTTCCCCGCCGTACTCCGAGAGCGCGTACACCCCCGCCGCCAGGATCGCGATCACTCCGATGACGACCGCTAAGCCCTTACCTAGTGCCCCCATGGAGATCCTCCTTTGACCCAGCAAAGCATTTGGACAGCGGGCGGTCAAATCAGAAGGGCATCCATGGAATCTAGAAGTCCCGTCTGATAGGCTGGCTCCGGAGGATAAGAGGTGGCAGGGAGCAACGTCTATACGGATGCGGTGGCCCGGCTGGAACGCCTCGGCGCCGAGGCTGGCGTAACGCCGGAGGTGATCGCGGCCCTGCGCGATCCGAAAAGCACCCTCATTGCTTCCTTGCCCGTGCGCATGGACGACGGCTCGAGGCGGTACTTCCGCGCGTATCGGTGTCGCTACAACGATGCGCTCGGTCCCACCAAGGGCGGGATTCGTTTCCATCCGGACGTCACGCTGGAGGAAGTCCAGGCCCTGGCCCTGTGGATGACCATCAAGTGCGCCGTGGTGGGGCTGCCCTACGGCGGGGGCAAGGGGGGCGTGATCGTCAACCCCAAGGCCCTGTCCCGGCTCGAGCTTGAGCGGCTTTCACGCGCCTATATGCGTGCGATGGCGGACGTGATCGGTCCCGAACGCGATATTCCCGCGCCCGACGTCTATACCAACGCTCGCATCATGGGCTGGATGATGGACGAGTACGAGGCCATCCATCGCGCGAAGACCCCCGCTGTGATCACCGGCAAGCCGATTCGCCTGGGTGGAAGCCTGGGCCGCGAGGAGGCCACCGGGCGCGGCGCATTTCTCTGCATTCAGGAGCTCGCGCGTGTGCGCAAGCTCGAGCCGTCGAAGACCCGCGTGGCCATCCAGGGCTTCGGCAACGCTGGCTATCACGTGGCCCATCTGCTCCAGGATTCGGGCTACCGCATCGTCGCGGTCAGCGATTCCCAGGGCGCCGTCTACTCAGAGGACGGCTTCGACGTGGACAGCCTCTACCAGAACAAGCAGGAGACCCGAAAGCTACGGGGCGTCTACTGTGAGGGCACGGTGTGTCAGCTCGTGGATCACAAGCGCATCTCCAACGAGGAGCTGCTCGAGCTGGAGGTCGACATCTTGATCCCGGCCGCGCTCGAGGGCGTGATCGGTCCCTGGAACGTGGACCGGATCCGTGCGCCCGTGATCGTCGAGGTGGCCAACGGTCCGGTGCTGGGAGAGGTGGACGCGAAGCTCTTCGAGGCCGGGAAAATCGTAGTGCCGGACGTATTAGCCAACGCCGGTGGCGTCACGGTGAGCTACTTCGAGTGGGTGCAGAATCGCGCGGGGTACGCTTGGACGCTGGAGGAGGTCCGCGCTCGCCTGACGGAGGTGATGAAGCGGGCTTTTTGGGAGACCTGGGAGCTCGCGTCGGCGAAGAAGAGCTCGCTTCGGAGTGCCGCCTATACGGTTGCGCTGCGCCGCATCGCCGAGGCGATTCACGCGCACGGAACCAGTGATTACTTCCAGGAAGCCAGCCCCTAGCCTGGATTTCTTACCAGGTTGCCGTAGCGAGGGTGCCCGGTGTGCGTCAGATCGGGCCGCGCGCAGGCCGGCTCCGCCGGTCGATAACCGGCCAGTTGAGGAGCTGAGGCCGAGCCCGGGCCGAGATGGCGTGCGATTGGCGGCCGCAGTAGGCCAGCGGGTGAGATCTCCGGTCTAGCGCTTGGCCTGCTACAGGTTGCCCTTGTGTTGTCCCCCGTCGACCGAAAGCGTTACGCCGGTGATCCAGCTTGCGGCCTCCGACGCCAGGAAGATCACGGCGTTCGCCACCTCTGTGTCGGTCCCGAGGCGCCCCGAGGGAATCGAAGCCCGGATCGCCTGGTAGCGCTGCGGGCTATTACGCTGGATCGTCTCCCAGAGCCCACCGGGAAACTCGATCGAGCCCGGTGCCACGCAATTCACGCGAATCCCCCGGGGAGCCAGCTCGATCGCCAGCGTCTTGGAGTGGCTGATAAGAGCCGCCTTGGCCGCTGCATAGGCGGGCGGTGAGCCCGCTTCGAGCCCGGAGGTCGAGGCGATGTGGACGATGGAGCCGCTGCCCGCCTCCTCCATCCAGGGGAGCACCTGCCACACGCCGCGCACGGCGGCCATGATGTCGACCTGGAATCCCACCGACCAGCCGCCCTCATCGTCCGTGACCCCGAAGCCGGAGGCATTGTTGACAAGCACGTCGACCCGGCCCAGCGCCGCCCGCGAGGCGTTCAGGAACGCCTCGAGCTCGTGGGCCTGCCCCACGTCGCAGGTTTGCGCGTAGGCCTTCACCCCGCGCTGGCGCAGCTCAGCTTCCGTCGTGCGGAGCTGCTCAGTGCCGCGCGCGCAGATCGCCACGTGGCAGCCCTCGTCCGCGAACGCAAGTGCTGTGGCCCGGCCGATGCCGCGGCTCGCACCCGTTACGATGGCCCCCTTATCCTTGAGACCCAGCTTCATAGGAGCGCTTCGAGATCCGGCCAATCGATGGCAGACTGAGCCGCGAAGCTCTCGAGCAACAGCTTGCGGCGCTCCGGGTGATCGCCCTTCAGATACTCGCTCACGGCCTTCTTCAGTGGCGTCTTCTTGGGACAGGGTGGGCTGTCCTGCTCGAGCAGTCCCTCCTCATGCTCCAGGCCCAGCGTGTCCAGCAGCTCGATCAGCAGATCCTTGTGATGGTCCAGGAAATAGCTTGCGAGCACCTCCTCGGCCACGCCCGAGCTGGCGCTCCGACCCAGGGCCTGCCTCATCCACTCTGCCTGGCGTGCCCGCGGCTGACGGCGCAGGAACTGCGGTCGCAGCCGAAAGGCCTCGGCCACAGCATTGAGCACCAGCAGCGCCGCCTGGGGACCCTCCTTGACCAGCTCTTCGAGAAATTCCTGGGCCCGCTCCGGGCTCATCCGTGAGAACACCTCGTTTGACCGCATGACGAGAAAGTAGCGTCATTCAGACGATTTGCGCCGCTCCTGCTTTGGATTCTCGCCGGGACTGCCGATGGTGGCCTAGCGGGGTTTGCCAGTCGTGGAGATGCCCCTTTGCTGCACCCAGAGGTAGCGAATGGACCCCATACGGAGCGCCTTCGAAGACGATCCGGACATGATCGACATCGTGCGTGAGTTCGTGCACGCGTTCTCGGATCGTATGACAGCCCTAGAGGACTCTCTTGCCAAGGGCGACCTGCCCCGAGTGCGAACCCTGGCTCACCAGCTGAAAGGCGCGGGCGGGGGCTACGGCTTTCCGCAGATCACTGAGGCCGCAGCGAGCCTGGAAATGGTCGTCGAGGAAGACGCAGAGCTGCTGGTGATCAAGGAGAAGATGAGCCAACTCTTCGAGATCCTGCGCGCCGTCGTGGTGTCGGAGGACGATTGAACACCGAGCTTCCCAACCCGAATCGCGTCCTCGTCATCGATGACGAGCAGTCGATCCACAAGCTCATCGCCGCGCGCCTGCGCCCCGAGGGCATAGTGGTGACCGGTGAGCTGGACGGTGTTCGCGGTATCGCGCGCGCGATCACCGAATCGATCGACCTCATCCTGCTCGATGTGGGCCTGCCCAACCTCGACGGGTTTCAGGTGTGTCGAAAGCTGAAAGAACATCCGTCGACCCGCAACATCCCGATTATCTTCCTGACGAGTGACTCCACGATGGAGGCCAAAATCCGTGGTCTCGACATGGGGGCCGTGGACTACGTCACGAAGCCTTTCGAGCAGGCGGAGCTGCGGGCCCGGGTGCGCGCCGGTCTACGCACCAAGCGGCTGCAAGACATTCTCGAGCGCCAGTCGTTTCTGGATGGCCTGACCGGTCTCTGGAACCGACCGTATCTCGACCAACGGCTGGAGTCGGAGCTGAACGTCGCCCATCGCTACGGGCGTCCGCTGGGTCTGATGATGACGGATATCGACCATTTCAAGGTCGTAAACGATACCCACGGCCATCTCTTCGGGGATATCGTCCTGCAGGGAGTGGCCGAGGAGCTCCGGGGCTACGCACGTCGCTCGGACATTGTCGCCCGCTACGGTGGAGAGGAGTTCGCGGTGCTCCTTACCGACACCCCGCTCAGCGCGGGCACTTTCGTGGCGGAGCGACTTCGAGCCTCTGTGGAAAACCGGCGCTTCGAGGTGCATGATCAAGTCGTGACCGTAACCGCGAGCTTCGGGCTCGCCTGTACGGAGAACATCGTCGGCAACGTCACCCCCGAGGCACTGATCGATGCGGCGGACCGAGCGCTCTTCGCCTCCAAGGACGCCGGGCGAAACTGTATTCACATATGTGAGGGCGGTCAGATTGTTCGCGTTACGGGAAGTGCTGGCTTGATCGAAGCACAGTAACACGCTTAGTTCCACGGGTTTCCGAGAGACCGCAGCGTGCGAACTTTCCAGAGGCAGTCAGGCCATGTTATGCGATGCTCTCGGTGTGGGTGACTCGAACTCTCTGATTTAACAACCCAACTCGAAGCCGAGTCCAAGCAATCCCGTTCTGATCCTGGCGTACGGCGGCGCCAGCGACGCGGGCGAGTCGGCTACCAGTGCCACCCGCTTTCTGCTCGATCAGTTCTCCTGCTCGAGCACCGCGCAGATCGAGATGGAGGAGTTCCTGGATGTTTCAGTCGCGCGGCCTCACGTTCGGCTTAGGGACAGCGGAGAGCACGAGCTCGTGTGGCCGAAACACGAGTTCTTTTCCGTGCGGATGGCTCAGGTGACCGATCTCGTCCTCGGGTTGGGAATCGAGCCGCACCTGCGTTGGAAGGCATGCACTGTGGCAAGCCGGGGTGCCCACGATCAGCATCTGGGCGAGGTTGCCGCATTACGTGACTACCACTCCGAACTGGCGCGGCGCGCTCGCATTGCTGCGTGGCGCTCGCGGTCACTAGCCTGGGTCCAGGCTAGGCCTTATCTCCCAGGCTGAGGAGGATCGGGGTGTCGTCGGGGTCGCTGTTCTCGTCGGCCTGGCTGAGCGCCTTCGCGATCGTCATCCGCAGGAGCTTTCGCGTACGAACGCCCAGTCCGTGGAACTCGGCCTCGAATCCGGTCTCCGTTTCTTCCGTTACGATCGCCCGAATCTCGATCGGAAGCGTGTCCTCGAGCAGGGAAAAGCGAAGCCTCACCTCGTCGCCCACGGTCGGCAGAGGCTCGGCCTTCTCGATCACTGCTCCGGAGGCGGAGATACTATTGATTACGCCCGTGCCGTTGCCGTAGCGACAGGTGAAGTCCGTGCGCAGCCGGACGCTGCCTCTGCGGCCGTTGCCGCTGCTGGACTTCGTGGTGTCGGCCCTGTCCGACATTACACAGCTCCTCATCGCGTAAAATCGGAAACCCTCGATACGGACTTGAGCGGCTGGCGGGGTATCGGCGAGCGGAGCTCGGCTGCGCGTGCCTTCGGTGCTTGCGTTCGCTCCATGGGCAGGGCCGTACGCTACCGTGTACAGGCTTCGCCGCGTAGATAGGAGAGCACTTTTCGTGTTGCGGGAGAGCGGTTCAGGGTATAGAAGTGGATTCCTGGCGCGCCCTTCTCGAGCAGCTCCCGGCACTGGCTACGCGCATAGGCCACGCCCAATTCCTCTACCGAGAGCTCGTCGTCCTGGACCCTTTCGAGCTCGGCTAGAAAGTCTTTGGGCATGGCTGACCCGTTGAGCTTTGCCATACGTTTGATGCCACTAACGCTCGTGACGGGCATGATCCCGGGCACGATCGGGACCTCGATCTCGAGCGCCCGTGCTCGTTCGACGAGCTCGAAGTAGTCGGAGTTCGTGAAGAAGAGCTGGGTGATCAGGAACGTGCAGCCGGCCTGCACCTTGCGGCGCAGGTTCTCGAGATCCGTCTCGAAATCGGGTGCCTCAGGGTGCTTCTCCGGGTGGGCCGCGCCGCCGATGCAGAACCCGAAGCGCTGTCTGATGTACTCCGCGAGGTCGGAGGCGTGCGGAAACCACTCCCCGCGTGGAATGGCCGTCTCCTGCTCGGAAGGGGGGTCGCCACGCAGCGCCAGCACGTTCTCGATGCCTTCCGCGTCCAGCCACTTCAGGGCGTCGCGGAGCTCGTCGCGAGAGGCGTCGACGCAGGTCAGGTGGGCCATGGCTTCGATCCCGATCTCCCGTTGGATGCGTGAGACGATCTCCACGGTCATATGGCGCCTCGATCGGTCCAGGGGGTAGGTGACCGAGACGAAATCCGGTTCGAGGCGACGAAGGTCGTCCAGGGTGCGAAAGAGCTGACGGACGCCGCCGTCCGTCTTCGGAGGAAAGAACTCGAAGGAGAATACGGGACGGCCGCGTTCATATAGCTCCGCGATCCGCATATCGCCTCCCGTAGCCCAGGGCATCCGCCTCAAGGCGTGCCAGCGAGCCTCCGATTCTATCGTGCGTGGGTGGTTCCGCACGTGCACGTCAACGCATTCCAATCCCGCCACTCCGGGTCCGCTTTCTGGCGGAGGGCCTGGATGCGATGGGCGAGATCACCGAGGTTTCGCGCACGGGGGTTTTCATCGAGACCGATGAGATCCCCCGCTCTGGAGCTGTGGTGGCCCTGCAATTCTGGACGCCCACGGGCGATCTCGTGGACCTGCGCGGCGAAGTGCGCTGGAACACCCAGGGTCTGGCCAGCGCGGCGGACCTGACGGGCTTTGGGGTACTGCTGCACGAGGCACCCCAGCCCTACCGTGAGTTTTTCGCCTGGATCCAGGCAGAGAAGGAAGAGGACCTGGACGAATAGGAGGGCGACTCAAGAGTCGCCCGACGCGCGCGCAGGCGAGCTCAGCTCGCCGATAACGCGCTAGTAGCAAGGGTCGCAGGCCCGCGCAGCGAGGCGAAGCCGAGCGTAGAGCGCGCAGGCGAGCTCAGCTCGCCGATAACGCGCTAGTACCGCTCTACTTGCTATACCTAGAGCTTCCATGCCGGGAGCTGGTCAAGGTCACCTCATCTTCGCGCTCGACCTCCCCTCGCTTGAGCAATCCGAGCCGTGGGTGGCACGGCTTGCTCCACATCTGCGTCTATTCAAAGTGGGCTTGGAGCTCTTCAGCTCCGCGGGACCAGACGCCGTCCGCATGGTGACTCGGCACGAAGGGGCGGGAGTTTTTCTGGACCTCAAGCTGCACGATATCCCCACTCAGGTAGGTCGGGCCGCGCGTGCGCTGCGCGCCGTCGGTGTCAACATGTTCACCGTTCACGCACAGGGAGGCGAGGAGATGCTGCGAGCGGCCGCGCGCGAAGCCGGGCCGAACTTGCTGGTGCTGGCCGTCACGCGCCTGACGAGCCAGCCCGCGGGTGTGGAAGAGGTCGTAGAGCTCGCACGGCTCGCGCAGGTTTCCGGCTGCGGCGGCGTGGTCTGCTCGGGAAGCGAAGCTGCGGCTGTGCGCAAGGCGCTCGGCTCCGAGTTCCGAATCGTATGTCCCGGCATCCGGACGCCCGGCTCGGACCGGGGGGATCAGGTTCGTACGGTCACAGCCTACGACGCGATTCGTGCGGGTGCGGACTACATCGTGGTGGGGCGTCCCATTCGCGACGCTGCGGATCCGGTGGAAGCGGCCCGAGCGATCTCGGACGAGATCACCCGGGCGCTCGCGAGCTAAAACCCGGGCTAGTCTGGCTCCGCGGCCTCGATCTTGGTCACGACCGAGCGGTTGCCGACGCTTTCGTACTGCAGCACCACGCTCATGCCAGGGGCCAGGCCTTCGAGCCCTTTCACACTCTGGGGCACGTAGAAGAGCTGCCCCCCCAGACGCAGTTTTCGCTCTAGGGAGTCCACCGCGGTGACCTTCCCCGAAACGGGCAGCCCCAACCCCGTTGCAGAGGCCGACGCGGGAGCCGAGCCCAGCACGAACAGCAGCAGGAGACTAAGCACCCATCGTTTCGTCATGGCTGAGTTTCCTCTCATGTTAGAAGAGTTGTCGCCAGAAGATGAGCTCGACCGGCGGTGGCGGTGCGGCCGGCACGTCGAACTCGAAGACGTTTCCGAGTGACGTCTGACCGATCAGCACGACCTTGTAACTCGTGATTATGATTCGAGGATGCGTCGGTGCACCCGGCCCGAGATACAGATTCCGCTGATCGTTGCCTGCGGGCGCGGTCGCATCCAGCAGGCCGCCGGAGTCCTCCAGGTGGAAGACCCATATATTGGTCTCTCCGGTGGCGCCACAGATGTCCGTGCCCGAGTTGTCAGGTACATAGGTCAGGGTCAGCAGGATCCCCGAGAAGAGCACGTGATTCGTGATGAACTTCTCTCCTTCGGGGACCACGATGTAGTATCCATCGTCAGCCGGCTCGGGATCGGTCGTCAGGTCCGATACGTTGTTTAGGCCGCGCAGCTGACCGTTGATGGTCTGGTGGTCCTCGAAGAGTGTGAGCCAGCCGCTGTTCGGATCGGTTGGGTCTAGCCCGAGCGGCACGCGATCCCAGACGGTCCAGAAGCGGTTATTGTCATCGTCCGCAGGGTCTCCCTCGTATAGGGGGTCCGTCCGCTCTCCACTCGCGAATGCGAGCACGAGCTGCCCACCCAGGTAGGTGGCGACGGGCGGGAAGAAGATGCTGTGGTAGTGGAGACCACCCGCTCCCAGCGCAGCCGGATCAGACTTGAAGAACAGCCCCACCGGCCAGTTGTCGATGACGCCATCGTTCGGGGTGGTTTCCTCTCCCACCCGTGAGATGTCCCAGCGCCACATCTGGCCGCCGAGATCGCCGACATAGACCACGTCGGCGAAGCCGTCGAAGTCGAGGTCCAGAACGCTCGGGGTGCTGGCAATCGAGAAACGCATCGCGTTCGTGACCGCCGTCGGGTCGGAGTCGAAAAGCACCTGCCCGATGACCTGACCGGTGTCCATGGCCACCATGAAGACGCCCTTGCTCGCATCGGTCCAGGCCGCGCTCGTCGGATCGGACACGTAGCCCGCCGTGTTCGGGTTTCCGTCCTCGCGGTAGCCACCGCCGAAGATGGCCACCCACTGCTCGCGACACGGACCGTCATCCGTAGTGACGAAGCCACAGAGATCGCTGGATCCGGCCTTGAGCTTCACGCGTGTGATGACCGGCTCGGACCAGGTCTCGCCGATCGGCGCATCCGTCTCATCGAATTCCCACAGCAGCTTCGGGTAGGGACCGTGGGGTCCGCCCGATGCACCGGGGTCGGTGATGTCGAGCGCCAAATAGCCGCTCCCGCCCTGGCGCAGGCCGGTGATCAGCACAGTCGCCCACTCAACGGTTTCTTTGCTCGGGTCCGTAGGGCTGCTCGGGAGCCATACGTCTGCGGCGGAGGGACTGCCGTCCACGTAGTAGTACTGGCGCGGAATGTTGCGAGGAATGTACTTGAGCTGGTCGAGTAGGAAGCCAGGCACATAGCCGAACGCTTCCTCGCCATCGCCGAGGTCGTAGTATCCGTTCTCGGTCTCGGGCGTGGCCGGATTGTCCCCCGCGTTGAAGCCGCCGCTGTTGAAGGCGTGTAGCATGCCATCGTTGGCACCGACGTAGATCTTGCGGTCGCGTTGCCCGTATTGACCCAGGAAGGAGGTCGGGTCGTGCGGCGGTCCGAACGCCTCGTCTCTACTCAGGAAGAGGGAGGGTGGACCCACCGCGATCGGGTCGGAGTGGAACATGTCTCCGAGTACGAATTCTCGCTTCTCGGCCGTATCCCCGTCGATGTCCTTGTCGAAGCTGTCGCGGCCATCGAGGAACTCGACCAGACCGTCCGCCAGCGCCTCGGTGTCCGCGAAGCTGACACTTGGATAGTTCGGATAGAGGGTCAGCTCGCTGGCTTGAAGGTCGAGCTCCACCGCATCGATGGTTGCGGCATCAAAGGCGACGCGCGCATCGCTCAGGGTCGTGTACAGCTTGCGCGGAGGATGCCCCGCGCTCGAGAGCTTGTCCTGGGCATCCCAGAACGGATTGCGCGGCTCCTTGAACAGACCGCTCGTCGGATCGAGCGCCGGCAGGCCGTTCTTGTCGAGCACCTCGAGGTCGGGGGACAGCCGGTAGGCCTGGAGATGGCCGGGCCAGAAACCGTCGGTCGGATCAGGCACGAAGTACGCGGTGTAGAACCCGTCTCCGAAAGCCGTACGGCTTGTCGGCACCGTCGTGGCGGCGAAGGACGATGAGCGTTCGATGATGTCTTGCAACGCAGCGGCCAGCTGTACGGCGAGGATGTCTGCGTTCGAGGTCGTGAAGTAGGTACCGAAGCCGTTGAAGGCTGTCTCCTGGAGCAGGGGATGGTCGATGGTGAACCCGACCGTATAGGTAATGATGTTCTGCGTCTCGTCGAGGGTCGGGTCGAGATCCGTATTCCTCAGGTAGAAGGCCACGTCGTCCAGCCAGTCGGTTCCTTCGGAAGCATAGGTCAGACCGTCGTCGCGGCCCGTAGCGGGAGCGTCGGTGCACGCCGTGACCAGAGCGCTGCACTCACTCGAATCGCCATCGGCATTCGCGATCGTGTTGA
>SMWZ01000172.1 GCA_004356455.1 Deltaproteobacteria bacterium
CTAGCACGTTATCAGCGAGCTGAGCTCGCCTGCGCGCGGGCGCCGGACTTCGTCGGCGCCCCGCTAGCACGTTATCAGCGAGCTGAGCTCGCCTGCGCGCGGGCGCCGGACTTCGTCGGCGCCCCGCTAGCACGTTATCAGCGAGCTGAGCTCGCCTGCGCGCGGGCGCCGGACTTCGTCGGCGCCCTGCTAGCACGTTATCGGCAAGCCCAGCTCGCCTGCGCGCGTATCGGGCGACGCTTGAGTCGCTCTCCTAGCCGCCGTAGGGCAGCTCGTGAGATATCCGGGCTAGTATCCCTGGGATGGACGCGCGCGGATGGCTCGCTTTCCTCGAGGAGCTGGCGGATGAGGCCGACCCCGTGGCCCTGCGCTACTTCCGCACGCAGGACCTTGTGGTGGAGGAGAAGCCCGAGCTCGGACCGGTGAGCGAAGCGGACCTCGCCATCGAGGAGGCCGCACGGAGCCTCACCTCCCAGCGCCATCCAGACCTGGGCATCCTGGGCGAAGAGCAGGGCGAGACGGCGGGCTCGATTGATACCCGCCTCATCATCGATCCGATCGACGCCACACGTAACTTCGTGCGAGGCATCCCGATCTTCGCGAGCCTGTTCGCGATCGAGGAGTCGGGCGAGCTGGTGGCGGGTGTGGTGAGTGCGCCCGCCCTCGGCGCGCGCTGGAGCGCCGCGCGCGGACACGGTGCGTACTCGGGGAGCCGACGGCTTCGCGTATCCGGGATCCGCGAGCTGAGTGGCGCGCAGCTCTTCCACGGAAGTCTGGGAGGAGTCGAGGCGAAGCAGCATCCACCAGGCCTGAACACGCTGATCCAGCGCAGCGAACGGCAGCGCGGCTTCGGCGACTTTTACCAGCACGTGCTGGTCGCGGAGGGAGCGGGCGAGATCGCCGTCGACCCCATCGTGGCGCCATGGGACATCGCGCCCTTGCTGGTCGTGGTCGAGGAGGCCGGAGGCCGGGCCACGACGCTGGGGGGGGAGCGCACCATCTACGGCGGCAGCTTTGTCAGCAGCAACGGCGTCACCCACGAGGAGGCGCTTCGCATCCTGGCGGGTTAGCCGAGCCTCCTGGCGTCTCGCTTGCTGGGAGAGCGCCTCGGCTCTTCCAGCAGGCGCAGCTTCTCGATCTCCGAGAGCGGCAGCACGAAGCCCGTGGAATCGCAGACGGCGTAGCGTTCAGGTCGCGACGAGCTCAGCACGATATACACCAGCTCGCTTTCGTCGAAACTCAGGACGCGCACGACCAGCACCTCACCCTTGCTGGTGTGTACGCGCAAAGGCTGGCCCGTCTCGCAGGCGCAGACGACTTCTCGGGGCACATGCATCGAGGCACCAAAGCTAGCACGGAGACCTGGCGCCGGAAGACCCGCCGCCCATCCCTCCCATTCGGGATATCATGAGCGGCATGCGGAGCTTCCGTCTCTTCTGCCTCACCGCCTGGATTGCGCTGGGCGCGGCCACTCCAACTCCGGCGGTGGAGGTTCCCCCGGAGGGAACCTGTCCTCCCTACGCTCTGCGGCCGGGCACGGACGCACGGCCCGATCAAGATGTGACTCCCCCGATCTTCGTTCCAGGGCAGTTCTTCAAGCACGATTCTCTGGACCGGCTGCGCAATTACCTGCCGCGAGAGGTCTGGGAGCGTCGCCACGTCTTCTTTTACGAGGGCATGCGCATCCAGGTGGGCAGCTGCCATCGCCGCTACCCCGCACCCGAGTTCTTCCGCGCGGCAACGCGCCAGAATCGGGAGAGCGTGCATCTCGATGCCGAGGGCAACCTGATCGGATACGGAGGCGAGGGTCTACCGTTCGCGCCAGACACGATCGAAGACGCGGACCCCGATGCCGGTTGGAAGTGGGCCTGGAACTATCGCTATCGCTACCAGGGCTCCGGCTTCCGCGGTCCCTTCCGCATCATCCATCTGCTACGGGCCGGCCGAAAAACGGAGCGCTTCGAGGGCAAGTTCTTCTATCTACCTCTTCACGGCTACCCGGGACCCGACGAACGCAAGGGCGATGTCCGGTTTTGGGCGGGCGGAAAATTCGAGAACCCTCCCATCTCCCGCGGGATCGCCTGGAGACAGATACGCAAGGCCAAGAGTGACACCGATGCCGCCCGTGCCGACGACGTGTTCGTGTGGATACCCGATGAGAGGAGAGTTCGGCGCGCACCACCAGCCTCTGTGGGGGGCATCTACATGCCTACCTATACGCGGGGGCAGCAGTCCGGTGAGGGGCGATTCAACTTACCCGACGGGACCGGGAGTCCCGGCACCTCCATCTCCCTCGCCGAGCACCAGCGCCGAGGCTTCGTCGGTCTTCTTCTCCGACCGAACGCTTATCGCTTCCACTTCCTGCGCGCACAGGACGTGCTGGCTCCCATCAACTCAGACCTGCTCGGCTATCCCCTCAACCCCGATCTCTCCTTTGGTCCCAGCGGTCTCTCCATCGCCAACGGACGCTGGGAGCTGCGCCGCGCGGTCGTGATTCGAGGCCGGAAAATAAAACCCGAGCATAACGAAGGGTCGATCACTCTCTACATCGACGCACTCACTCAGGCCCCGCTTTACATGATCACACGCAGGCGGAACGAGCTCATAAAGGAGGTCGGAATCTTCGTCGGGCGGTTCACCGGCAGCGATCCGCTCGCGCCCAAGTGGAACGGCAGTGGTGACGGCTTCGGCAACATTCTACCCGTCGCCGAGACGTTCTTCGTGTCCGGCGAGGGCGGCTGGCTGCGCGAGTCCTTCGAGCTTCGCTCGGATCCGCCCACGGAGAAGGAGCGCAAGAGTTTCACCTCGACCATCCGCCTGCAGCGGGGTCACTAATCTACGGGGACCCGATCCTTGCCATCAAAGGCGGGCGTGTAGACCGCGTAGGCCAGGGCGGGCTCGGGCGACAGATTCCGGAACGCGTGCGGCGTACCCCGGGGTATATACAGGATCGAGCCGCGGCCGACGTAGCGGGTGTCGTCTCTGAGCCGCATCTCCCCGTAGCCTTTAAGGATCACGACGATGAGATCGTGACGATCATGGCGATGCGGCACCTCTCGATCGCGGATCCACACCGCGTGATGGCTGGAGTGTGCGTCGCGGCCGAGCTCGGAGATCTTGAAGCCCTCGTCGGGCGCGAGCCCTTCCTTCTCAGCCAGACTCGCTAGAGGCACGGTGAGCCGACCCTGGGGAAAGAGTCCGTCGAAAACGGAGCCGGGCTCCTCGGCCAGGACCGTCCCCGCGAGTACGACCAGGCCCAGGAGCAGGACCCTCTGCATACTCGTCTCCTCCGTGTGGGCAGCGAGCCAGTCTAGCAGGTAGCGCGTGTCACGACTGTCGCGGGCTGGCCCGTATGGGTCCGCGACGTCAAGTCGATCATCGCGAGTGCCGATCGGCCGATGGAGCCGGGAGATCCCCGGCCTACGGGGCCCATCCGGTGAAGCCCGACTTTCTGCAGAGCATGCTCAACACACCTAGCCTCCCGTCGCCCTCATCTGTGGTCGCAACGGTGCTCGAGCTGATCGATCAACCGGATCTCGATATCCCGGCTCTGCAGTCGGTCATCGCGTGTGACCCCGTGCTCACGGCAAAGACCCTGCGTGCAGCGAACCAGCCTGACGTGCGGGCATCGCGGCCGATCTCGACCCTGCCGCAGGCGGTCGCGGCACTCGGCGCGGAGAAGATCAAAGCGGCGGTCCTCACCTTCGGGGTGGCTCCCATGAGGGAGTGGTCCGGTGGCGGGGTCGCGTTCGACTACAAGCTCCACTGGCGACACGCGTTGACCACAGCGGTGGCGGCCCGGGATCTGATGGGAGAGGAGCCCACCCTGCGCGACGAGGCCTACGTCGCCGGCCTGCTGCAAGACATCGGCGTGCTGGCCCTGCAGCGAGCAATGCCCGAGCGCTACCAAGCCGTGCTCGCTCGACTCGGAGAATCGAGCGGAGAGCTGTGGCTGCTCGAGCGTGCGGAGCTCGGCACCGACCACATGGAGGTCGGCCGGGCTCTGCTCCAGAAGTGGAGACTCCCCTCGGTGCTCTGGTGCCCGATCGGCGTCCACCACCAGCCCGAGGCCATCGAGGGCAGCGACGCCATCGAACGTCAGCTCGCGCGCGTGCTACGCGTCGCGGCGCAGGTAGGCAAGGTGTTCTGCTTCACGCACGACGCCAGCGCGCTGTTGCGCCTCAAGGAGCTGGCACAGCTGGTCCTGGGTCTCTCCGAATTGGAGCTGGAGGCGATCCTGTCCCGCGTCGATCCCCAGATCCGTGAGACCGTGACCCGCTTCGATCTGGACGTGGGCGAGTCTCTCTCCTGGGAGCAGCTTCTCACCCAGGCCAACCAGCGCCTGGCAGGACTGGCCCGGCAGATGGGTACCGCACTGACGGCCACAACGCAGCGCCTGGACGAGAGCGACCGGGCCGCGCGCGCATTGCGGGTGGCACGTTTTGCCGCTGAAGCCGCCAACCGAGCCAAGAGCGAGTTCCTCGCCAACATGAGCCACGAGATCCGCACGCCCATGACGGCGATCCTAGGCTACCTCGACCTCCTCCTCGACGGGGAGCAGTCGGGCGAAGAGCACGCACGCTATGTCGAGGTCATCCGGCGCAACGGGGAGCACCTGCTTGCCATCCTGGACGACATCCTCGACCTCTCCAAGCTCGAGGCGGGACGCATTACGGTGGAGCGCCAGCCGTGCTCGCCGTACCAGATCCTGGAAGACACGACCTCCTCCCTGGCGTGTCGGGCCACGGGCAAGGGCCTGGCGATCGGCACGGAGTACCGCGGGCCCATTCCCGAGACGATCAGCACCGATCCCACCCGGCTGCGGCAGATTCTCACCAACCTGATCGGTAACGCGATCAAGTACACCGAATCCGGCAAGGTGCGGGTGATCCTTCAGCTCGCAGGTCCCGCCGACGCCCTGGAGCCTCAGCTGCGCTTCGAGGTGATCGATACGGGCATCGGGATTCCGGAGGCACAGCAGGCCAAGATCTTCGAGCCCTTCACCCAAGCCGATCCGTCGAGCGTCGCCCGCCTGGGAGGAACCGGGCTCGGCCTGGCGATCTGCAAGCGCATGCTGGAGCTCCTGGGTGGGGAGATCTCCGTCACCAGCACAGCGGAGACAGGCAGCACCTTCGCTTTCACGATCGCGACCGGTTCCCTCTCAGAAGTGCGCCTGCTGGAGAATCCGCGCGCCACACTCACCCGGCCCGAGGGGCCGAAGCCGATGGACAGCGTGGCGCTCAGCGGCCGGATCCTGCTCGCCGAGGATGGGCCCGACAACCAACGCCTGATCGCGCTGAAGCTGCGCAAGGTGGGCCTCCAGGTAGACGTCGCGGACGACGGTCGCAGCGCGCTCGAGAAGGCATTTGCGGCGAGGGATGCGGGGACGCCTTACGACGTAATCCTGATGGACGTTCAGATGCCCGAGCTCGACGGACTGGCGGCGACATCGCAGCTGCGGGAGAGCGGCTACGCGGGCCCCATCATCGCGCTCACGGCCTTCGCCATGCCGAGTGACCGTGAGCGCTGCTTGCAGGCAGGCTGCGACGACTTCGTGAGCAAGCCGATCGACTGGTCGCGGCTCTTCTCATTGCTCACGGACTGTCTGAGCAAAGACAAGCCCGACTGATGCCGGGATCGCTCAGAAGCAGGCGACCCCGGTGTCGCCTCCACACCTCCCCTCCGGCCTGCACCCGCATCTGAGCGCGTAAGCCGGGTCCAGAAACGATGAGACGCAGTGGATCAGATCCGCGTCCGTGGCGCTGTGGATGCCATCACCATCGAAGTCCCCGCACAGGTACTCGTCCGGAGTGCTCGAGAAATTACTGATCACCAGCGGCAGCGTGTTCGCGAACGACCTGCACGGGACCTCGTCATCGCAGAGCGTATCGCTGTCCGCAGCGCCGCCTTGGCCAGCACACGGGTCATTCGCCAGGGGAGGGTCGCTCATGGCCCACATCGTCCCGGAGAAGTCTCCGCCGATCAGCGTTGCGGCGCCAGTCTTGGGATCGAGCTCGTAAAGCTCCGTACCCGCGGCGTAGAGCCGCGCCGGACTCACCGACGCACCGCATGCGAGACTTTCGAGGCCGTCCGCTCCCACCCGTCCCACCACCGTCTCCACCCCCGTGCTGCGGTCGATCGTGAGGAACTCGGGGGACCGGGTCGTGAAGCCCAGGCCGAGCGCGTAGAGAACGTCGATGGTGGGAGCGTAAGTCAGGCCGCCAATGCGCACGTTGTTGCTCACTGCGGGCCGACCGCCGTGTCAACTCCCGTGTTCGAGTCGAACTGGATGAGCTGTCCCTGGCGCAGAGAACTCGAAGTCCACACTCTACAGCGTCCCCGACGGCCCAGCCGTGGCGACAAACACCAGGCTCTCCAGCTCAGAGAACCCCACCGGCTGTGCTCCAACCTGGGTGCCTATAGCGCAGCCTCCGAACATCGAGCTGACGCCGATTGGGTAAAGATGGATATCAGAGTTCTCCCACTCGAGCGCGTACAATGTGTCGCCAATACGTGTCATCCCGCTCGTAAATCCGATCACTAAGAAGGCAAGGGTAAGCAACAGGTTTTTCAGACCGAACGGGCAGCTGTCGAAGTCGGGCGGCTCTGAGGTCATTCGGCTATTGGGGTCGAGATCGCTCAGCACCCCCGCCAGACCAACGCCGAGCTCTTCATCGTAACCCGTCAGCTAAGCCGGCGCCGCAGTTGCCACGAGACCTACCGGGAGCGCGCAAAGCACCGGCAGGATGCGAGGGTTCATACCAGCCGATCTCCTGAAATCACGTGGCTTCCCGCTGCCGGCAATCCCGCCGGGCTCGACGGGGACTCTCGTAGCTCTGACCAGCGCGCCTCATACCACGCTCGGTGTCTCCCGGACTATGTAAGCCGACACCCATTAAGGGGTCGCGTGGGAGACCGCTGCCTGCGCCTCTAACGCCGAGAGCTCGGACTCGAACACGCAGGAATCGCGGCATGTCCTTTGAGGAGACCGGTTCTTCAACGATCTCGACGTTGATGACACCGCGTTAGACGATTCGGCACCCGTTTTGCGAGGCAGAAACAGCAGTCACGACAGCAGCAAAAAAAGATGGAGTGAGAGATGCCGGCACTGAAGGAAAAGCGGGTCGCGATCCTGGGCTCTGGTGAGCTCGCCGACGGCTTCCATGAAGCTCTGGTGGACTTCCCCGAGCTCGTGCTCAGCGCAATCGGGGGCGCGAGCGGCAGCACGGTGGATGCACTGCTACGCAGCGGGCGCGTTCCGCATCTCGTCGTGCTCTGCACTCCCCCCGCCGGACACCTGGGGGAGGTGAGGTCGCTCCTGCACGCCGGCATCGACGTCCTCGTCGAGGCTCCACTCACCACCACGCAAGAAGACGCCGAAGAGATCACGACCATCGCCGAACGCCTCGGACGTATCGCCATGACCGCCGAGAGGTTTCGCGTCTTCGAAGCGGTCCGCGAGGCGGGGAGCCTGATTGATGCTGGCCGCATCGGGCGCCTCGTCTATGTGGAGGCGAGGCGCTCGTGCAAGCTCGATGCGAGTCACGACTGGCGCGGCAATCTGCCTCAGTCCGGTGGAGGCGTGTGGATGGCATACGGACCGGACTGTCTCGACGTGGTGGAGATCCTCGCGGGCCCGCTGGAGCGGATTCGTATGAGCTCCGTCAAGCGTCGGCAGGGGACCCCGGTTGAGGACGAGGCGCGTGTGGAGGCGGATCACGGCAATGGTCTGATCTCGCGCATCGAGCTGAGCTGGAATCAGGAGCATCCCGCCCCGATTGCCCGTTGTGTAGGGGAGCAGGGAGAGATCCTGATCGGTTGGGCGCAATCCGTCGTAACCACTGATCGGGGCAGGGAAGTCTTCGCGGGTGGCTACGAACAGCGGGAGGTTTGCGGGGCGCTGCTCGCCAGGTTCCTGAGCCAGCTCCGCCGCTCGGAGCCCACCGAGGACCGGGGCGGCCTGACCCTGGGATGGATCGAGGCCGCGTACATCAGTCACGACAGCGCACGCTGGGAGATCGCCTAGAGCTTCTGCTCGATCAGCTCGATCTTGTAGCCGTCGGGATCCCCGATGAAGGCAATGACCGTACTGCCATGCTTCATGGGGCCGGGCTCGCGCGTGATCGGCACCCCCTTGACCCGAAGGCGGTCACAAGTCGCATAGATATCGCCCACGCCAAGCGCGAGATGACCGAATCCGTCGCCGAGTTC
>SMWZ01000173.1 GCA_004356455.1 Deltaproteobacteria bacterium
ACGAGCAGGATCGTGCCCGGGATCCAGTAATCGTTGATGAGTTCGAGCATCACCTCGATCGGCTCGCGGAAGTACTCCCCCAGCGCGACCACGATGACCATGCGCAGGCTCAGCCCCAGCGTGATCAGCAGCACGAACGCGGGTGCGCGCATGCCTGCGCTCCCAGCGAGGGCACTCACGCCGGGACCGGGCATCAGGAAGACCACCAGGTGCGAAGCGCGCTTGAAGACGCGGTCGAGCCAGCGATAGAAACGCGCGGCGCGCGGCACCCGGGCTTCGAGCCAATCGATAGCCGTGGGACCCAGCGCACGACCCAGATAGAAGCACGCGATCCCGAAGGCCATGCGCCGGCTCACCGCGACCACGACGAAAGCCAGGGGATGGACCGTCGGGACCACGACGATCAGGTGCCGCCAGATCGGGCTGATCGCAATCAACAGCAGGGGGTAGTGGCCCACCAGGTAGAGCGAGGACACCACGCCGATCAGGGTGCCCGTGCTCAAGAGCCCCAGCAGCGAGAGGCAGCGACGTGCGAGCTTCCACTGCTCGGGACTCAGGCCAGACCCGGCCTGGAGCGGAGCTCCGACCGGCGGAACCTCGCTCGTGCTCGCCGTGCTCTCCATCTGGGCCCTAGACTATGGCACAGGTACGAACTCGCCGAGCTCGCCAGTGAGGCCATCGGCGCTGGTCGCACGAGAACCCGATAGAATACGCGTGTACCTCGCTCAAACCGCTCACCAAGGAGAGCCGAGACCATGCACGTAGGGATGGGAACCTTCTTCCAGAACCTGGATGGAACGCAGACCGATGCCGACGTTTATGCCCATGAGCTGGGCATGGCCGACCTGGCGGAGCCGCTCGGGTTCGACTCGGTGTGGGCCCCCGAGCACCACTTCACCCACTACACGATGTGTCCCAGCGTCACCCAGTTCCTCACCTACGTTGCTGGCCGCACGCAGCGGGTAGGCCTGGGCTCCATGGTCGTGGTCCTGCCCTGGCAGGACCCGGTGCGCGTGGCGGAGCAGTTCTCGGTGCTGGACCACATGTCGGGCGGGCGCGCAATCCTGGGCATCGGCCGAGGTCTGGCGCGCGTCGAGTTCAACGGCTTCCGTACCGAGATGGGCGAGTCGCGCAAGCGCTTCATCGAGTCGGCGGAGGCGATCCTGACCGCGCTGGAGACAGGCTACATCGAGTCCAACGGAGAGCTCTACCGCCAGCAGAAGACGGCGATTCGGCCCTTCCCGCTGCGCAGCTTCCGTGGTCGTAGCTACGCCTCCGTGGTCTCGCCCGAATCGGGCCGCATCATGGCAAAGCTTGGCGTGGGCCTGCTGATCATCGCCCAGAAGCCGTGGGAGACCGTGCTCAAGGAGATCGAGAGCTATCGACAGATCTTTCGCGAGATCAACGGCAGCGAGGCGCCCAAGCCGGTGCTGGTCAGCTTCATCGCCGTGCACGAGAGCGAGCAGGGCGCCCAGGAGATGCACGAGCGCTACATCATGCGCTACTGCGCATCGACGCTGGATCACTACGAGTTCGCGAACGCCAACCTGGCCTCGATTCCCGGCTACGAGTACTACGGAAAGCTCTCCGACAATATCGCCAAGTACGGTCCCGAGCGCTTCACACGCTTTCTGGCGGACCTGCAGGTCTGGGGGACCCCGGAGCAGGTCACGGAGAAGATGATCGAGCACCAGAGCATGCTGGACAGTGCCGGTGTGGTTGGGATCTTCAGCTACGGCGGCATGCCACCCGAAGTGGCCAAGGAGAACATCCGCCTCTTCGCCGAGAAGGTTCTGCCCCGGCTCAAGCGCCACGTTCCCGAGGCGAAGGTGGGCGGCCGCTAATACCGAGGCGCTGCGTGCGCTCAGCGGCCGAGGAGCAGGGCCAGCGCGCGCTCGAGGGTCGGACCCGGCTCGGTCGAGGCCAAGCGCGAGCGCCAGCCGACGTGGCCGTCCGGGCGCACGAGAACCGCGCCCTGCGAGCTGAGGCCGTAGGCGTCGAGGAAGCGCGCGGCTGGATCGGATAGCTCTCCGTAGGGCCCGATGCGATAGGCGGACAGGGGCAGACCGCGAGCCTGCGCAAGCTTTCGTCCCGCCTCGATCCAGGCGCTGCCGTTCGCACCCGTCAGCAAAGTGAAGCGGAAGTCGAAGAGATCGAGGCTGGAGATCTCACGGCCGTCTTTCACGAGGGGCACGTGGGGCGCGCGGTGGCCAGGGCGAGCCGTGGGGATGTAGCGGCTGACGTCGTCCGCAACCTTGGGCGGCGCGGAGCCGTCCGGGACGACCGCGCCCTGCGCATACGCGAATCCGAGATCCATGCCGATGAAGTTGCCGTAGCGCCGGGCCCCACGGATGGCGGCCCGGGTCTCATCGTCAACCTCCGTCTCGCCCGCGCCCTGCGCCATGACCGCGGCGTTCACGCGGGCCACCAGCATGAAGTTCTCCAGGCTCTTCTCGCTGTTGTAGCGCGCGACGGGCACGCGCTCGAGCTCGTAGGTATCCAGCAGGCGCGGCGCGGCCCAGCCCTGGATCACGCCCGCCAGCTTCCAGGCCAGGTTGTGCATGGCCTGCATGCCAGTGTTCATGCCGAAGCCGCCCGTGGGCGGAAGCTGATGCGCGGCGTCGCCGACGAGGAACACGCGACCCCGTCGCAAGCGTTCCGCGATCACGGAGCTCAGGGTCCAGGGATTGATGCTGAGGATATTGAGCGGAACCGAGGCGTCGCCCACCGCGGCGCGGATCCAGTCCGCGCAGCGCTCCGGGGTGAAGTCTCCCGTTGACTCGTGCTCGGGGTTGTAGCCGATCTGACAGACCCAGCGCTCCTCCCCATCGAGGGGAGCCAGCACACCCGTCACCCCCTTCGAGCTGACCCAGTAGAGCGCCGCGGGTCGGTCGGCAATCCAGGGACTGAGGTCGGCCAGGAAGTAGACGTTCATCAGCGACGCAATCCCGGTCTGTCCCACCCACCCGAGCCCCAGCTGGCGGCGCACAAAGCTGCCCGCGCCATCTGCGCCGATCAGATAGCTCGTGCGGAGCTGCTCCTTACGCTGCGCTTGGTGGTCGAGCAGCGTCGCGGTCACTCCTCTCTCGTCCTGCTCGAGCCCGATCAGCTCGGTGCTGAAGCGCAGCTCGGCGCCGGGCAGGCCCTCCGCACACTCGCGCAGCAGGGGCTCCATTTTGTCCTGGGAGCTGATGAGTGGCAGCACCGGGCTGAGCGTGGCATCGCCGGCCCAGGCATCGGTCTTGACCCGGCCCAGTTCCTTGCCCGCCAGCGATGTGGTGTAGATCACCTGCTGGCGCCACGCCTTAGGGAGACTGATCTCCTCGAATGCCGACTCGAGCCCGCAGCTCCGCAGAACCTCCACCGTGCGCGTGTTGATCAGACGCGAGCGTGGGTGGTCCGTGACACCCGGGCGCCGCTCCACGAGCAAGGATGGAACACCGAGGCGAGCGAGCAGGACGGAGGCCGTCAGCCCCACCGGGCCCCCACCTACGATGAGTACCGGAGTCTCCACCGTCCGCACGTTATCCAAGCGTCCGCGCCGCTGTCAATTCGAACGTCGTATAATCCCCCCGTGCCGATCCCCGCCACCGTCGAGCACATGAGTCTGGACCGGCGTGCCGCCGGGCGCTGCGGCATGACGCTGGCCTGGCACGCCCGGGAGGTGCCGGACCAGCCCGCGATTCTGTCGCCGGCGGGAGACCGCAGCTTCGACCAGCTCAACGCGCGCGCCAATCAGATCGTGCGTGCGCTGCGCGTACGTGGGCTGCGCGCGGGGGACAGAGTCGCGCTGATGTGCAGCAATCGTCCCGAGTTCGCGGAGGTGTACGCCGCGGTGCAGCGCAGCGGTCTACACCTGATACCCATCAACTGGCACTTCACGGGCCCGGAGATCGCGTATATCGCAAACGACTGTAACGCACGCGCACTGATCGGGGACGTACGCTATGCCGAAGCGCTCACCGAAGCCGCCGCCGAGATCCCGAAGACGGATGTACGGCTCGTGGTCGGCGGCTCGCTCGCGGGCTTCGAGCGCTACGACGAGGTGTTGGAGCGCGAGTCGACGGCCGACGTCGAGGACGCGGAGCACGGCAGCACCATGTTCTACACCTCCGGCACGACCGGCCGGCCTAAAGGGGTCGACCGACCGGCCAGCTTTCGCAGCCGGCCCGGCCTGGCCCTGGTCGCCAAGCACAGCGCGTATCGCCGGGGCGAAGACCTGAACCTGTGCACGGGTCCTCTCTACCACGCGGCGCCGCTCGCCTTCTCGCTCGCGGGTCCCCTGACGGCGGGCGTCGGCGTCGTGCTGATGGACGGCTGGGACAGCGAGGGGGCTCTGGCCCTGATCGAGCGCCATCGTATCACCCACACGCATATGGTGCCGACCATGTTCCATCGTCTGCTGTCGCTGCCCGCTGCGGCGCGGACGCGGCACGACCTCTCCTCGCTGCGCATGATCCTGCACGGCGCCGCGCCCTGCCCCATCGCAATCAAGCGCGCGCTGATCGAGTGGCTCGGGCCCATCGTCTATGAGTACTACGCGGCGACCGAGGGCTGGGGCTCGTTCGTCACCTCTGAGGTGTGGCTCGAGCGGCCCGGAACCGTTGGCCTCCCCCAGAGCGGCCAGGTTAGGATCGCGGATGAGAACGGCGGGGCGCTACCGCCGGGCGAGGTCGGCAAGATCTATATGCGCGCCCCCCCGGAAGACCGCTTCGCCTACCACAAGGACCCGGAGAAGACGCACGACGCCTATGACGCGAGCGGCGAGTACTTTACGCTGGGCGATGTGGGCTACGTGGATGAGGACGGATACCTCTACCTGACGGACCGTAGTGCGGACGTCATTATCAGCGGGGGCGTCAACACCTACCCCGCCGAGGTCGATGCCGTGCTGCTCTCGCATCCCTCCATCGCCGACTCCGCCACCATCGGGGCTCCCAACAAGGACTGGGGCGAGGAGGTGCGCGCGGTGGTGGAGCTGAAGCCGGGCATCGAAGGCACGGACGCGCTCGCGCACGAGCTGATCGCGTTCTGTCGCGAGCGGCTGGCGCACTACAAGTGCCCGCGCGCTGTGGACTTCGTGAGCGCACTGCCGCGAGAGGATTCGGGCAAGATCTTCCGGCGCCGCGTGCGCGAGAAGTACTGGGTGGGCCGCGAGAAGCGAATCTGAGGGGCCTTCCAGCCTCGGGAGAGAACGATGGCGTATGACACGATTCTGCTGGACGTGAAGGATCAGGTGGCGACGATCACGCTGAACCGGCCGCAGCGCATGAACGCCTGGACCGGCCGCATGGCGGCGGAGCTGGGCGACGCAATGGCCGCCTGCAACGAGAACGACGACGTGCGCGCCGTGGTGCTGACGGGAGCCGGCCGTGCCTTCTGTGCGGGGGCGGATATGGGGGGAGGCAAGGGCACGTTCGGCAATTTCGAGCAGCGGAATCGGGAGCAGGCCGGGAAGCGACCGGGCCTCCTGCCGTGGCAACTCGACAAGCCCGTGATCGCCGCCATCAACGGCCACGCCATCGGCGTGGGCATCACCTACCCCATGACCTGCGACATCCGCTTCGTGGCGGAGGACGCCAAGATCCAGTTCGCCTTCGTCCGTCGGGGCGTGATCCCGGAGCTGGCGTCACACGTGATCGTGGCACGCGTCGTGGGTCTCTCGAATGCGGCCGACCTGCTCCTCTCGGGCCGCGTCATCCGTGGCTCCGAGGCGGCGGAGCTCGGCCTCGCCAGCCAGGCCCTGCCGGCGAAAGAGGTGCTGCCCGCCGCCATCGAGCGAGCGCGAGACATCGCCGTGAATGCGGCACCCGTCTCGGTCGCGATCAGCAAGCGCCTGCTCTGGGAGGGGGTGACCTCATCGGTCCCCGAGATGCAGCGACGCGAGCTGCCGCTCTTCACCTGGACCGGGAACCAGGCCGACTCGCGTGAGGGGGTGACGGCATTTCTGGAGAAGCGTACGCCCGAGTGGAAGCTCTCCGTCGCGCGCGACAAGCCCAACCTGCAGGAATCGGATGGCTGAGCGTCTGAGCTTCGCGCGCGCAGCCTTCGCCTGGACGATCTTCCCCAGCGTCCTGGGCGGGGCCGTCGGCTTCACGATCTGGCAGATGGGAAGAGGTGTGGATCCGGCCGTCGCCTTCGTCGGTCCCACCGTGGCCA
>SMWZ01000174.1 GCA_004356455.1 Deltaproteobacteria bacterium
CTCGAAAGGTGTCGTCCGACGCAGCGAGCCGGATGACACGGGCCGTCAAGAGCCCCGCAAAATTCTTCCATTTTCGACGCAGGAACATATATAATAGTCCCCCGTCCGCAGGCAGCGAGCCCCGAACGACCGACCGTGGTGTGTACACCGTGAAAAGACGTCTGCGTGCTGCGCGCACTATGCGCGCGATTATCGTGCTCGTTGGCTTCTTGTGCCTGGCCCCGACGGTGGCTGCGGAGCCACGCCACGTGTCTGGGGAAATCTTGGTGAGGTATCGGCCCGACGTTGGCGAGGCCGAGATCGCGGCCATCCACGCCTCTTCGGGCGCGCGCGTTTTGGAGGTGATCGAGAAGCTCGGGATCTACCGCCTGGCGCTACCCGTGGGACGCAGCGCGACGCGTATGCGGGACGAGTTCTCTGATGACCCCAGGTGTGAACACGTTGAGCTCAACTACATCGGTGAGGGTGGGGATCTCATACCCAACGACACCTCCTTCGGAGACCAGTGGCACCTGAACAACACCGGGCAGGGTGGCGGTACCCTCGACGCAGATATTGACGCCGTCGAGGCCTGGGACATCACCACGGGTAGCGACTCCGTCGTGGTTGCCGTGCTGGATAGCGGAATCGATTCCGATCACCCCGAGTTGCTGGGACGAATTCTGCCGGGCTTCGACTTCGTCAACGAAGACAGCGATCCCGAGGCCGACCATGCGCACGGCGCCGTCGTGACTGGAATCCTGGCCGCCAATGCGGACAACTCCTTCGCCGTGGCCGGCATTGACCACTCCGCCAAGATCTTGCCCGTCAAGGTTCTGGGCTCGGCTAACCTGGGGACGCTCGCGGATCTCATCGAGGGGCTCACCTACGCCGCGGATCAGGGTGCGGACGTAATCAGCATGAGCCTGATCAACTATCCCGTAGCTTTCAGCTTTCTCGAAGATGCGCTGCAGTACGCGCGTGACTCCGGAGCGATCCTGATCGCCTGCGCAGGAAACGACGGCATCGGAGACGCGGATGTTTCCGGCCCCGGCGCCTCACCCCTGACCATCTCGGTGGGCGCCACCACACGCAACGACGCGAGGGCCTCGTTCTCCGGCACGGGCAGCGCGCTCGACGTGGTGGCCCCGGGCTCGAGCATCACCACCATCGCATACAACACCGCGGTCGATACGAGCAGCGTTTTCAGCGGATGCTCCGCGGCCACTCCGATCGTGGCCGGGATCACCTCGCTGCTGCTGGCCGAGTATCCGTCCCTGACGCACGATGAGGTGCGCAGCATCCTGACCCAGTCGGCCGAAGATCTCGTGGGCCCACCCAACGAGGATACGCCGGGTAGGGATGACTTCTTCGGGCATGGTCGCGTGAACCTGCACAGCGCTCTGCTCGCGGGGCCGCCCACTGCAGTACCGGTGATGCCGACTCCGGCGCTGTGGCTGCTGCTGGCACTGCTGCTCCTCGCGGGGAGCGGGGTCCTCAAAGCAGCTGTGACGAAGCTTCGCGGAACGGGACACTAGCCCGGCGCAGCGGGGACGCGTGCTAGGATGGCCCGCGAGTCCCGTTGGCTCGAGGGTCATCGCGTGTCGGGAAACGCTGCGCCAAGCCCCTGGATGGATCCCCTGCCGGAGGCCGCGCCCGCCCTCAAGGGTGAGTGTCGGGTGGACGTGGCCGTGGTCGGCGCGGGCTACACCGGCCTCTGCGCTGCGCTCTCCCTGCGTGCGGAGCACCGGAGCGTCGCCGTGCTCGAAAGCGCCTACGCGGGATTCGGGGCAAGTGGACGCAACGCCGGTCACCTGACCCCGACCATCGGGAAGGACCTGCCCACGCTAGCGCGACTCTACGGCCGCGAGCGCGCACGGGACTACGTCGCTTTCGCGGAGGCCGCGGTCGAGCACGTCGAGTCGAAGCTCGTGCAGTATGAGATCGACTGCGACTATCACCCGCGCGGGAATGTCGTCGCAGCCGTGCATCCGCGTCAGCACGCCCGGCTCGAGGCCGCGGCGCGTCTGGCAAGCGAGCTCGGGGCCAAGGTCACGTTCCTCTCGCCGGACGAGATGCGACGCCGCGGTCTCCCCGCGGCATTTAGCGCGGGCTACCTCGAGGAGCGCGGCGGCACGCTCCACCCCGGCCGTTACGTGCGGGGCCTGCGTCGGGCTGTGCTGGCTGCGGGTATCTCCCTCTTTGAGCGAACGCCCGTGAGCCGCTTGCGGCCAGGACCGGAGATCGTGCTCGACACAGCGGGCGGCTGCGTGATCGCGAAAGCGGTGGTGCTCGGGACCAACGCCTTCACACCCCGGCTCGGGTTGCTGCGCAGCGTCGCCCTGCCCGTCTGGGTCTCGCTCTTCGAGACCGAGCCCCTGAACAGCACACAGCGAACTGCGCTGGGCTGGCCCGGGCGCGAGGGGATCTACACCGCTCACGCAATGCTCGAGAGCTACCACCTCACCGCGGCGGGCACGATCGTCGGGGGCGCCAAGTGCGTGCGTTACCGCTTCGGGGGCCGGCCGCCGCCCGAGCAGCACCCACCGACCTTTGCGCGCCTGGAGCAGACCTTTCGCGCGCGTTTTCCTGAGCTCGCCGAGCTTCGCATTGCGCACTTCTGGTCGGGCCCGATCGCGATCCCGCTCAACTTCCTGCCCGCGGTCGGCCGCACCGGGCGCTACCGGAACGTGTACTACGCCCTCGGATACGCGGGCCATGGCGTGGCCCAGGCCAGCTACCTGGGCGCTGCCCTGGCGGACTACATGGCCGAGCGGCCGGGGCCGGCGGACCTGTTCGCAGAGCGCTCGCGCATTCCGCTTCCGCCGGAGCCTCTGCGCTGGCTCACCTTCCGCGGGCTGACCGCGCTGTTCGGAGTGCTCGACTCCCGACTGGACCGCGCCGCGCATCGCTGGCGGGGTACCGAGAGAGCGTAATCCGTTCGCGGACCTGCGCGCCTGCGCGCGCATCGGGGGCCTGCTGGCGCTACTGCACAACCCGTCCACGGGCACGGTGACGGGCGGATCTGCGGGCCGGCCGCGCATCCAGTACCACCTCACAGAGGGGGATCACCGGCAGCTGACGCGGGGCCGGGTGCACGTGGTCGAGGTGCTCTGGGCCCCCCCCGCCGGGCCGAGCGAGTGATCGTGCCCCACACGCAGGATCCCCTGCTGCTCCGACCCCAGGAGGGGACCGCCGAGATCGAGCGTCGAGGTGTGCGCGAGGGCAGCATCGGTCTCTCCTCCAGCCACCCGCAGAGTACGTGCCGGCTGGGTGCAGACCGCGCGCGCTCCATCGTAAACCCCTGGGGGAGCTGCACGCTGCGGAGGGCAGCTTGGTCGCGGACATGAGCGTCTTCCCGACCTCGCTCAGCGCCCCGCCCCAGATCACCAGCGCGGCCCTCGCCGATCGGACCGCACGCCACACCCCGCTGCGCTGGCCGCAATTTAGGGGGTAAAAACCCTCATCTTGTCGCTCCCCCCCCTTCTCCCCTGCCATAACAGCGAATCGCGTATCCTTGGGTCGGGATGAGCGACGCTCACAGGACCAGAGCCCAGCTAGAGCAAGAGTGCCAGGGGCTGCGTGAGCGCGTGGACGAGCTCGAGGCTCGGCAGCACGCGCTCACCGGGGACGTGCTGGACAGCGCGGCGGTTGGTCTCTGCATCCTGGACAAGAAATGCCGCATCGCCTGGATCAATCGGCCGCTGGAACGCTTCTTCGCCCTGAACAGAGACGATCTCATCGGCAAGCATGCGCGTCAGGTCACGCGCGATCACATGCGCTTTCTATTCGAAGATCCCGAGGCCTTCAGCGAAGGAGTGCTCGCCAGCTACGAGAACGACGCCGGCAGCGAGACCTTCGAATGTCACGTGCTTCCGAGCGAGGAACGGGAGGAACGTTGGCTCGAGTACCGCAGCGAGCCGATCCGCTCCGGCTACTACGCGGGTGGGCGCATCGAGCACTACTTTGACATCACGAACCGCAAGCAGGCCGAGGCAGCGCTGCAGCTCAGCGAGGCCCGCTACCAGGCGCTGGCCAATAAAGCGTACGACATCATCGCTGAGTTCGATGCCGACGGCCGTTTTGTGTACCTGAGTCCTAGCTTCGAGAAAATCATGGGATTCTCCACAAGTGAGCTGATCGGTCGTCCCGTTACCGAGATCATTCGGGACGAAGATAAGGTCGATGTCGAAAAGCGTATCGGGCGACTGCTCGTGTCGGGCGCGATCGGGACTCGGTTGACCCAGGTGCGCCACAGGGACGGCGGCTGGCGCTGGATCGAGGGCACCGGGGTTCGCTTCGAGACACCCGACGGAGAGATACGGCTGATGGCGATCGGACGGGACATGACCGAGCGCAAACACATGGAGGAGCAGCTCGTGCGCTCCGAGCGCCTGGCCTCGATCGGAACGCTCGCCGCCGGCATCGCGCACGAGATCAACAACCCCTTGGGGGGCACCCTCCTGGCCGCCCAATTCGCGCTCGAGTTCCAGGACGATTCCGACGCCGTAACCAACGCGCTCAAGGTGATCGTGCGCCAGACCAAGCGCTGCGCCGAGGTCGTGTCCGGGGTTCTCACCTTCGCGCGCGAGGGTCGCTCCGAGAAGCGCCCGGCCGACCTAAATGCCGTCGTTCGACACGCCAGAGACCTGATCCGAAGCTACGCCAAGGAGAGGGGTGCCACGCTCGAACTCCTACTTGCCGAGGGCCTGCCCGAGCTAGACATGAACGAGGCTGAGATAGGGCTGGTCATCGTGAACCTGATTCGGAATGCGGTTCAGGCGAGCGCAGAGCACATCCGGCTCCTCACGAGAAGCTCGACGGACTTCGTCGAGCTCACCATCCATGACGACGGCTCGGGAATCAGCGAAGACGAGAAGCGCCGCCTGTTCGAGCCCTTCTACACGGCGCGCGAGAATGAGGGTGGCACCGGACTCGGACTCAGCATTGCCCACGGCATCGTGACGGGCCACGAGGGAACCATCGACGTCGAGAGCGAGCTCGAGAAGGGGACGCTCGTCACCATTCGCCTGCCCCTGGCAGGAGACGACCGTGGCTAACGTCCTGATCCTGGACGACGAGGAGGTCTACCGGACCTATATCTCGGATTGGCTCGCGCGCGAGGGGCACGAGGTCCGAAGCACCTCGAACCGCCAAGAGGCCGCGCTCGTGGCAAAGTCCTTCCGCCCCGACCTCCTGATCGTGGATTTCTTGCTGAAGGACGAGTACTACGGGCTCCAGGTTGCAGAAGCCATGCGAAAGCTTGCTCCAGAGCTCCGCATCATCGTCATCACCGGCTACCCATCGGAGAACCTGAGGCGAGACGCACTCGACGCCCGCGTGTTCAAGGTCATCGAGAAGCCCTTTCACATGGTCGATCTCGCCGACGCGGTTCGCGACGCGGTCAGCCTCCACACCGAACCAGGACCTCGCGCGTAAGAGGACTCAGCTCGTTCGGGGCCAGACATCGTCCCGGAGAAGAAGAACGCGGATGCGCTGTGCCGGAGAGGCGCTCGGCTACACCTGGGCCGGTTAAGCTTGCATGGTGCTCTACTTCTGTGCGCTGACGGGTTTCGCTGTCGCGGCTCTGCTGATCGCGGAGTATCGCCAGTGGCGTCTCGGCATCTGGATCGCGAAGCCGCTCGCCGCGGCCGGCTTCGTTGGCGCCGGGCTCGCAGCGGGCGCGCTGGGGTCCGCGTATGGCCGCTGGATCCTGGCAGCTCTCGTCCTGTCCTGGCTCGGCGACGTCTTTCTGATGCCACGCTCCTGTGAGCGCAGCTTTCGGGCCGGAGTACTGAGCTTTCTCCTCGGCCACGTGGCCTTCGTGGCGGCCTTCGCCGTTCGAGGGCTCGATCCCGTTGCCAGCGGGGTAGCCGCCGCGCTTGCGCTGGGCCCGGGCCTGCTTGCCCTGCGCTGGCTTCAGCCCTACATCTCCGAGCAGCTACGAACGCCGATCCGTGCCTACATGGCGGTCATATCGGCCATGTTGGTCTGCGCTGCGGGCGCGGCAGGGTCATCGGGAGATGGTCGTATCCTGATCGGCGCGCTGATGTTCTACGTTTCAGACCTGTCGGTTGCGCGGAACCGCTTCGTCGTGGCCCGCTTCTCCAACAAGGCCTGGGGCCTTCCGCTCTACTTCGCTGCTCAGCTCGTGCTGGCCTGGACGGTCACGTAGGCGCGATCGCTTAGGAGCCCGATCCAAGACTTCGTCTGGGGTCCGTTCCTAGATGTCTTAGCGCGTTATCGGCGAGCTGAGCTCGCCTGCGCGCGCGTCGGGCGACTCTTGAGTCGCCCTCCTATGTCAGGTTGACGATTACGTTCTTGACCTGAGTGTAGAGGTCGAGCGCGTGGCGTCCCATCTCCCGTCCGTAGCCACTCTGCTTGTAGCCTCCGAACGGCGCGGCAGCATCGAAAATATTGTGGCAGTTGATCCACACGGTCCCGGCGCGCAAACCGGCGGCGATCTTGTGTGCCTTGGAGACGTCTCGGGTCCAGACACTCGCCGCCAGCCCGTAAGCCGTGTCGTTCCCCTTCGCAACCACCTCTTCTGGATCCTCGAATGGCTGTATGACCACCACGGGCCCAAAGATCTCCTCGCGAACGATGCTCATGTCGCTGCGAACCTCGGAGAAGATAGTGGGGCTAACGAAGTAGCCCCGATCCAGGCCTCGGGGTCGCTGGCGCCCCCCCACGAGGAGCTTCGCCCCTTGTTCCTCCCCCGAACCGATGTAATTGCAAACGCGATCGTACTGCTCACCAGAGACCAGTGGCCCCATAGCCGTCTCCGGATCGAAGCCATCGCCGAGCTTGGTGTTCTTCGCGATCTCCACAACGCGTTCCGTCAGCTCTTCGCGCACCTTGGGTCCGGCAAAGATACGGGAGCCGGCACAGCAGCACTGGCCATGGTTGAAGAAGATTGCCCCGGCCACCCCCTCGGCGGCGAGCTCGATGTCCGCGTCATCCAGAACGATGCAGGGAGATTTCCCGCCGAGCTCGAGGCTCACACGCTTCAGGTTGCCCGCTGACGCCTTCACGATCTCGTGACCCACTTCGGTACTTCCGGTAAAGGCGACCTTGTCCACCCCGTCGTGCGCCGCCAGCGCCGCGCCGGCGTCACCGAAGCCTGTCACTATGTTGACGACTCCATCCGGGAAGCCCACCTCACAGGTCAGCTGCCCCAGCAACAGAGCAGAGAGCGGCGTCTGCTCGGCCGGCTTTAGTACGACGCAGTTGCCGCAGGCGAGTGCCGCACCGAGCTTCCAGGCCGCCATCAGCAGCGGAAAGTTCCAGGGAATGATCTGGCCGATCACACCCACGGGCTCACGCAGGGTGAAGTCGAGAAATCTGGCTTCGGTGTAGGGTACGGTGATCGGAATCGTCTCGCCCTCGATCTTCGTTGCCCAGCCTGCGTAGTAGCGAAAGTGGTCGACGGTGAGTGCGACGTCCGCTGCGCGCGCCACCGCGAGCGGCTTGCCATTGTCCAGCGTCTCGAGCTGCGCGAACTCCTCGCTGCGCGTCTCGATCAGATCGGCCAGCTTCCAGAGGAGCTGCCCGCGCTCGGACGGCGTTATGCGCCTCCAGGCACCCTCCTCGAAGGCCGCGCGCGCCGCTCGCACGGCGCGGTCGATGTCTTCGGAACCGCCCCTGGCTACGTGAGCAATGACGGTCTCCCGGGCCGGGTTCTCGACGGCGAAGCTCTCGCCAGAAGCTGCCGGCAGCCAGCGACCGCCGATCAGCAGCTGGTGCTTCTCCGCCAGGAAGGAAGTGACCGAATCGAGGGGAGCTACGGTGTTCATGGGGGCCTCCCGAGCTGAATGAACCGCGTAATTATGCCCCTTTCGGAAGCGAGCGCGCTAGTCTTCTCCGTCAGGGGACCGGTATGGCGGAAGCTCGAGTCGAGGTCAACGTTCGCGCACGTGAAAAGCGGAGCTACGACCGGCTGCGAGACCGGATCCTGAAGTTCGAGCCCGGCAGCGGCTCGGGGGTGCGGGACGTCGCCCTCCTCTTCCCCGATCTAGTGATGCTCCTCCTGCGCCTCCTGCGCGACCCGCGCGTACCGATCGGCTCTAAAGCGGTCGCATTGCTGGGCGTGTCCTACGCGCTCGCGCCGCTGGATCTGCTGCCCGAGATCCTGCTGGGACCCATCGGCTTGCTCGACGACCTGATCGTGCTGGCCGCCGCCCTTTCCCGCATCTTGAACCACGTCCATCCAGACCTGGTACGCGCACACTGGTCGGGCCAGGGCGACGCGCTCGACGCGGTCCAGCGGGTCACGGCCTGGGCGGAGTCATGGCTGGGCGGCGCCCTCGCTCGCATCTTCGGCTTCCGCCGTATCGGCGTGGGTCGCAGGTAGCCCCTGGGTTAGGGATTGAACGGATCGGGGTCTCCGCACTCCGGGCAGGGTGAGCTGCCCGTTCGGATGCGAGAGCCACAGATCCCACACTTCGCGAAGGGGTCGACACCGCATTTGGGACAAGTCCCGGCGCGCTTGGAAATCTCGGCCTTGCAGGCAGGGCACGACATGAGCTGTCCCGTCACGGCGTGCGAGGAGCCGCTCTCAAGCCAGGATGAGGATCTCGTCGCCGGCGTGGCAACATCAAGCTGCTCCAGCACGTCCGAGACCTCGGCTTCGAACTTCTCGTTGGAGCGTCCGGCCTTCTTCGGAACCCGCCTGTTAGCCTTCCTTCTCTCGCGTGCCGAAACCTTGCGCGCAGCTTTGGGCCCGGAGAGCGAGCTTCCGTCTTCGGGAAATGGAAAGCCACAGGGACAATACTCGGCCTCCGCTGCAACAACCGCACCGCAATTAGGACAGTCCTTGACGTCCTCGCCACCCTTCCGTTGACCCCACATCAGCTGTCGTATCGGCAACAAGCTCCGCGGCCTTGGCACCCGGTCGGGGCTTTTC
>SMWZ01000175.1 GCA_004356455.1 Deltaproteobacteria bacterium
GCCCGCGAGCGCACCCGCACGCCCCACCTGGGGCGGAAGTCCTCTCTCTCAGCCCAGGTACCTGCTCCACGAAGCCGACGACAGCGTGGAGAACCTGCGCAGCGCGCTGCTCGGCTACGACGAAGCGATCGCGGAGCGCCTGAGTCCATCCGACAAGGCCTCGGCCTACACCGACAAGGCACTGGCGCTGCTTCGCCTCGGCGATCTCCAGGGCTCGAAGGGGCAAAGACGGGCCTACTACCAGCGCGGGAAGTTGGAGGCCGAGAAGGGCATCGCGGCCAACGCGAGCTATGCCGATGCCCACTTCATGCGCGCCTCCAACCTGGGTAGCTGGATGAGAGAGAAGGGCGTCGCGCAGTCGCTGTTCCTGCTGGATGACCTGAAGGCCGGCTTCCAGCGAACGCTCGAGCTCGACTCGGGGCACCTCAAAGCGCGGCTGTCCCTTGCCAGGATCGATGAGCAGCTTCCGCGCCTCTTAGGCGGCTCCAAGAAACGTGCCGAGCAGCGTTACCGAACTCTCCTCAAGCAAGATCCGCACTTCACGCTGGCCATGATCTTCTATGCCGAGTTTCTCGCCGAACGGGGCCGGAAGGACGAGAGCATCCAGTGGTTGAAGCGGGTCATCAGCGAGGAGCAGCCCACCGAGCCCGCGGACTGCCGCAGGTTTGATCGCCCTCGCGCCGAGGTGCTGCTCGAGCAGTTCTCCAAATAGCCCGCGCTGGCGCTCAGGGACTCTCCGCAAGCTCCTGGATGCCAGCCGGGTTCGCGTCCACCGGCTCCAGCTCGGGACGCGGCCCCGGCAGCACAGGAACGCCCACGCAGCGCCGATCCACACAGGCGCCACGCTCAAGCTGGCACCCGGGCGTCGCGTACGGGCAGCCCTGCTCCTGGTGGGTCGAGCAGACCTCCTCGTCGAGCTGGTCGATCGCCTTCTCGACCAGACGCGCGTACTTACGATTCACCCACGCTGGGCAAGCTCCCGCGCACTCCGTGGTCGGATCGATTTGCACGCACTGGTCGTCGCGGCGGCAGCGGCTCGCGCGTCGCACCAGCCGCTTGCTGCGATGCGTGACCTTCTTGACGCGCTCCTCACAGCGTCGATCGCAATCCGGCACGCAGACCTTGAGCGCGCAGTCGTTGAGATGGGGAGCGCTGGACGCACACAGGCACTGGTCGCCCGGGTTTGCACAGCCGCCGTCGTCGTCGCAGCGATAGGGAACGGGCGCGGTCTTCGACACGCAGACGGGAGGCCCGCAGTCGAGGCAGAAGGGGCAGCTCGCCGTGCAGGAGCAGCTGCGGTCGTCGCCGCAGCCCTGGTTGGGCAGGTTGGAGGTCGGGTCGCAGAGCCAGACGTGATCCACACAGATGTCCGGACAGCGATCCATGCGGCCGTTTCGATGCTGGCAGCTGTGCCCCGCGGGACAGACGTCCGCATCACAGCAAAAGACAGGCGCGAAGCCCGCGATGCAGCGGCCGTCAAAGCAGCCGAGCCCGGGCTCGCAATCGCAGGCGGTGCGGCACTCGGGTCCCCCGTGGGACACGCAGACCTGAACCGGGCAGTCGTCGCAGGCGGGGCAGCTCGGGACGCAGCTGCAGACCGAGCCGGCAGGGCAGACCGATATGGGGGCGGTGCTGGGCGCCAAGCGGGTATCCGAGAGCGGCCCGCAGAGCGAGATGGGCGCGGGACAGATCCCGTCCACGAGCTCGTCCGTCCACTCCTGTGCCAGCGCGGGGCCGCTCGCGAGCAGCAAAACGAGAAGCGTAAATGTTGAAGCCGGCTTGAAAATCGGCATACGTGGCGCTCCCCTCGTGCGTCGAGTCCTCCGCTGCTGAAAGAGTTGAACCGGCAGGCGCGCGAAAGGTTGCGCTCAGCCCACCGCAGGCCGGCTGTACGTGGGGTATGCTCCGCGCCCCATGAGCTACGCCCATCCGCGGCACTGCATCCTGCCGCCCCACATGATCGAGGCCATCCGGCTGCGCGGCGACGCCGGCTTGAGGAAGATGGCGGACGGGATCGAGCAGGACGGGCAGCGCTTCCGCGCCGCTCGCTGTGAGCTCATGCCGCCCGCTGCCACGCGGCGCACGCAGCCGGTGGCGGCGCGCGCCCGCATCAAGCCCGAGCGCAAGGTTTACGACGCGCAGCAACGTCGGCGCCTACCCGGGAAGCTGGTGCGCGCGGAGGGAGACGCGAGGAGCTCGGACGCCGATGTCGATCGCGCATATGATGGCGCCGGCGCAACCTTCAAGCTTTTCTTGAATGTTTACCAGCGCCACTCGTTGGATGGCGAGGGCATGCCCCTCGTCTCCAGCGTGCACTACGGCAAGAGCTACAACAACGCGTTCTGGGACGGCGAGCAGATGGTCTACGGGGACGGCGACGGCATCCTGTTCCGTTCCTTCACCCGCTCCCTCTCGGTCATCGCGCATGAGCTCTCGCATGGGGTCGTGCAGTTCTCGGGTGGTCTGGTCTATCGAGACCAGTCGGGAGCCCTGAGCGAGAGCTTCGCGGACGTCTTCGGAGTGCTGACGCTGCAGTACAGAAGGAAGCAGGCGGCGCACGAGGCGGACTGGTTGGTGGGCAAGGGCTTGCTCGGGCCCGACGTTCGCGGCGCGGCGCTGCGCTCGCTGAAGGCTCCCGGCACCGCGTACGACGATGCGGTGCTGGGGAAGGATCCCCAGCCCTTCCATATGGATGACTTCGTCTACACCAGCTCGGACAACGGCGGGGTGCACATCAACTCGGGCATCCCGAACCACGCCTTCTATCTGCTGGCTCAAAACCTTTGCGGCAACGCGTGGGAGCGGGCCGGGCACATCTGGTACGACACGCTGCAGTCCATCGACAACCCCCACGCCAGCTTCGCCGACTGGGCCGACCGCACGCTGGAACTGGCGCGTGAACGTTTCGGGGCCGGCAGCACGGAGGCGATCCAGACCCGGCGCAGCTGGAAGCTGGTCGGGATCGCCGTGTGAGTGGCCGATGAAGCTTATCCTCAGCTGCTCGGGAGGCGTCGTCGGCTCCCGCATTCAGGCTCAGCTGGACACCGCCGAGCTCGGCGCCGAGCTCGCTCGCAGGGCCGAGGCGGCCCTGCAACCCGAAAAGCTGGCCCAGGCTTCTAGCCCGGAGAACCCGCTCAGGACCGACGTGCTGGAGTACGATCTAACGCTGCTTCCGGAGGGCGAGGACACGGACTTTCGGCACTACCGCTTCAGCGAGACGAGCGCCGCCCCCGAGGTTCTGGAGGTGCTCGACGAGCTCATGCAGGAGATCATCCGCCTGCGGGCGCGCCGGCGCTAGCCACTCGTGCAGCGCGTGCGCGTGCGAGCGCCGGGGCGGGTCAATCTGCTGGGGGAGCATACCGACTACGCGGGCGGGCTCTGTCTGCCCCTCGCCATCAACCGCTATGTCGAGGTCACGGCCGAAAAGCGCGATCACGGCGTACGGATCGAGACGAGCCTCGGCGTGCACGAGGCGACCTGCGTCGAACCGTGCCAGCTGCGCTGGGCGGCCTATGTCATGGCGTGCTGCGAGATGCTCGGGATCGAAGGCGGCTTCGCGTTGCGCGCCGCAGGCGATCTGCCGATGGGAAAGGGACTCGGCAGCTCCGGCGCCTACACCGTCGCCATCACGAGTGCGCTGGCTGAGCTGTTCGAGCTCGAGGTGGATCGGGTGCGGACCGCCTGGCAGGCCGAGCGCCGCACCGGTGTCGACTGCGGCATCCTCGATCAGAGCGCCTCGCTTCTGGCGCGGGTGGGTCATGCCCTGCTGCTGGATGTCACACGGGGCACGCATGAGCACGTGCCGTTCGCGGGCCGGATCGCGGTCCTATCTACGCCCAGCTCGCGCGAGCTGGTGAGCTCGGGCTACAACCAGCGCGTGCGCGAGTGGCGGGAGGCGGAGCGGCGTCGGCGCGAGGGGATCGAGCTGGGTGAGACGCTGCGCCGCCGCGTCGAGCACATCGAGCGGGAGAACCAGCGTGTGCGCGAGGGTGTCGGGTGTCTCCGCGACGGCGATCTCGAGGGCTTCGGGAGCCTCATGGACGCATCGCACCGCTCCCTGCGCGACCTCTACGAGGTGAGCACGCCGGAGCTCGACGCCTGCGTCGCGCGCGCCCGGGAGGCAGGGGCGCTGGGGGCCAAGCTGACAGGCGCGGGCTTCGGGGGCGCGGTCGTGTGTCTGCTCGCACCCGGGGCGAGCCTGCCTCTCGCGGACGCTCTAATGCTGCTACCCGCGGCCGGTGTGTCTAGTTGTAGTTAACCGTAACGATGAAGTTCAGCGTCTGATCGGCCCCGGGCGCGGCCGTTGCCGAGGCCACCGTCAGGTCGGCGCCCAGCGTGACGCCCTTCGAGCCCCCGGCTCCCAGGCTGACGGTGCCGAGATCGGCTTCGGATGAGGTGAAGGTGCCGATCGTCAGCCCTGAGGAAGTGGAGCCCGTAAGAGACATCGAGACGGTCGCGTTCGCCTCGCCCGTGACGGTATAGATCCCGGACGCGATGGTTCCGCCATAGCTGATGCCGTTGACATCCGAGGTGATGCTATCGGACAGGCCCAGGGTGATGGTGCCGTTTTCAAGGGCCACCAGGCCGAAGTCGAGCTCGGTGTCCTCACACAGGCTTATCACTGAATACACGTCCACGCGGCCATTGAAATTGGAATTGGCCGGCGTGCCGCTGCAGCCGCTTTTGTAGCTGACCGCAATGGTCAGGGCGAGGGCCTGATCCTGGCCAGGCGAGGCGGCGCTGTCGTCAACGGTGAGATCCGCGCCCACGACGAGGGTGGCGCTGCCGCCCGCTCCGAGGCCGAAACTGTTGAGGTTCCCGTCCGCTTTGAAATTGTCGATCTGGAGTCCGCTCACATTCGAGCCCGTGATTGTCACCTTGACAGTGCAGTTCGCGCCGCCCGTGATCACGTACACGCCCGACAGCACGCTGCCTCCGACGTGGATCCCGCTCGAGTCAGACGTGATGCTGTCGCTGAGACCCAGCCTGACCATTCCGCTCGAGTCCACCACGGTGCCGAAGTCGAGCACGGTGGACTCGCTCACCCCTATCGCCTGAGCCCGCGCCAGATCGCACAGGCCCGCGCTCAGCGCCAGGACGAGGAGGAGCTGCTTGAGACACACCGTTCGCATGGGCGAGGACCTCTTGCTGCTTTTCGGCAGACAGAAGACGAAACGTGTGCTGAATAGGCCGAGCCCGGCTAAGGGCGGAGCGCGCTTTCTCCGAACTCAGCTTTAGCATGCTAGGTGCAGAAGTCGGCTTGCAGCAGGTCCCGGAGCGTCGCCGGGGGACCCGTTATCTGGTTCAGCTTTCGGTAAGTTACCGTCCCCCTGCCGGGAACCTGCGTGGCCCGATCGAGCCCGAGCCGTTCCTGGAAGCGCTACTCGAGCTCGCTCTGCTGCACATGGAGCAGCGTGAGAGGCGAGCCCCGGCGGGTCGTGGATCGTGAAGCTGGAAGCCACGGCGCCGGAGGCAGACAAGTCGGACCTCAGCGTCTGTATCGTGGATGACGATCCCACGCTGGTCACGCTGCTCCGTGCCTATCTGAGAGAGAGCGAGTACAACGTCCAGAGTTTCCCGGACGGGGCTTCCTTCCTGAGCGCATTGCCGGGCCTCACCCTCGACGTCGTCCTGCTCGACCTCTCGCTGCCGGATATGGACGGGCTGGACATCCTGGGCCAGATTCGCGCTCGCTCTCCAGACCTACCGGTGGTCATGATTACGGCCGACAGCGACGTGGACCGCGTCGTGGCCGCCATGAACGCCGGGGCCTTCGACTACCTGACCAAGCCGCTCAACTCGACCCGCCTGAAGCTCGTCACCCGCAACGCCGCGGAGCGACATCGCATGTCGGTGCGGCTGGCCGAGTTTCAGCACGAAGACCGCGATGGGGGCGCCTTCGGCATCATCGGGACCTCGCCGCCCATGCTCGACCTCTACCGTCAGATCGAGCTCGTGTCTGCCACCGATGTCACGGTGCTGATCCATGGCGAGAGCGGATCGGGCAAAGAGCTGGTTGCGCACGCCATCCACGCCCAGAGTCGCCGTGCGGATGCGCCCCTGATCGCGATCAACTGCTCCGCCATCCCGGAGTCCCTGCAGGAAGCCGAGTTCTTTGGCCACGAACGCGGCGCCTTCACCGGCGCCGACAACTTGCGCAAGGGGCTCTTCGAGAGTGCGGACGGCGGCACTCTCTTTCTGGACGAGGTAGCGGAGCTCTGTCCGCTGCTGCAGGCAAAGCTGCTGCGCGTAATCCAGGAGCGAACCTTCACGCGCATCGGTGGCACCCAGGAGATCGCCTCGAACTTCCGACTGCTGGCGGCCTCCCACCGCAACCTGATGGAGCTGGTTCGCGAGGGCCTCTTCCGTGAGGACCTCTACTACCGGATCGCGGTGTTCGAGCTGGGCGTACCGCCGTTGCGAGAGCGCAGCGAGGACATTCCCCTGCTGGCCACGCAGTTCCTCGATGAGATCGCCCGGGCGCAGGGACACGACATGACAGAAGAGAATCGGGTGACGTTGTCGCCCCGGGCGCTCGAAACACTGATGTCTCACGATTGGCCAGGCAACGTGCGGGAGCTACGCAACGCGATTCAGCGCGCCTTTCTCTTCTCCAATATGGACACCATCAAAGTGGGCGACCTTCCCGCCCGTGTCCACGTGCGCAGGTCCGATCTGGACCCACCCGCCCCCACGCCAGGCACACCAATCGAGGCTGCGGCTGCGGGGCAAGGCGCCAGTCCCGTTCCCCCGTCCGGCTCGGGCCTGCCCTCGCTGAACCTGGAGGAGCTCGAGCGCTTCGCGATCGAAGAGGCGTTCCGCACCGCGGGCGGTAACGTCAACCAAGCGCTCAAGCTGCTCGGTCTCTCGCGCACCACCCTGTACCGCAAGCGTAAGAAGTACGGCCTGAGCTGAGCCGGACGTTGAACGTCCGGGCGCCACGCTCGCCTGAGCCTCCGTGGGCTGGGCGAAGCGGAGCGGCTGGGGCCCCTTGCGCAGCACCAGCTCGATCCCGGAGATCTCCCTACGCTCCGGCGAAAGTTCGACACGGACTTCGAGTGGAGGTGGAAGGCCGGTGCGGCGCGCCGCGCCCAGCGCGATCCGTGCCCAGTAGGCGCCGGGAGCGACACCGCGGAAGGCGAAGCGGCCATCCGGCCCGCTTCTCAGGGTTTGCACCACCTGCCGCGCGTCGTCCACGAGCTGCACCAGCGTCCGGCCCATGGGCTCCAGGGCTGCGCCCCGGAGCGCCCGCACCGCTCCCGCGATCTCGCCCCAGGGCGTGAGTGCGGGCGGCTCTCGTTCTATGAGCCGTGCAGCGTGCGCCCCGAAGCGAAGCGGCTGGGGCCCCTTGCGCAGCACCAGCTCGATCCCGGAGATCTCCCTATGCTCCGCCGAAAGTTCGACCCGGACTTCGAGTGGAGGTGGAAGGCCGGTCCGGCGCGCCGCGCCCAGCGCGATCCGCGCCCAGTAGGCGCCGGGAGCGACACCGCGGAAGGCGAAGCGGCCATCCGGCCCGCTTCTCAGGGTTTGCACCACCTGCCGCGCGTCGTCCACGAGCTGCACCGGCGTCCGGCCCATGGGCTCCAGGGCTTCGCCCCGGAGGGCCCGCACCGCTCCAGCGATCGAGCCCCGGGGCGCGGGTGCGGGCGGCTCTCGTTCTACGAGCTGTGCAGCGTGCGCCGCGAAGCGAAGGGGCTGGGCACCGTCCCGCAGCACCAGATCAACACCCGAGATTCGCTCCGGTGTAGCCTCGACCCGCACCTCGAGCGGGGGGTGGAGACCGCTCTCTCGCAAAGAGCCGAGTGCAAAGCGCACCCAGTAATGCCCGGCTGAGACGCCCTGGAACAAGAAACTGCCATCCGAGGCGCTTTGTCCCGTTTGAACGACACGTCGCTCTTCATCCACCAGCTCCACCTGCGCGGCGCGCACGGCCAGCAACGCTCCCGCGCGATGGCCCCGGACCTGGCCTGCGATCTCGCCCATGCGGCTCAGGAGCTTCGGCTCGGTCGCAGGGGTCTGGGGCTCGGAGGTCGAGACCAGGCTCGCCTCCTCCGGCAGCACGGGACGCTTCGCGAAGCGCACGGCCTGCGGTCCGTCCCGTGCGACCAGGTCGATCCCCGATAGGACCCCGCCGTCCGCGCCCAGCTCGACATCAACCTCGAGCGGGGACTGCAGGCTGGCCAGGCGCACCGCGCCGGGCGCGACGCGCACCCAGTAGCGTCCAGGGAGGACACCCTGGAAGATGTAGTAGCCGTCGAAGGCGCTGCGGGTTGTCTTGACCACGTGCCGTTCCGAGTCCACGAGCTGGACCTCGACGGCCCGCATCGGTTTCTGCATGCCGGCCCGCACGAAGCGGACCTCGCCTTCGAGCTCTCCGGCGATCCGCACGGGGAAATCGAGCTGTACGCTTCCCCCGCTATGGCCGAGCATGGCGTAGCCCGTGGCCATGGGAACCCAGAAGGGGTCTTCCAATGAGGTCAGATCGAGACGAACCGCGCGCGGGCGGTTGGGGGGCACTCCGGTCAGAAACACGAGCCCGTCCTCATCGGTCCGGAGCTTGTCCCAGCCGGAGCCGCCCCAGAGCTTCGCACCGGGGATGGGCTCATCCCCCTCATCGAAGACGTTATTGCCGTTCCTGTCCAGGTACACCCGTACCAGAGCCGAGGTGCTCGTAGCCAGCTTCCTGCGCTGTAGCAGCCACTTTCCGCGCCTGGGCTCCCGGCCCAGCGAGAAGCTCATGGACACCTGGCCCGAGGTTCCCTCGTCCGCTCCCAGACTGAGCTCGGCCCCGAGCGCGAAGCGCGGATGCTGCCAGCTGAGGCCCGGTCTGAAGACCGTGTCCGTATCTCCGTCCGAGCGCGTGTGCGTGATTCCCAGGGACGCCTTCAGATCGGGACGGATGAAATAGCTCGCGGTCGCGGAGAGACCCGTAAGCTCCGCTTCGGGGTGCCAGTCATAGGTCGCGCGCGCACGCAGCTGGATCCCGCGCACGCGGCCGCTCAAGAGCGCCGAGCTCCCGAGCGTGCGCGGCTGGCCGGACGAGCGGCCAAACTGCACGAGGTTCAGGTTGTGTGAGAGGCTGACACCGCGCACGCTGGTCGAGAGTTGAAAGCCCAGCCGCTCCTCGCGGGGGCGTGTCGACTTCACGAAGCTCTTGCGCTCGTAATCGAGGGTATAGCCGATGGTGTGCGGGAAGGGTGGCACAAAACTGCCCCCGAGGCGCACGAGTGTCTCCCGGGAGCGAAGCGCGCCAGCGGTCGAATCGCGGCTCTCGTAGTCGTCAAATAGGCTGTGCTGCGCCAGCAGCGACGCACCCCCGAGATGCCCCTGGCCTGAAAAGCGAAGCATACTGCCGCCGTCCAGGCCCCGAACACCCTCGACCTCGGTGAAGAAACCTCGGGTGGAGCCTCGCAGCACCAGGCTGGCGTAGTCCCTCCGCTCTCCCGCGACCTCGGTCCGGCTGAGCCCGCCGCCGAGCGAGAACTTCTTCGAGATCCCGTAGTCGAA
>SMWZ01000021.1 GCA_004356455.1 Deltaproteobacteria bacterium
CTCTACCCAACACGCCCATGCTCAGACTCCTGACTCCTGCGCAACCGCAAAAATTCCCGCTTCGGCAGGGTGGTACGGATTCAGTCTGTCATCATCGGTCCCCGCGGTCAAACAGCGCCCGGGGCCGGGGCGCAGGCAAAGCCCGCCGCAATTCAGAGCCCTCTCCAAGCCCCTGCAAGCGACGCCCCAGGGGCGCGCGCAGCGAGGCAGCGCCGAGCGGAGTGCGGGTGGCGCAAGCCACCTTGCGCCGGGACCCGCTAGTCCCGCAGCCGCTCGAGATAGCGCTGAACGTACTTCCCGAGCACGTCCCCCTCGAGGTTGACGGCATCCCCCGGGCGCAGCTTCCCGAGCGTCGTCACGCTCAGTGTGTGGGGGATGAGGGTCACCCAGAAGGAATCTGTATCGGGGTCGATCACGGTGAGGGAGACGCCGTCCACAGCGACCGACCCCTTCGGAACGAGTAAGCGTCCGACCTCCGAGCCACAACGAATGCGCAGACGAACGTCGTCCCCCACCCGCCGAATCTCTTCCACGACGCCCGTCCCGTCCACGTGCCCCTGGACGATATGTCCATCCAGACGGGCGTCCGCTCGCAGCGCCCGCTCGACGTTCACCCGATCCCCGACCTTCCTCGTTCCCAGAGCCGTGCGCTCCAGGGTCTCAGGAACCGCCTGAAAGCAGACATGCCCCCCCCCGGTGGAGGTCACGGTCAGGCAGCAGCCGTTGAGCGCAATGCTGTCACCCACCTTGACCTCCCCTGCCAGCCCCTCCCGCACCTCGATCTCAAGCTCCACGACCTCGCCCACGGACTCGATCCGAGTAATCGAGCCTCGGTCTTCGACTATGCCCGTAAACACGTTGCTAGAGGTCCTGGAGGCGTTTCCGTCGGAAGTTGTGCTCCGCGTCGATGTAGCGCAGGGTCCCGGTCTGACTTCGCATCACCACCGACTGAGTGAGCGCCCCCTGCGCGCGGAAGCGAACCCCCTTCAGAAAGTCTCCACCGGTCACACCGGTGGCGGCGAACATGACGTCCCCGGTGGCCAGATCCGACATGTTGAGCTTGGCATCAATGTCCTGGATCCCCATTGCCCGCGCACGGTCGATCTCTCCCTGGTGACGTGGCTTGAGTCGGCCCTGGATCTCGCCCCCGACGCAGCGTAGTGCTGCGGCGGCGATCACGCCCTCCGGAGCCCCCCCGATGCCCAGCAGCACATCCACCTGGTTGTCGCGACTGCAGGTGGCGATGGCCGCCGAGACATCGCCGTCCTGGATCAACTTGATACGCGCACCCGCCTTGCGCACCTCCTCGATCAGCTTCTCGTGTCTGGGCCGATCCAGGATCACAACCGTCAGATCCTCAACCGGCACCGACATGGCCTGGGCGATGGCCTTGAGGTTCTCGGTCGGCGAGAGATCGATGTCGATCACGCCCTGGGCAGCGGGCCCTACGGCGATCTTGTCCATATAAGTGTCGGGGGCGTGAAGGAAGCCCTTCTCCTCGGCCGCGGCGATCACCGCCAGCGCATTGGCCCCGCCCGTAGCACAGATGGTCGTCCCCTCCAGGGGATCGAGCGCGATCTCGATCTTGGGACCGTTTCCGGTACCGACCTTCTCGCCGATGAAGAGCATGGGGGCCTCATCGCGCTCGCCCTCCCCGATAACGACGATGGCGTCCATCTCGATACGGTTCAGGGCAGCGCGCATCGCGTCCACAGCGGCCTGGTCGGCCGCATGCTCGTCCCCGCGCCCCATCAGACGCGTAGCGGCCAGGGCCGCCGCCTCCGTCGCTCGCACCAGCTCCAGGGCCAGGTTCCGATCCATCGCCATCCGCCTTATCCCCCTTCCGTCTTCGACCCGTTCCGGCTTCCGAAACGGGCGTCGATCTGCCGAAACATCTCATCCCGGACGCGCTCGTACCTCGCGGGGAGCACGATCTCAGGGTTGGCCCGAGACGAGTGGATATCGTCCAGCACCCCCTTGTGGTACTGGATTTTGAAATCCGTGAATTTAAGCCCGTGTGCGGTGGAGATCACCACCACGCGATCCTGCCTGGAGATCACGCCCCGCGCCAGGAGCTTCTCCAGGACCGCTAGCGCCACACCTGTGTGCGGGCAGATGAAGAGGCCCGTCCGGTCGGCGCGGGCCGTCGCATCTACAAGCTCCTGCTCGCTGGCCTGCTCCACGATGCCGTTGAAGCGCTTGAGGGTCTCCACGGCTTTGGCCAGCGACACGGGATTCCCGATCTGGATGGCGCTGGCCAGCGTGGGCTGTGCCTGGATGGGGTCGAACTTCTCGAAGTCGGTGAGATAGCTCAGGTAGAGCGGGTTCGCGCGCTGCGCCTGCGCGCATACGATGCGCGGTAGACGATCGATCATGCCGAGCTCGTAGAAATCGAGCAGCCCCTTGCCCAACGCGGACACGTTGCCGAGGTTGCCTCCGGGGATGATGATCCACTCCGGAACCTCCCAGTCGAACTGCTCCACGATCTCCATGCCGACGGTCTTCTGCCCTTCGACGCGCAGTGAGTTCATCGAGTTGGCCAGGTAGATTCCATCCTTCTCCGCAATCCTTTTCACGATCGCCATACAGCCGTCGAAATCCGTCTCCAGGGCCAGCGTAATCGCGCCATTGGCGACCGGCTGCACCAGCTGGGCGCTCGAGACCTTGTCCTTGGGCAAGAGCACGATAGCCGGGATCCCCGCATACGCGGCGTACGCGGCCAGGGCGGCGGAGGTGTCTCCGGTGGAGGCACACGCCACCGCGGGCACCGTCTGACCCGTTTGCCGCATCTGGTTGACCACGGAGACCAGCACCGTCATGCCCAGATCCTTAAAGCTGCCGGTGTGCGTGTTTCCACACAGCTTCAGCCACAGGTCCTCGACACCAAGCTGCCGCCCCAGGCGCTTGGCCCAAAACAGGTTCGTGTTGCCCTCGTACATGGAGACGATGTTGTCGTCGTCCACGATCGGGCAGACCATCTCCCGCCTGCCCCACACGCCGCTTCCATAGGGCCAACTCGTGGTGTGCCCCCGTTTCTGGAAGCATTTTTTCCAGTCCGCGGGTGACGTCCGGCGCAGGCGCTCCGTATCGTGCTGAACCGTGAGCAGGCCCTCGCACTGCGGACAGTGATAGATGATCTCGGTCAGGGGCCAGCGCCCAGAGCAGCCGCCGAAGCACTCGAACCAGGCCCGGAAGCCGCCTACACCCTCACGCACCTCCACTTTCAGATCTCCCTCTCCACGGGGATCACCTGCGTCGGCGCCAGCACGTCACCCATGTGTGAGATCTCTGCTAACGCGGCGCGCAGCGCAGCGTCCTTGGCAGGGTGAGTCATCATCACCACGGGCACCGCCTCGGACGCGTGCCTTTCCAGCTGAAGCAGCGAGGCAATGCTAATCCCGTGCTCCCCCAGCGCGCCGGCGATGTGCGACAACACACCGGGCCGATCGAGCGCGCTAAAGCGGAGATAGTACTCGCCTTCCAGATCCTCCTTCCGGCGCAGCGGTATTTCGCGCAGCACGGGGGTGCCCAGCGGGGGCACGCGGCGCTTCACGCCACAGCGACCCGCACGCGCGAGCTCCATCAAGTCAGCCACGATCGCGCTGGCGGTGGGAAGAGATCCCGCACCGGCACCGTAGTAGAGAGTAGGTCCCGACATGCTCCCGCGGACCTCGATCGCGTTCATAGCGCCACCGACGCGCCCCAGCACACTGTCGCGCGGGATCATAGTGGGGCTCACCCAGGCCTCTACGCCGCCATCTCGCTCCTTCGCGATGGCCATCAGCTTAATGCGGAAGCCCACGCGCTCCGCATATTCGATGTCGAGCGGAGTGACGCACTCGATGCCGTCGGTCGGGATCGCCTCCGGCAAGACATGCAGGCCGAACGCCAGGCCGAGCAGGATGCAGAGCTTGTGCGTCGAGTCCATTCCGTTTACGTCGAAGCTGGGGTCCGCCTCGGCGAAGCCGAGGTCCTGCGCCCGCTTCAGACAAGCTGCGTAGGTCTCGCCTCGCTCCTCCATTTCCGAGAGGATGAAGTTGCAGGTTCCGTTCACGATCCCGTGCAGCGCATCGATCCGGTCCGCACACAGGCCCTCCCGCAGGGCCCGCAGCACGGGGATGGTGCCGCCCACGCTCGCCTCAAAAGCGATGTCCGAGCCGTAGGTCTCGGCACAGGCATAGATCTCGGGGCCGTGATGAGCGAGCAGAGCCTTGTTGGCCGTCACCACACTCTTGCCCGCCTTCAACGCAGCGAGTACCGCGGAACGCGCGACCCCATCTCCACCGATCAGCTCGATGACGAGCTCGACCTCCGGGTCATCCACCACCTCGTGCCAGTCCTGGGTCAATGCATAGCTGTCGAGTGGCACGCCTCGGTCCCGCTCGAGCTCGATGTCCGCGATACGCTTGAGACGCAGCGGGAAGCCCAGCCGCTCATCGATGCGCGGGCCGTGCGCTTGAAGCAGGCGTACGACCCCGGTACCGATCGTCCCGAGACCCAGCAGCCCCACGTACACCGGCCGCTCAGGCATGGCGGAGAAACCTGCGAATGTTCCGCACGGCCTGCCGAACCCGGTGGGTGTTCTCGACCAGTGCGAAACGGACGTACCCCTCTCCGGAGCGACCGAAGCCAATGCCGGGAGATACGGCAACGTTCGCCTGCTCGAGTAGTGCCTTGGAGAACTCGAGCGATCCCATAGCCTGAAGTGGCTCCGGAATCGGAGCCCACACGAACATCGTGGCCAGCGGCTTCTCGATCTTCCAGACAGGACCTGGCGAGCCGAGCCCATCGATCAGCGCGTCGCGCCGCGCGCGATAGTGCTCGACGATGTCAGTAACGCAATCCTGTGGTCCGTCGAGCGCAACGATGGCAGCGATCTGGATGGGTTGAAAGACTCCATAGTCGAGGTAGCTCTTCACGCGGGCCAGGGCGGCCACCATCTCGCGATTTCCGGCGGCGAAGCCCACGCGCCAGCCGGCCATCGCGTGCGACTTGGAGAGCGAGGTGAACTCGATCGCGATCTCGCGCGCCCCGGGGACCTGGAGCACACTCGGCGGCTGATACCCGTCGAAGCTGATCTCGGCGTATGCCAGATCGTGCACGAGCGCGATCTCATACTCACGACAGAACTCCACGAGCCGGGTCATGAACGGGAGGTCGATGCAGGCCGTCGTGGGGTTATGCGGAAAGGACGCAATCAGGAGCTTCGGGTGTGGCCAGGCGCTCGCCACCGCCTGATGCAGCCGGCCGAGTAGATCCTCCAGCGGGTGGAGCGGAACCAACTGCAGGTCCCCGCCCGCTATGACCACCGAGAAGCCGTGGATTGGGTAGCACGGATCTGGGCACAGGACCGTATCGCCGCGTGAGATCAGGGCGAGCACGAAATGGCTCAAGCCTTCCTTGGCCCCGATGGTGGAGATGACCTCGGTATCGGGATCGAGCTCGATCTCGTACTTCCGCTTGTACCAGCGCGCCATGGCCCGCCGCAGATTGGGAAGGCCCCGCGACGCCGAATAGCGATGATTGCGGGGATCCTGCGCGACCTCGACCAGCTTATCGACGATGTGAGGCGCCGTGGCGAGGTCCGGGTTGCCGAAGCCCAGGTCGATGACGTCCTCGCCCGCTCGGCGCGCCTCGAGCTTGAGCTCGTTAACGATGCTGAGCACGTAAGGTGGGAGGCGGTCGACCTTCTCGAAGCGCGTCATTCGGTCCCCCGCATCACCCCCAGGATGTCGAGAGCGGTATCCGCATGGAAAGAGCTCCGCACGAGCGGCCCGCTGGCCACGTGCAGGAAGCCCATCGCCTCGGCTTCCCTGCCCAGGTCGTCGAACTCCGCGGGCTCCAGGTAGCGCTCGACGGGAAGATGGCGAAGCGAGGGCCGAAGGTATTGCCCGAGGGTCAGGGCATCCACCCTGGCGTCCCGAAGCGCGCGCAGGACTTCGATGACCTCCTCCCGCCTCTCGCCCAGACCCAGCATCAGGCCCGACTTGGTGAGGAGCTTCGAGCAACGGCTCTTGATGTGATCGAGCAAGGCCAGGGAGCGCGAATAACGGGCTCCTGGCCGTACCTGTCGATAAAGGCGCGGCACCGTTTCCAAATTGTGGTTGTACACGTCAGGCCCGGCATCGACAACACGGTCCATGGCGTCGTGGTCGCCCCGAAAATCAGGCGTGAGCACCTCGATCGTAGTGCCCGGAGAGGTCGAGCGCAGCGCCGAGACCGCACGTGCGAATTGCACGGAGCCCTGGTCCGGGAGGTCGTCTCGGTTGACGCTGGTCAAGACCACGTGGCTCAAGCCGAGCTCAGCGACCGCCTCAGCCACCTGCCGGGGTTCATGCGGGTCGACCGGAGCGCCGCGACCCGTGGCCACGTTGCAGAAGCGACACGCTCGCGTGCAGGTGTCGCCGAGCAGCATGAACGTGACGGTGCCGCGGCCGAAACAGTGGTTCAGGTTCGGACAGCGCGCCTCTTCGCAGACGGAGTGGAGCTTCCGGCGACGCAGCATGCGGCGCATCCTCTCCACAACTTCGCTGCGGCGGGCCGTCGACCGGCAGTGTTCGGGCAGTCGCAAGGGACGAGCCCGCGCCACTATCGGGAGGGTTTTCAGGTTGGGCACTGTCATCTAAGTGCGCGAGGATATTCGAGGAATCGGATTTTCGCAAACCGCGAGCCCGAGCCCTCGAAGCGGCTCTGAGAGGTCACGCAACACCGCTCAGGTCCAGCCGCCGGCCCCAGCGCCGTTCGATGCCCGCCCGCAGCGCGGGGTGCTGCGCCAGGCCCGGGTCAGGCGTCAAAAGACGCACCGCAGCTTGCCGCACCACGGGCAGGAGCTCTCCGTGGCGCACGAGATCGGCCAGACGCAGCTCCGGCAGGTGTCCCGCCTGGCGCGTCCCCAGCCACTCGCCCGCCCCGCGGATGCGCAGATCCTCTTCTGCGATCTCAAAGCCACTCTGGGTGGACTCGAGAATCGCGAGACGGCGCGACGCATCCTCGGTCTGCGGATCACTCATCAGGATCGCCAGCCCCCGACGCGTGCCCCGCCCGACGCGTCCGCGCAGCTGGTGGAGCTGAGCCAGACCGAAACGCTCGGCGTGTTGCACGATCAGCAATGTCGCATTGGGAACGTCGACGCCTACCTCGATCACAGTCGTGGTCACCAGCACCTGCGTGCGCCCGCCGGTGAAACGCTGCATCGCGGCCCTGCGCTCTCGCGCATCCAAGCGTCCATGCAGTAGCGCGATGCTAACGTCGGGCAGCGCCTTCTGCAGCCGTCCGAAGCCCTTCGTCGCGTCCTTGAGGTCCTGTGACTCGGATTCCTCAACGAGTGGATACACCACATAAACCTGCTCGCCGCGCGCAAGCGTACGGCGCAGCTCGTATAGGACCCGTGCACCGGCGCTGGCTGGAACGACCCGTGTCTCCACAGGAGTTCGACCCGGAGGGCGCTCCCGAAGCACGGAGTGGTCGAGATCCCCAAACACGGTCAACGCAAGCGTTCGAGGAATCGGCGTTGCCGTCATCACCAGTATGTGGGGATGGTCTCCTTTGCGGCCGATCTGCTGGCGCTGCATGACTCCGAAGCGATGCTGCTCGTCGATGACAACGAAGCTTAGCCGAGGAAGAGCGAGCGACCCACTCAGAAGCGCGTGCGTGCCCACCACCACCGTAACCTCTCCCAGTCGGAGCTGTCTCGAGAGCGAGCGGCGCTCGGCTGCGGGTGTGCTTCCAGTGAGCAGCGCCACGCGCAAGCCGAGTGGACTCGCCAGCGTGTGGAAGGTTCGGTAGTGCTGCTCCGCCAGGATCTCGGTGGGGGCCAGCACTGCCGTCAGCCCGTCGCTCTGATGAGCCGCCACCGCACCCAGCAGGGCCAGCACGGTCTTGCCGGTGCCCACGTCACCGATGAGCAAGCGATTCATGGGATGCGGACGCGCGAGGTCGGCCGCGATCTCCGACCAGGAGCGCTTCTGATCCGGTGTGAGCTCGAACGGAAGACCCGTGATCGCGCGCCGCAGAGCCGGATGCTCCACGGCCAGCGGCTTGGTGGGATGGCGCACCCGCGCCGAGCGCAGGAGCTGCAGACCCGCCTGCAGCAGAAACAGCTCCTCGGCGATGAGCCGAACGTGATAGGACGTGCGGCGCGCACGCAGCTCCACCGGGTCGAGGTCGGTGCTCGGCCCATGCACCTGGCGCAGAGACTCGCCTACGTCGGGCAGATCGAGCTCGCGCACGAGGCTTTCGGGCAGGTACGCATCCACCAGATCCGCGGCGTAGCTCACGGCCGCTGCCACCAATCGCCGTACCGTCCTCGGTGGGATTCCCTCCACGGCCGAGTAGGCGGGTACGATGCGCGAGAGGCTCTCAACGGGCGTATCCTCCCTCAATACGTCGATCTCGGGATGGTGCAGCTCCTTGGCATAGCGGTAACGGCGCACCTCGCCCGCGACCAGCAGGCGCACACCCGGGCGCACACTCTCCTGGAAGTGAGACAGCCCACGAAACCACTTGAGCTGCACGGCCCCCGTGCCGTCGGTCAGCACGGCCTGGAGAACGCGCCGTCCACTCCTCAGCGGAATCGTTTCGACACGTGTGACGGTGCCCAGAAAGCAGGCTGGGTGTCCCACCTGTACCTCGGCGATTGGGATGATCTCACGCCGGTCCTCGTAGGAGCGAGGCAGAAAGAGGAGCAAGTCCTCAACGCTGTTGATCTCCTTACGAGCCAGCGCGGATGCCGTCTTGGGCCCCACTCCCGGAATGCGCTCGCTCGGCTCGCTCAGTACCCGCAGCGGGTAGGCGTCGTCCAGCAACGGCGCGAGCCGTTGGAGTGCCGGGTCCTCTGGGCTGGGGGGCCACGGCCCACGCTCGATGCACTCGCTTGCGGCCTCAAGTCGACGCTTGGCCAGCGGCGGGATCTGGAGCGTACACGGACGCTCGAGTGCGGCCAGCAACGTCTCGCGCAGCTGGGGCGCTCGCTGCAGTTGCTCCGCGCTGTGCTGCGTCGCGAACTGAAACGGGCCCCGGATCGCCTGGACAGCGCTGCGAAAGCGAGACATGGCTAGTGTCCTGATCCGGAAGTTCGCTCGCATTCTCGGCGGCCGACGCGTCCACGCTCCCGGCGTTGCATTGGCTCGCCGAAGCTACGGATTTGCCGCGCTCGCGCGCCTTGCGAGCGCGGCGCCTCGAGCGTGAGAATTGCGTCGGAACTCCCGGAACTGAACACTAGGTTGGATACAGGTCCTGAAGTGCGATGGGCTCGATGTCCCCCGCGCGCTGGGCTCGGATCGCCGCAGCCGCGGCGCGCGCACCCGCGACCGTAGTGAAGTAGGGCACGCTGTGCTCAAGCGCGGCGCGGCGCATGGCCATCGAGTGCTGCACGGCCTCGGGGTCACCCGTGCGGGTGGTAACAATGACCAGGTCTACCTCTCCCCGCGTGAGCAGTTCCGCGGTGTTGCGGGGGCCCTCGCTCACCTTGTGGACCGTCTCCGTGCGAATCCCGCGCTCGCTCAGGTAGCGTGCCGTTCCCTGCGTGGCCAGAATGCGAAATCCAAGCTCGGCCAGTGCGCGTACGGGCTCGACGATGCGCGCCTTGTCCTCATCGCGCGTCGAGACCAAGACAGCACCGGAGTCGGGCAGCCCCATGCCGGCCGCGCTCTGGGCCTTGGCGTAGGCGCGTCCGAACTCGCGGTCGATGCCCATGACTTCGCCGGTGCTCTTCATCTCGGGGCCCAGCAGGGTGTCCACCCCGGGGAACTTCACGAACGGGAACACCGCCTCCTTGACGGAGATATGGTCGGGCTCGGACTCCGCGGTGAATCCCAGCTCGGCCAACGACTTGCCCGCCATGACCCGGGCCGCGAACTGGGCCAGGGGCTGACCAATGGCCTTGGACACGAAGGGGATGGTGCGCGAAGCGCGCGGATTGACCTCGAGCACGTTTACTTGATCGCGCGCCACGGCAAACTGCACGTTCATGAGCCCGCGCACGCCGAGCTCGAGTGCGAGCATCCGCGTGACCCGTCGAATCTCTTCGATGGTGTAGCGGGGAAGGCTATAGGGCGGCAGCGAGCAGGCGGAGTCACCCGAATGCACCCCAGCCTCCTCGATGTGCTCCATGATCCCGCCGATCACCACCACGCGGCCATCGCAGATGGCGTCCACATCCACCTCGATCGCGTCCGCGAGGAAGCGATCCACGAGTACCGGATGCTCCGGGCTCACTGCCACGGCCTCGCGCATATAGACCTCGAGCGCGTCCGGGCCGTGCACGATCTGCATCGCCCGCCCGCCCAGCACGTAGGAGGGCCGCACCACCACGGGATAGCCGATCCGCTGTGCGAGCTTGTGTGCCGCCCCCACGTTACGGGCCGTCCCGTTCTTGGGCTGGCGCAGACCGAGCTTTACGATCAGATCCGCAAAGCGCTCACGGTCCTCCGCGCGATCAATCGCGTCTGGCGAGGTGCCGAGGATGGATACGCCCGCGCGCTCCAGCGCCGCGGCCAGGCGCAAGGGCGTCTGGCCCCCGAACTGAACGATCACGCCCAGCGGCTGCTCGCACTCGACCACCGCCAGAACGTCCTCGAGCGTCAGGGGCTCGAAGTAGAGTCGATCGGCGGTGTCGTAGTCGGTCGAGACGGTCTCCGGGTTGCAGTTGATCATGATGGTCTCGTAGCCGTCCTGGCGTAGGCCCATCACGGCGTGCACGCAGCAGTAGTCGAACTCGATGCCCTGGCCGATCCGGTTCGGACCCCCTCCCAGGATCACGATCTTGGGGCGGTCACTCGGATGTGCCTCGCACTCCTGCTCATAGGTGGAATAAAGATAGGGCGTGTGCGCCTTGAACTCGGCCCCGCAGGTATCTACCCGTTTGAAGACGGGGACGATCCCCTGCTCCAAGCGCCTGCGGCGGATCTCGTCCTCCGTGACCTGGCATAGCTCGGCCAGGCGGCGATCCGAGAAGCCATTGCGCTTGGCCCTGCGCAAGTCGCTCGTGGCGTCGAACGCCTCATCCTCGCGGATGAGCTCGCGGATCTGGTTGAGGAACCAGGGGTCGACGCGGCTCTGCGCATGGATCTCCTCGAGCGTCCAGCCGCGTCGGAAGGCGTCGCCGATCCGCCACAAGCGCTCGGGGCCAGGCTCTCGCAGTTGCTCGCGCAGCTGTGCATCTGAAAGCGAGCTCGCGTCGAAACCGTAACGATCGATCTCGAGCGACCGCATCCCCTTCTGCAAGGACTCACGGAAGGTTCGGCCGATCGACATGATCTCACCCACCGACTTCATCTGGATCCCGAGTCGGCTGTCGGCCCCGGGAAATTTCTCGAACGCGAAGCGCGGGATCTTGGTCACGACGTAATCGATCGTAGGCTCGAAGCTGGCGGGGGTCTCGCGGGTAATATCATTGGGGATCTCATCCAGCGTGTACCCGATGGCGAGCTTGGCGGCGATCTTGGCAATCGGAAAGCCGGTGGCTTTGCTGGCCAGCGCGGAGCTACGCGAGACTCGCGGGTTCATCTCGATCACAATCATTTTGCCAGTATCCGGGTGTACAGCGAACTGTATGTTCGAGCCTCCGGTATCAACTCCGACCTTGCGGATGACGCCGATCGCGGCGTCTCGCATGCGCTGATATTCCTTGTCCGTAAGGGTCTGCACGGGCGCCACCGTGATGGAGTCGCCGGTGTGCACGCCCATGGGATCGAAATTCTCGATCGAGCAGATGATGACTACGTTGTCGGCCCGGTCCCGCATGACCTCGAGCTCGAATTCCTTCCAGCCCAGCACAGACTCCTCCACTAGCGCCTCTCCGCGTGGCGATTGGCGCAGGCCCCACTCCAGCAGCTCGTGGAACTGCGACTCGCTCTCGGCCAAGCTCCCACCCGACCCTCCCAGCGTAAAGCTGGGGCGAATGATCGCGGGCAATCCGATCTCCGCGAGCGCAGCGCCGCCTTCAGCCAGCCCGCGCACGTAAGTCGAGCGAGGCAGCTCGAGGCCGATTCCCCGCATCGCTTCGCGGAAGCGCAATCGATCCTCCGCGATCTGGATGGGGCCGAGCTTGGCACCAATGAGCTCGATCCCGAGTCGATCGAGCGTTCCGCTCTCCGCCAGGGCCACAGCCAGGTTGAGCGCCGTCTGTCCGCCCACGGTGGGCAGCACCGCATCGGGGCGCTCCCTCTCCAGGATGCGCTTCAAGGTCTCGAGCCTGAGCGGCTCGATGTAGGTGCGGCTGGCAAAGCCAGGGTCCGTCATGATCGTGGCGGGGTTCGAGTTCACGAGCACGACCTCGATGTCCTCCTCGCGCAGCGCTTTGCACGCCTGTGTCCCGGAATAGTCGAACTCGCAGGCCTGACCGATCACGATCGGTCCCGACCCGATTATCAGGACCTTGTGCAGATCCTCACGCCTGGGCACGCTGACCCTCGATCAGCTTGCGGAAGCGCGAGAAGAGGTGCGCGGCGTCGTGCGGACCCGGCGAAGCCTCGGGGTGGTACTGAACCGAGAACAAGGGCAGCCGGCGATGCCGCAGCCCCTCCACAGTCCGGTCGTTCAGGTTGATATGGGTGATCTCGAGCTCGGAGTTGGACGCCAGCGAGTCCGCATCCAGCGCAAAGCCGTGGTTCTCGGACACGATGAGCACACGTCCGGTGGCCTGGTCCTGGGCCGGCTGGTTCGCTCCGTGGTGCCCAAAGCGAAGCTTCTTCGTGCGCCCCCCGAGCGCCAGGCCCAGGATTTGGTGGCCCAGGCAGATTCCGAACAGCGGGCGCTTCCCGACCAGCTTGCGCACGTTGGGGATGGCGTACTCGACCGCCGCCGGGTCCCCGGGCCCGTTGGAAAGAAAGATGCCGTCGGGCTGGAGTGCCAGGACCTCCTCGGCGCTGGTATGGGCCGGAACGACCGTAACCTCGAAGCCAGCGTTCACCAGGTTGCGGAGGATGTTGCGCTTGACGCCGAAGTCATAGGCGACGACGTGGTAGCGCGGCATCGGGGCCGGGTCGGGTGCCCAGTCGCGCCCCTGATCCCAGCGATAGGGCTCGCGGCAGGTCACCTCGTCGACCAGGTTCCGCCCCGCCATCGACGGCAGGGCCCGTGCGCGTGCCACGAGCTCCTCCTGCGACGCCTCGCCATGTACCAGGACCCCGTTCATGGCCCCCTGCGTGCGAATTCGCCGCACCAGGGCGCGCGTGTCGATCTCAGAAATTCCCGGGATATGGTGGCGCTCAAGATAGGCCTGGAGCGACTCCCGGCTGCGCCAGGACGAGGGGAAGTCCACGTGCTCGCGCACCACGAACCCCCGTAGAAAGATGCCGCACGATTCCTCGTCCTGCGGATTGGTCCCCACATTCCCAATCTCGGGATAGGTCATGCACACGATCTGCCCGGCGTATGACGGATCGGTGAGGATCTCCTGGTAGCCCGTCATAGCAGTATGGAAGACCACCTCGCCCTCGCCCTCACCTCGGGCACCGAAGGCCTCGCCGCGGTAGACCGTGCCATCAGACAGCACGAGGTAGGCTGAGGTGGAGGCGGGGCTCACCGGGTGGCGTCTCCATCGGCGTTGTAGACGAGCTCGCCCGCCACGTAGGTCCGGATGGCCGCACCGCGAAGCTCGTGGCCCAGGAAGGCGGAGTTCTTGGAGCGCGACACGAGCGTGGCGGGCTCCACCTTCCAGACCCGATCCGGATCGATCAGCACCAGATCGGCCGGAGCTCCGACCTCGAGCGTGCCCGCGCGCAAGCCCAGCACGCGCGCCGGGCGGGTCGAGAGGCTACTGATGGCTTCGAGCGGGCTGAGGCGCTCCTCGCGTACCAGCTCCAGCAGAACCGGCAGCGCGGTCTCAAGCCCGACCACGCCGAAGGGCGCGCGCGAGTACTCGACGTCCTTCTCGAACGCGGCATGGGGCGCGTGATCCGTGGCCAGGCAATCGATCGTTCCGTCGGCCAGCCCGTCGCGCAGTGCCTCACGGTCCCGCGCCGTGCGCAGGGGCGGCGCCATCTTCGTGTTGGTGTCGTAGCCACCCGTGGCCTCGTCGGTCAGGCTCAGGTGATGGGGGGTGACCTCAGCCGTTACCCTCACCCCTCCCGCCTTCGCCTCGCGGATCAGCTCGACCGAGCGTGCGGCCGAGACGTGTGCGATGTGGAGGTGGGCCCCGGTCAGGCGCGCCAGCTCCAGGTCTCGCGCCACCATCACGGTCTCGGCCTCGCCCGGCGATCCGGGCAGACCCGAGCAGGTCGCGTGCGGCCCCTCATGCACCAGGCCGGAACCTCGCAGGTTCACGTCCTCGCAGTGTGCGATCACGGGCCGACCTACGCCCCGCGCGTACTCGAGCACCCGTCTCATGACGGAGGCGTCCATAATGACCGAGCCATCGTCCGAGAAGGCCACGGCACCGGCCTCGGCCAGGCTCGCCATCTCGGACATAATCTCGCCGCGCAGCCCGCGCGTAGCGGCCGCGATCACCTGCACTCGGACGGCGGCTACCTCGCGCGCACGCTGCCGGATAAACGCCGTGACCGCTGTGTTGTCGTTCACAGGGTCGGTGTTGGCCATGCAACAGATGGTCGTGAAACCGCCTCTGGCGGCGGCTCGCGCCCCGCTCGCGATGTCCTCCTTGTATTCCTGCCCAGGCTCACGCAGATGCGTGTGGAGGTCCACCAGACCGGGTGCGAGCCAGAGCTCGCCGGCCTCGATCACCTCGTCCGGAACGCCTTCGGGATCGGGACCGAGCGCGACGATGCGACCTCCCTCCATGTCCAGGCTCAGAAGCTCGTCGCGACCCGTGCTGGGGTCGAGCACACGCGCACTGCGAATTCGCGTCCGACTCATCACTCCGCTCCGGTCACGAGATAGAGCACGGCCATCCGTACCGCGACGCCGTTTGTGACCTGATCGAGGATGCGCGAGGGTTCTGCGTCGGCAACCTCCGTCGCGATCTCGACCCCCCGGTTGAGGGGTCCCGGGTGGAGCACGATCGCATCGGGACTGGCCAGGGTGAGCTTCTCCTGCGTGAGCCCGAAGGTTCGCGCGTATTCCCGAACGCCCGGGAAGAGCGGCCCGTCCAGCCGCTCTTGTTGAATGCGCAGCATCACGATCACATCGGCGCCCGCCAGGGCCTCGGCCATCGACTCGCAGGGCTTTACACCCAAGAGCTCGATTCCGGGCGGCATCATCGTAGCCGGCGCGGCCACCCGCACCTCTGCACCGAGCTTCGTAAAGGCGTAGATATCGGAGCGAGCGACACGGCTGTGGGCAATGTCTCCTATGATCGCCACCACCCGACCCTCCAGGCTGCCCAGCGACTGTCTCACGGTGAAGGCGTCAAGCAGCGCCTGAGTCGGGTGTTCATGCTGACCGTCCCCGGCGTTGATTACCGGCACGTGTACGCGCTCGGCCAGCATTCGGGGGACGCCGGCGGTGCGATCGCGCACGATCAGCACATCCGCGTTCATGGCAGCCAGGTTCTGGACCATGTCGGCCAGGGTCTCCGCCTTGGCCAGGCTCGATCCCGCTGCCGAGACGTTGACCGCATCGGCCGAGAGGCGCTTGGCTGCGATCTCGAAGCTCACGCGTGTGCGCGTGGAGGGCTCCAGAAAGACATTGATCACCGTTCGACCCCGCAGGGTCGGCACACGTTTGATCTCGCGTTGTGAGATCTCGAGCATCGCGTCGGCGGTGTCGAGCACGGTAACGATCTCTTCGGGCTGCATGCCCTCGATGCCAAGAAGATGTTTCATACGACGACCACCTCGTACTCCCCGCTCGGGGCCTGGCGCAGCACAACCTTCTCGGCCCGCGAGGTGGGGATGTTCTTGCCCACAAAATCCACTCGAATGGGCAGCTCGCGATGACCCCGGTCCACCAGCGTGGCCACCTGGATCGCCTCGGGCCGGCCGAAGTCGATCACCGCGTCCATGGCGGCCCGCACGGTCCGGCCGGTGAAGACCACATCTTCGACGAGCACGACCCGCTTGCCCGTCACCGAGAACGGCATCCGGGTCTTATGCGGAATGGGCCGCATGCCGTGACCGATCACGTCATCGCGGTACAGCGTCACGTCCAGCGCGCCCTGGGGCACATCGCGGCCGGCGATCTCGCTCAGCGCCTGCGCCAGCATGTCCGCGACCGGAACCCCGCCCCGCACGATCGCCACCAGCGCGATCGACTCGGGCGCGGGGTTGCGCTCGAGAATCTCGTGGGCCATGCGTCTGGTCGCGCGCCGGATGCCAGCCGCCTCGAGGATCACGCGGCCGGCCTCCCGGGCCGACGCCACGCGGGACACGGACCGGGGGGCAGTCGAGGAGTTCGATGGGGAACTGGGTACGCTCATCCAGCACCTTTGCCCGTCTCTCGGAACGGGCTTAAAAGGGCCTATTCTCTCAACCAGACCAGGGGCTTAGAAGGAGCCTCTCGAGGTTTTTCTTAGCGCGGCACCCCCGGCCGATCTGCATCTAACCTATCCGAGCCCGGCTCCAGCGTCAATCGGCCACACCGCCGAGCGAGCGCCCGATCCGCTCCCAACGAATCTCCTCCACCTGGAAGGTGACGACGCGATACAGGGTGTAGAAGAAGTCGGCCAGAAAGCCGCGCTCCGGTGTTTGCTCAGACGACACGAGCCAGGACCAGTGCACCATGAAGGCCTTGCCCTTAATCTGATCCGCCCGCACGTACGAGTCCCTCCACTCGCGGCTGTCGCGCGAGTTGTCCCGGTTGTCGCCCATCATGAAGTACTCGCCGGGGGGCACGGTCCACGGTCCGCGCGAGCGCCTGCGGCGCGGCTCGCGGTTCTGGATGATGGTGTACTCGATCCCTTCCGGGTTGATCTCTCGATAACGCACGGCCTGCACGTCACGGCGCTTGGGGAGGTCGCGGTATACGTACGTGCCCTGATTCACGCGATCCACGAGCTTTCCATTGATCCAGACGCGCCCGTCTCGAAGCTCCACCCGGTCTCCGGGGAGTCCCATCACGCGCTTGATGAAGTCCTGACGGGGATCGTCGGGATAGCGGAAGACCATCACGTCGCCGCGCTGCGGCTGCCCCAGCTCGATCAACAGCTTGCCAGTGATGGGCAGCCGCAGTCCGTACGCGAACTTGCTGACCAGCAGATAATCACCGACGAGCAGAGTTGGGATCATCGAGCCCGAGGGGATCTTGAAAGGCTCCACCACGAAGGAACGGATGAGCAGCGCGAGCCCGACCGCCACAACGAGTGCCTTGAGCGTCTCAAAGATGCCCCCGCTCCGCTTCGCCTTGCCTGCCGCCATGCCGTCCGAGCCCCCCTCAGTGGGTTTTGGGGTCTGGAGTATACACTCAGCGTTTCTTGGTCCCGACGCTGAGGACCGCGAGAAAGGCCTCCTGGGGAATCTCCACCTGGCCCACCCGCTTCATGCGCTTCTTTCCCTCTTTCTGTCGCTCGAGCAGCTTCCGCTTGCGTGTGATATCGCCGCCGTAGCACTTGGCCGTCACGTTCTTGCGCAGCGCCCTTACGTTGAGCCGTGCGATCACGCGGCTCCCAATCGAGGCTTGCACCGCCACGTCGAACATCTGGCGCGGGATATGCTTCTTGAGCGCCTGAACCAGCGCCAGGCCGCGGCGATAGGCGCTCTCGCGGTGAACGATCAGCGAGAGCGCATCGATCGACTCGCCGTTGACGAGCACGTCCACTTTGACGAGATCCTCCTTGCGATAGTCGAGGATCTCATAGTCCATCGACGCATACCCACGCGTGGCGCTCTTGAGACGATCGTAGAAGTCGATCAGCACCTCGGCCAGCGGAAGCTCGTAGCGCAGGACCGCCCGTCGATCACTGTGCACGATCAGGTCACGCTGGACACCTCGCCGCTCCTGGCAGAGCTGCATCACTCTCCCCAGATACTCTGTGGGCACGTGGATCCGGGCCAGGATCCGTGGCTCGAGCACCTCCTCGATCGCGCCGGCGTCAGGCAGATCGCTCGGGCGGTGCAGCTCGAGCTCCGCGCCCGTGCGCAGCTTCACCCGGTAGACCGTGGTCGGGGCTGTGATGATCAGGTCCAGGCTATACTCTCGCTCCAGCCGCTCCTGTGCGATCTCCATGTGCAGGAGACCGAGGTAGCCACAGCGAAAGCCGAAGCCCAGCGCCTCGCTGGTCTCGGGCTCGGCGAACATCGAGGAATCGTTGAGCTGCAGGCGCTCAATGGCCGCTCGCAGCGCCTCGTAGCTGCCCGAATCGGTCGGGTAGAGCCCACTCCAGACCATGGGCTGAACCTGCTGGAACCCGGACAGAGGCTCGCTCGCGGGCCGTGCCGCGTCGGTCAGGGTATCCCCGACCTGGACCGAGAGTGGGTCGCGGATGCCGGCCATGACCACGGCCACCTCACCGCATCCGGCGCGCTCGATCCGGCAGAGCTCGGGCGAGAGCATCCCGATCAGCGCCACGTTGTGCTCATCGCCCGTCGACAGCAACCGAATCGTCGCATCGGCGGGCAGGTGTCCATCGATGATGCGCACGAGCATGGCCACGCCTTGATACGGGTCGTACCAGCTGTCGAAGATCAGGGCGCGCAGCGGAGCTTCGGCGTCGCCCGTTGGGGGCGGAACCCGCGCCACGATCGCCTCGAGCAGCTCGTCGATCCCCTCACCGGTCTTGGCCGAAATGCACACGACGCGCTCGGTGGAGATGCCAACGATGTCCTCGATCTCGCGCATGATGCGGTCCGGGTCAGCGTTGGGCAGATCGATCTTGTTGATCACCGGGATGATCGCCAGGCCGCCGGCGACCGCGGCCTCCGCGTTCGCGACGGTCTGCGCCTCGACGCCTTGTACCGCATCCACGACCAGCAACGCTCCCTCACAGGCGGCCAGGGAGCGAGAGACCTCGTAGTGGAAGTCCACGTGGCCCGGCGTGTCGATCAGATTCAGAACGGCTTCCTGACCCTTGGAGGTGCGATAACGCATACGCACGGTCTGAGCCTTGATGGTGATGCCGCGCTCGCGCTCCAGATCCATCTTGTCGAGGAACTGCTCCACGCGCTCCCGCGTTTTCAGCGTGCCGGTGCGTTCGAGGAGTCGATCGGCGAGCGTAGATTTACCGTGGTCGATGTGCGCGATGATGGCGAAGTTCCGGATCTGCTCCATTTGGGACGGCGCTCAGCTCGACCGACTCCCCATCTGCGCCTCGAAGTACCGCAGGGTCAAGTTGAGGCCCTCGTCCGGCGTGATCGCCGGGCTCCAGCCCAGCACCTTCTCCGCCAGGCGGATATCGGGCCGGCGCACCTTGGGGTCATCCGCCGGTAGCTCGCGGAAGACGATCTGGCTGCGCGAGCCGGTCGTGCGCAGAACGCGCTCCGCGACCTCCACCACCGTCATCTCCTCGGGGTTTCCGATGTTGACCGGGTCGGTGTAGTCCGAGTCCAGGAGCCGACAGATACCCTCGATCAGATCCGAGACGTAGTTGATGCTGCGGGTCTGGGAGCCGTCTCCGAAGACGGTCAGGTCCTCCCCACGCAGCGCCTGCGTAAAGAAGGTGGGGATCATCCGCCCGTCGTCGGGGCGCATGGCCGGTCCATACGTGTTGAAGATGCGCACGATACGCGTGTCCACACGGTGGTAGCGGTGATAGGCCATGGTCATGGCCTCGGCAAAGCGCTTGGCCTCGTCGTAAACGCCGCGAATTCCGATCGGGTTGACGTTTCCCCAGTAGCCCTCCGGCTGCGGATTGACCTCGGGGTCGCCATAGCACTCCGAGGTCGAGGCCAGCAGAAAGCGGGCGCCCTTGTCCTTGGCTACACCCAGCACCTTGTGCGTACCCAGCGCGCCGACCTTGAGGATCTGGATCGGGAACTTCTCGAAGTCGGTGGGGCTGGCCGGCGACGCGAAGTGCAGCACCACATCCAGGTCCCCGGGAATGTGGATGAAGTTGGTGACATCGTGCTTGACGAAGAGAAAGCCGTCCCGACCCGAGAGGTCCGCGATGTTCTCGAGGCGACCGGTCAGCAAATTGTCCATGCAGACGACCTCGTTTCCATCGTCCAAGAAGCGGCGGCACAGGTGGGACCCGATGAAGCCCGCGCCCCCCGTAATCAGGACTCTACGCATCTCGACCCTCCGCTTCGGCCGCCAGATAGGCAGACAGCGCGTCCCGCCAGTGCACCAGCTCGATACCGAGCTGGCGCGCGCGTCCGAGCCCGAGCACGGCGTACGTGGGTCGTTTGGCGGGCCTCGGCACCTCGCTCGTCGCGACGGGCCGGACCTTGACCCACGGATTCAAGCCGCGCTGGGTCCCCTCGCTGACCGCAGCCCAGGCCAGATCGTACCAGCTCGCAACGCCTTCGCACGCCAGATGGAGCGTCCCTCGCGCACCGGCCGCCGCAGCCTCCACCAGGGCCCGCGCCAGCGCGCCCGACCAAGTCGGCCGCCCGAGCTGGTCCTCGACCACGTTCAAGACCTCCCCTCGATCCGCAGCGGCGAGAACGGTCCGTACGAAATTCGGCCCTGGCCCGAACAGCCACTGCGTTCGCACAATCAAGTGCTCGCCGCCGGCAGCGCGCACGCTCTCCTCTCCTGCCAGCTTGCTCCGCCCATAGGCCGAGCACGGGGCCGGCTTGGCCTCCTCGTCCAGCGGCTGGTTCGTATCCCCGGGCAATACGTACTCCGTGCTGATATGGATGAGCACGGCCCGCCCGGCACAGGCTCGAGCCAGCACTCCGGGACCTTCGCCATTCACCCGCATGGCCTCGGCCGTACGCTGCTCGCATTCATCCACCTTGGTCAGCGCAGCGCAGTTCAGGACGACGTCGGGAGCGAACTCGTCCAGCGCGCGCGCGATGGCCCCGGCGTCCAGCACGTCCAGCTGAGCGTGGGAGCGCCCGAACGCCTCGATGCCGAGCTGAGGCCCCACGCCCAGCAGCGAGCGCCCGAGCTGTCCGCCAGCGCCAGTGATCAGCCAGCGCGCAGGCGACCGACGCTCGCGCGGCGATGGGTCTACGGTCCCGCTCACTCCTTCGTGATCCAGACGCCATGGCCCTGCGCCTCAAGGCGTGCTGCGAGTTGATTTGCACTGTCCCCTGACGGGGGTCTCACGCGCACCCGATAGCGGTGAGAGCCTTTGGGCTGCGTGTCACTGATATAGGAATCGAATCCCCGCTTGCGCAGGCGCCCCACCAGCACCTCAGCCCCCTTGCGATCGGTGTACGCCGCCACCTGCACCACCTCGCTCGGGCCGGTCTTCGGCGCGCTCTTCTCCCGCGCCGCGATTTCTGCGATCACGCGCTCGGCCACCTCGGTCCCAGGGGCCGGCACGCGGCGGACGGGCGCGGCCGCCACCTCTGGGCGCGCCATGGGCCGCGGGCTCGGCGGCGCCACAGCGGGCGGGCTCGGGGCTGCCGCGGGCGGCGGGCTCGGGGGCGGAACCAGCCGCTCGCGCTGCAGCTCACGGAAGGCGGGCAATAGATCCAAGTCCAGTGCGGTCGCCGAAGGGCGGAGCTCGATACTTTCGGTGGGCTGGGTCAGACGGCGCACGAACAGGCGGGGGCCGTCGAGCACCGAGCCCAGCACGACCCCAAGGCAGACACCGATCGAGAGCAGACCTGAGGCTGCCAGCCCCTTAGCCAGCCAGGAGCGGTAGCGCGCCCAGGCGCGGCCCTTTTTGGCGCCCGCCCGTACCATCTACATGCGCTCCGGTGCGGAAATGCCCACGCGCCCTAGACCGTTCCCCAGAGTGATGCGCACCGCACGTACCAGCGCGAGCCGGGCCACCGATAGCTCCTTATCGTCGGAGAGCACACGGTGACGCGTGGAGTCCGACACATAGCTATGGAATGCCGTCGCCAGGGCCAGAAGATAGCGCGCCACCTCCTGCGGTTCCCGAGCACGGGCGGCGTGCAGCAAGGTCTCCGGGTAGCGCTCGAGGCGCTTCACCAGCTCCAGCTCCTGGGGAGATTGGAGCCGAGCGAAGCAAATGTCCTCGGGCTCGGGCAGCTCCACCTCGCGCTCAACGGCCACGCGTTCAATACTGCACAGGCGCGCGTGCGCGTACTGGATCTTAAACACGGGGTTCCGCTCGGAGCGCTCCTTGGCCAGGTCCAGGTCGAAGTCGAAGTGGGTGTCCGCCCGACGCTCCAGCATGAAAAAACGGAAGACGTCGGCGCCGACCTCGTCCACGACCTCATCTACGGTCACGAACGAGGCGGCGCGCGTAGACATTTTCACGAGCTCCGTACCCCGTCGCAGATTGACCCATTGGTAAACCACCACCTCGAGGTCGTCGGCCGGGTATCCCAGCGCGCCGAGCGCGGCCTTCACATAGGGGAATTGCTCGATGTGATCGGGTCCGAGCACGTCGATGATCCGCTCGAATCCGCGGCGGAACTTCTCGCGATGGTAGGCGATGTCCGGCAGCAGATAGGTCGGCTCCCCGCTCGACTTCAGCAGCACCCGATCCCGCTCGAGCCCGAGCTCCTTCGTTCGCAGCCACACCGCTCCATCTGCCTCGTAGACGAGGCCGGTGGCACGCAGGTCCGACAGGGTCGTCTCGACGTGCCCGTCCGCGTAGAGCGTGTGCTCGTTGAAGTACACGTCGAAATGGATCTCGAGCCGCTCCAAGGTCTTGCGGATGTCCTTGAAGATCGCCCCCTCTGCGGCCTGCTTGAAGCGGGTCCAATCGGCGTCCAGCCAGGCGTCGCCCTGCTCGCGCGCGAGCGTCCGCGCGATCTCGCAGAGGTACTCCCCCTGGTAGCCATCCTCCGGCAGCTCCGCCTCGCGTCCCAGCTGCTGCTGGTAGCGAGCCCGCAGCGACTCGCCGAGCACCCTCATCTGGCGCCCGCCATCATTGAAGTAGTACTCGCGGGTGACCTCGTGCCCGGTGGCCTCAAGCAGGCGCACGATGGCATCCCCGAGCACGGCATTGCGACCGTGGCCGATGGTGAGCGGCCCGGTCGGATTCGCCGACACAAACTCCACCTGAACGCGCTCGCCTGGATCCCCGCCGAATCCGAAGCGTTCCTGCTCGCGCAGGATCCGAATCAGGAGATCATGCCAGCGGGCGTGGGCGAGAAAGATGTTGATGAAGCCGGGTCCAGCGATCTCGACGCGCTCGATCACACCGTCGGGATCGCGAAGCATCGCCTGGATCCGGGCGGCCAGCTCTCGTGGGGGGCGCTGCAGTGGCCCCGCGAGCATGAGTGCGGCGTTGGATGTGAAGTCCCCGTACTCAGGCTGCTTGGCAGGGACCACCTGAATCGGACCCAGGCGCTCCAGCTGCGACGGGTGGATCTCGCGGACCACCCGCTCGGCGGCCTCCTGTAGCAGTTTCTGGACTTGCTCACGCATCTAGGTAGGCGCTTCTCGATAGCCGCCGCGCTGGGGAGCGTCAATCAGCGGTGGCGCCTTCGTCCTCGAAGCGGATGACCACCTCACCCGGCCGGACCATCCCGAGCTTGACCCGGGCCACGGCCTCGATCTCGTACGGATTCGAGCGCAGCCCTCGCACGTGCTGGATCAGTTGCTCCCGCTCCTGGGCGAGCTCCTCGACCAGCGCCCGGGCGCCTCGGACTTGCTCCGCCACGTCCAGCATGGGCAGGATACCCCTGTCGCGATCCACCGCGAGCGTGGCGCCGGCCAGGAGCAGAACCAGGCTAGGGCCCAGGAGCGCCGGGAGCCAGCGCAAGCGTGAGCTTTGTCTAGCCATCGGCCGCGGCCGTGAGCCGACGCGCGGCGCTCTCGTAGCGTGGATGGTCCCAGTCCCGCGGCCCGATGAGACGTTCCACGAGCCGTCCGTTGGAGCCGATCATGAACGTCTCGGGGACCCCCGTCACCCGGAAGGCGTCATAGGCCCGCTTGTGGGGGTCGAGCAGGATCGGGAACGAGATTCCGAACTCCTCGCGGAATGCCTCGACCTCCTTCGACCCACCTGGCCCATCGACGCTCACCGCCAGAATCTCGAAGCGCTCGTCGCGCAGCTTCTGGTAGAGCCGTTCCAGCGAGGGTGCCTCGGTGCGACAGGGTGCACACCATGTCCCCCAGAAATTGACGAACACGACCCGACCCCGTAGGTCAGCAAGCGAGATCTCCTCGCCCGCCAGGTTGGGCAGCCGCAGCTCGGGCACGGGACTGCCCACGCGCAGCGGAAGCGAGGTCGGGCCCCGCAGGGCCACGACCAGCCCAGCGGCCAATGCCGCTACGCCGGCCAGGAGCCAGAGGGGGAAGACACGGCCTCGAGCGTTGCTCAAGACGCCGGCTTCGATTCTTCACCCGGCACCTCGTCCTCGTGCACCAGCTGGATCAGCGAGAGTGGTGCGCTGTCTCCGACCCGCCTTCCCAGCTTGAGAATACGCGTGTACCCACCGTGACGATCACGGTAGCGATCGGCCAGCGTCGCAAAAACCTTCTTTGCCACATCCTTGCTGCGCAACGTCTCGAGCGCCTGCCGTTGCGCATGCAGCGTACCCCGCTTGCCCAGCGTGATCATTCTCTCCGCAATCCGGCGGACCTCTTTGGCGCGCGCATCTGTCGTGCGAACCTCCTCATGCTCCAGCAGCGACGTCACCAGATTCCGGAGCATCGCCTTGCGATGGGCTGGTGTCCGGTTGAGCTTGCGATGATCTTTACGGTGCCGCATCGGGTTTTCGTCTCTAGGCCTAGTGTCTTGACCCGGAAGTTCGCTCGCATTCTCGGTAACCGGGGTATCCTTCCTCGCGGCGCTGCACTCGCTCGCCGAATCTCCGGATTCGCCTGCCTCGCGCGCCTTGCCAGCGCAGCGCCTCGGCTCCGAGCATCCCGCCGGATCTCCCGGAACAGAACACTACCTATCCACCTCACGCATCCGCTCGAGCTCTTTGCGTATGGGGAAGCCGTCGAGCATCGTCCCGAACGAGAGGCTCAGCCTGGCAAGAATCTCCTTGATCTCATTCAGGGACTTGCGGCCGAAGTTCTTGGTCTTAAGCATCTCTGCCTCCGATCGCTGCACCAGCTCTCCGATGTAACGAATGTCGGCGTTTTGCAGGCAATTCGCGGAGCGCACCGAGAGCTCGAGCTCCTCCACCGGCCGGAAGAGCACCTCGTTCGGCTGGGCGACCTGTGCGCCCACCGCAACGACCTTCTCAATATCCTCCTCGAAGTTGATGAAGATCGAGAGCTGCTCCTTAAGAATTTTCGCCGCAAAGGCGAGCGCATCCGCGGGGGCAATCGATCCATCCGTCCATACCTCCGTTACCAGCTTATCGTAGTCCGTCTCCCGACCCACACGCGCGTTGGTGACTGTGTAGTTCACCTTACGCACTGGCGAGAAGATCGAATCAATCGGGATCGTTCCGATAGGCTGCTCCTCCTTGGCGTTCTTCTCGGCCAACACGAAGCCCTTGCCGAGCTCTACCGTCGCCGTGAGCTGCAGCTCCGCATCCTCGGAGAGCGTCGCGATGTGCTGATCGCCGTTCAGGATCTCCACCGTCTGGTCCGCAGAGACGAGGTCGCTCGCCGTGACGATTCCGGCACCCTGCTTATGAATCGAGAGCTCCTTGGGACCCTCGGCGTTCATGCGCACACGAACTTCCTTGAAGTTGAGGATCAGGTCCGTAACGTCTTCGAGCACACCCGGCACCGTCGTAAACTCGTGCATCACGTTCGCTATGCGTACCGACGTGATGGACGCGCCTTGTAGCGAGGACAGCAGCACACGGCGCAGGGCGTTGCCCAGCGTCAGGCCGAATCCCCGCTCGAGCGGTGCGCACTCGAACCGCCCATACGTATCGCTCAGGCTGTCCTCGATCTCCATCCGATGTGGGCGGATGAGGTCTCGCCAGTTCTTGACCATCAGTTCGACGTTCATACGTCTCCTCCGTGTCTTCTCGCCATGTACGGCTCGCCCAGGTCCAACTCCCGCGGACGGCCTCGCCCAGGCTGATCCCCGCCACTCACGTTAGCGGGAATACAGTTCGATGATCAGCTGCTCCTGAATCGGGAGTGTGATTTCCTCACGCACCGGGTCCCCCACAACCCGACCCGTCTTGGTCTCCACATCCACTTCCAGCCACGTCGGCAGCGTTCGTGTCTCCAGCGTCGCTAGTGCGTCTACGATACGCTTCGTCTTCTTACCGCGCGCCGTAAGGCCGATGACATCGCCAGTTCGAACCCGCGCCGATGGAATACTCATCCTACGCTCGTTCACGGTGAAATGCCCCTGGCCAATCAGCATGCGGCCTTCCGCCCGGGAGGTCGCCAACCCCAGGCGATGAACAACGTTGTCGAGGCGGCGCTCGAGCAGCGCCATCAGATTCTCACCCTTGACCCCGCGCATGCGCTCAGCTTCCCGGACCGTCTTGCGAAACTGTCGCTCGAGCACACCGTAGATGCGCTTCACCTTTTGCTTTTCGCGCAACTGCGTACCGTAATCCGAGAACCGGGGCCGCGCCTGACCATGCTGCCCCGGAGGATAGTTGCGCCTTTCGATCGCGCACTTGTCGCTATAGCAACGGTCCCCCTTCAGAAAGAGTTTCATGCCCTCTCTGCGGCAGAGCCGACAGACGGATCCTCGATAACGTGCCAAACTCTCTCCTTACGCCCGCCGCCGCTTCGGTGGGCGGCAGCCGTTGTGCGGGATGGGGGTCACATCACGGATGTAGGTGATCCTGAGCCCAGCGGCCTGAAGCGAGCGCAGAGCCGATTCCCGCCCCGCCCCGGGTCCCTTGACCACCACGCCAAGCTGTCTCACACCATGATCCATCGCCTTGCTGGCCGCTTTCTCCGCGCCTATCTGTGCGGCGAACGGCGTCGACTTGCGCGAGCCCTTGAACCCGACCGCACCCGCCGACGAGGAAGCGATCGTATTCCCAGCTACGTCTGTAATCGTGATGACGGTGTTATTGAACGTGGCGTGGATATGCGCCACGCCCGTCTGAATATTCTTCTTGACCTTCTTCTTGACCCGCTTGGCTTTGCCCATGGCTACTTCTTTGTTGGCGCCTTCTTCTTGCCCGCCACCGTCTTGCGCGGCCCCTTCCGGGTGCGCGCGTTGGTATGCGTCCGCTGCCCACGGACGGGAAGACCGCGCCGATGACGAAGGCCTCGATAGCAGCCGATGTCCATCAACATCTTGATGTTCAGGCTCGTCTCCCGCCGCAGATCTCCCTCAACCTTATAGCGCCTCTCGATCACGTCACGCAGACGAATGACCTCCGCCTCGTCGAGGTCGAAGGTCTTCGAGGCGGGAGGCACACCCGCCTCGTCGCAAATCTTGAGCGCCGAACTCCGCCCAACGCCAAAAATGTAAGTCAGGGAGATTCCGATCACCTTCTCCCGGGGCAGATCGACACCCGCGATTCTCGCCATGCTCTAGCCCTGCCGCTGCTTGTGCTTGGGGTTGTCGCACACCACACGCAAAACCCCCTTCCGCCGGATGATCTTGCAGCGGTCACACATCTTTTTAACGCTCGCTCGAACTTTCACGCGCTCCTCGTTCGCCTCAATGGCTCCCCGAGACCCGGGTCAGAATCTCAGGCCCATGACTCGTGATGGCCACCGTGTGCTCGAAGTGCGACGACAGTTTGTCGTCTATCGTAGTGGCTGTCCATCCGTCTTCGAGAATTTCGACCCCCGCTTCGCCGAGATTTACCATTGGCTCCAGCGCCAGCACCATCCCGACCCGCAGCCGCGGGCCACGACCCGGCGGCCCGAAGTTGGGTACCTGGGGCGGCTCATGCAGACTGCGCCCGATCCCATGTCCGACAAAGTCTCGCACCACGGAGTACCCCTCGCCCTCGGCCACACACTGGATCGCGCTGGAGACATCCCCTAGGCGGTTCCCCTCGCGCATCTGCTCGATCCCCGCGTAGAGGGCGCGGCGGGTCGCATCCAGCAGCCCCCGTGCCTTCTCATCGATGGCTCCAACCGGGATGGAGACTGCGGAATCCCCGTGGAAGCCCTCGAATATAACACCGAAATCCAGCTTGAGGACGTCACCCTCCTTGAGCTCACGCGACCCCGGGATTCCGTGCACGATCTCCTCGTTCACGGAGGTACAGATGACCGCAGGATAGGGCGGTGCCCCACGGGGGCCATAGCCGAGAAACGAAGACTCGAGCTTCCGCTGCTCGATCTGGCGCTGCGCGGCGCGGTCGATCTCCGCGGTCGTAATGCCCGGCTCCACCAGCCCGCGCAGCCAGACCAGGATGTCGCCCACATGCCGACCTGCGACGCGCATCCGCTCTAGCTCACTTTCAGACTTGAGCTGGATCATCTAAACCTCGATGGCCTCGACAATACGGCTGTTGATCTCCCCCACGGAGCCGATACCATCGATCTCGAGCAGACGGGAGCGAAAGTAATCCAGCACGGGCGCCGTCTGCTGGCGGTAGACCTCGAGCCGCGTGGCGATCGTCTCCTCGCTATCGTCCGCCCGGCCCTGTCCGCGCTCGAGGATGCGTTGCCGCAGCACCTGGTCGGGCACCACCAAGCTCACGACCCTCACGGCCTCCCGCCGGGCGCGCCCCAGCAGGCGCTCCAGGGCCTCGGCCTGTTCGCGGGTGCGCGGAAAGCCGTCCAGGATGAAGCCGGGCACGCAATCCTCTCGCGCCAGGCGCTCCTCAACGATCTCGATCACGACCTCGTCGGGGACGAGCTCGCCTCTCTCCATGATGGCCTTGACCCGCTGACCCAGCTCCGAGCCGGAGGCCACCGCCTCCCGCAGAATGTCGCCCGTCGCGATCTGGGGGATACCCAAGCGCTTCGCCAGCAGCTTCGCCTGCGTACCCTTGCCCGCGCCCGGAGGTCCGGTCAGGATCAAATTGAGCTCGCTCATCGGCCGCCTCGCCCCCGCATTCTCACGCCCTGCATCAACGTCTCGTAGTTGCGCGATACCAGATGCGCTTCGATTTGCGATGCGGTGTCCATGCCGACGCCAACCACGATCAGTAGCGCGGTGCCGCCGAAGAAGAAGGGAACCCCCAGCTCGAATGCCAGAATCGTTGGGAGAACACAAACGGCGCTCAGGTAGACGGCGCCCACGAAGGTGATGCGACTTAGCACACGGTCGATGTACTCAGCTGTTCGCTTGCCCGGCCGAATCCCGGGAATGTAGCCGCCGTTCTTCTTGATATTATCCGCTACATCATCGGGATTGATCATGATCCCCGTGTAGAAGAACGCGAAGAACATGATCATCGCGATGTAGACGGCGTTATAGCCGATCCCACCAAAGCTCAAATAGTCGGTGATAAAGTCGCGCACGGCGTCCAAGTCCGTCCACTGCGCCACCTGAAGCGGGAGGATCAGCAGGGAGGAGGCGAAGATTGGCGGGATGACGCCGGCCGTGTTGATCCGCAGCGGGAAGTAGGTCATGCCGCCGCCGAAGACCTTGTTGCCCACGACCCGCCGGGCATACTGGATGGGAATCCGACGCTGAGCCCGCTCGCAGAACACGACGAACGCCACCACCGCAATGACGAAGGCGACCAGCAGTACGGCGCCGATCGGCGACATCTGATCAGTCCGTACCAGGTCGACCAGGTTCTTCATAGCGGAAGGCAGCCGGATGATGATCCCGGCGAAGATGATCAGCGAGATCCCATTGCCGATCCCGCGCTCCGTAATTTGCTCGCCCAGCCACATGATGAAGCAGGTGCCCGCCGTCAGTGTCACCACGCCCATCAGCCGGAAACCCCAACCGGGCTCGATCACGGTCCCGGGCCCGAACGCGCCCTGCTCCATCGCTGTTGCCATCAGCAGTCCCTGGATGACCGCGAGGATGACCGTCCCGTAGCGCGTATAGCGGGTGATCACCCGCCGACCCTCTTCACCTTCCTTCTTGAGCTCTTCCAGTCGGGGCACGACGACCGTGAGCAACTGCAGGATGATGGAAGCACTGATGTAGGGCATGATGCCGAGGGCGAAGATCGAGAGGTTTTCGAGCGCACCCCCGCTGAAGAGGTTGAAGAGCCCGAAGATCCCGCCGCCTTCCTCAAAGAAGCGCTTGACCGCTACCCGATCAACCCCGGGGGTGGGAATGGCACAGCCCAGCCGGTAGACGGCCAGCATGGCGAAGGTGAAGAAGATCCGCCGTTGGAGCTCTGGGATGCGTGCGATGTTAGAGACGACAGCCGGGTTCACCGGAGTTCCGCCTTCGGTTTGCGGCGCGCCGTTGGCACGAGCTCGATACCGCCTCCAGCGGCCTCCACCTTCTTGCGCGCCCCCTCACTCACGGCGTCCACTCGCAGCTTAAGGGCCACCGAGATCTCTCCCTGCGCCAGCACCTTTACCGGACGGTCGGCGCGCGCCACGAGTCCCGCCCCTGCGAGGGCCGTCGGATCTACGACCGTACCGGCTTCGAAGCGCGCGAGGTCTCGCAGGTTCACGACCTGCCGCGGCACACGAAAGATGTTGGTAAAGCCGAACTTGGGCAGACGCCGAGAGAGCGGCATCTGGCCGCCCTCCTGCCAGGCACGCCGGCGGCTTCCGGAGCGCGCGCCCGCGCCCTTTTGCCCGCGCCCGCAGGTCCGGCCGTGGCCGCTGGCCATGCCGCGACCCTTGCGCTGGCGGCGCTCACGCGAGCCCGGCTTCGGGGTCAGACGGTCCAGCATCAGGAGGGCTCCTCCAGCCGAACCAGGTGCCGGACCTTATAAATCATGCCCCTCACGGCGGGCGAATCTTCGAGCTCCACCACACGCCCTAGCCGGCGCAGGCCCAAGCCTCGCAGGGTCGCACGCTGATCGCGCGGGAAGCCGATCGCACTCTTCAGCTGTCTGACTCGCAGCTTGGCGTGGGTCTTGGCCTTAGCCTTAGTCATGCGCCAGCTCGGCCTGGCGTTCCGCCGCCTCTTGCAGCCGTGAGAACCCCTCAAGAGTGGCATGCACCACGTTGTGAGCGCGGTTGGTACCCAGGCATTTGGTCAGAATGTTCTGCACGCCCGCCACCTCGCACAAGGCCCGCACGGCGCCCCCCGCGATAACACCCGTTCCTCTCGAGGCCGGCTTGAGCAGCACCTTCCCAGCACCGAAGCCACCGATCACCTGGTGCGGGATCGAGCCGTCGATGAGCGGAATGCGCACGAGATTCTTGCGCGCACGTTCGATCCCCTTGCGTATCGCTTCGGGCACCTCGTTCGCCTTTCCAAGCCCCGCACCCAGGACGCCCTGGCCATCTCCGATCACGACCAGCGCCGAGAAGCCGAATCGTCGCCCCCCCTTCACAACCTTGGCCACGCGGTTGATGTCAACGACGCGTTCCTCGAGTTGGTAGTCGTTCGGATTCAGGCGTTCTCGATTCCGTTGCTGCGTCATTCCAATCCGTCCTAGAAACGGAGTCCCGCCTCACGCGCCGCATCAGCCAGTGCCTTAACGCGACCCGTATAGACGAAGCCGTTCCGATTAAAGCTCACCTCTCGAATTTCCTTGGTCAGGGCGAGCTCGGCGATCGCCGTGCCTACCTTCTTGGCAGCGTCGACGTCGCCTGTGGTCTTAAGACCCGCACGCACAGCTGGCGTGCGCGTCGATGCCCCGGCGATGGTCCTGCCTGTAATCGGGTCAACGATCTGGGCATACATATGCTTGGCGCTCCGGTACACCGTGAGCAGCGGACGATTCGTCATCCGCAGCTGCCTGCGAACTCGCTGCTTGCGTCGCGCCCAGAGTCTTCGCGCCTCGGTGATCGCCATGCCAGGCCCTTAGCCTCCCACTCCGGATTTACCGACCTTGCGCCGGATATGCTCGTTCGCATATCGGATTCCCTTCCCCTTGTAGGGCTCAGGTGGCCTCACTTTGCGGATGTCCGAAGCAAACTGACCCACCTGCTGCTTGTCAGCACCCCGAACCACGAGCCGCGTCTGGCTCTCGGCCACAACCTCCAGCCCCTGGGGGATAGTCAACAGAACCGGATGCGAGTAGCCAACACTGAGCTTCACAGTGCCTCCAGAGACCTCGGCGCGGTATCCCACGCCGATAATATCCAGCGTCTTACTGAAGCCGTCGGTGACTCCGGTCACCATGTTAGCGATCAGACTGCGCATCAACCCGTGAGCGGCCTTGGCCCGCTTATGGTCGGCCTCGCGAAGGACCAGCGCTTGACCGTCGGTGATCTCCACCCGGACAAAAGGTGCCAGCCCCTGTTCCAACGCTCCCTTGGGGCCCTTCACTTTGACCAAGTCGCCATCCACCCGCATCTCCACGCCGGCGCGAATGGGGACAGGCATCCTACCGATTCGCGACATGCTCGCTCACCACACCTCAGCCAGTATCTCGCCGCCGACGTGGGCCTCCCGGGCCTGCTGATCGGTCAGAATTCCGCGAGGGGTCGAGAGGATGGCAATCCCCAGTCCGTTCCTGACCTTCGGGATCTCCTGCCAGCCGACGTAGACCCTGCGGCTGGGCCGCGACACACGCTGGATGCCCTGGATCATGGGCTCACTCCCGTCGTTGTAACGGACTTCCACCGTGAGCACCGGTTTCTTGGGATCACCATCGCTGGAATAGCTACTGATATAGCCCTGCTCTTGCAGTACCCGCGCGACCTCGCGCTTCAGGCGGGACTCCGGCATCCCTACACGCTTGAGCCGAGCCTGTCCGCCGTTTCGAATTCGAGTGATCATGTCCGCAATCGGGTCCGTCAACACATCCAGTCCCTCACCAACTTGATTTCGTCATGCCCGGAATCTTGCCCTCGAGCGCGAGCATCCGCAGGCAGATCCGGCACAGATCGAATCGCCGGTAGTATCCACGCGCTCGTCCGCACCGACCGCAGCGGTTGTAGTAGCGCGAGCGAAACTTGAGCTTTCCCGCCTGCCACGCTTCGCGCAAGCGCCTTTGTTTAATTCGATTCGAAAGCTTGGGCATTCGGTTTCTTACTTCCTAAGTGGCATCCCCATCGCAAGAAGAAGCTCACGTCCCTCCTCATCGGTGGATGCCGTGGTCACGATCGAGATATTAAACCCGTAGACCCGTTCGACCTTGTTGTAGTCGATCTCTGGGAAGATCACCTGCTCTTGGACCCCGAGCGTATAGTTCCCGCGCCCATCGAACGCGCGCGGCGACAGCCCCCGAAAGTCCCGCACCCGTGGCAGAGCCACGTTCACCAGGCGATCCAGGAACTCGTACATCCGGTGCTTTCGTAGGGTCACCGTACAGCCGATGGATTGCCCTTCACGCAAGCGGAAGTTCGCAACAGATTTTCTGGCTTTCGTAATCACCGGCCGCTGTCCCGTGATCTGCCCGAGCTCCGTCATCGCCAGCTCGAGCAGCCGTGCATTCGTGGTTGCCTCACCCAGTCCGGCATTGAGGGTGATATGCTTAAGCTTCGGCACCTGCATGCGGTTTTTGTACTGGAACCGATCCGTGAGCTGGCCAACCACTTGGGAGCGATAGCGTTCGAGCAAGCGCGGAACATACGCAGGCTCACCCATCAATGGCCTCGTTGTGTTTCCTGCTCCAGCGCACCTTCTTGCCATCAACGGTGCGGAAGCCAACGCGCGTTGGCTCGCCCTCGTGCACAAAGGCAACATTGGAGAGCGCAATTGACTTCTCCATCTCGATGATCCCGCCCTGTCGCTGCTGGGCCGTTGGCTTCTGATGCTTCTTCACCATGTTCACCCGCTCGACCACGACCCTTTGGTTGCGGGGATCGATGCTCCGAACTACGCCGCGCACTCCTTTGTTTTTTCCCGTGAGGACCTCGACCATATCCCCCGTGCGAATCCGGGCTGCCATCAGAGCACCTCCGGTGCGAGCGACACAATCTTCATAAAGCGCTTCGCGCGGAGCTCCCGTGCTACCGGTCCGAAGATTCGGGTACCAATGAGCTCGCGGTTCGCGTCGATCAGAACCACGGAGTTGTCATCAAAGCGTATGTGCGAGCCGTCGGATCGGGCGATCTCCTTCTTAGTGCGGACTACGACCGCGCGGTGGAGTTGCTTCTTCTTTACCCGGCTATGGGGCAGCGCTTCCTTCACGGAAACAACGATGATGTCGCCGACCGAAGCATACCGACGCTGAGATCCGCCCAGGACCTTGACGCAGGCCACGCGGCGCGCTCCGGTGTTATCGGCAACCTGCAAAATCGACTGGACCTGAATCAAGCCAGTTTCCCCTGAACCCGCCAGCACTTACGACTCGACATCGGCCGCGTCTCTACGATCCGGACCTTGTCCCCCACGTGGCAGTCATTGGTCTCGTCGTGGGCCATGAAACGGGTCCGCTTGCGGATGTACTTCTTGTACAGGGGATGCTGGACCGTTCGCCACACCTCTACGATTATCGACTTGTTCATCTTGTCGCTGACCACGACACCCACCCGAGTCTTGCGTAGCCCGCGTTCGCTCATTCGGCTCGGCTCCTCTCGTTTTGCACGGTAAGCACTCTGGCCAGGTCCCGTCGGGTCACGCGAAGACCCGCCGCGTTCTCGAGCTGTCCGGTCGAGTGCTTGATTCTCAGATTGAAGACCTGGTTTCGAAGGTCCCGTACCCGTGCCTCGAGCTCTTCCGGCGTTAGCTGCCGCAGCTTCTCGGGCTTCATACCTCGGCCCTCTCGACCACGCGGGTTGCGAGGGGGAGCTTGTGGCTCGCCAAGCGCAGGGCCTCACGAGCCACCGTGGCTGTCACCCCCGTCATCTCATACATGACGCATCCGGCCTTGACCCTTGCGACCCAGGCCTCGGGATTGCCCTTTCCCTTGCCCATCCGAGTCTCCGGCGGACGCTTCGAAATCGGCTTGTTGGGGAAGATCCGGATCCAGACCTTGCCACCCCGCTTGGCATGGCGGGTCATCGCAACGCGCGCCGCCTCGATCGCGCGGGCCGTGACCATTCCCGACTCAAGCGCCTGCAGACCATAGTTTCCAAAAGCGAGCTGGCTTCCGCGCTGAGCCTTCCCTCGCAGGCGACCCTTCTGAACCTTACGGAACTTGGTTCGCTTCGGCTGAAGCATCCTGTTTATCCCCGCCGACCTACTCGGCAGCCTGCTCGCCGGGCGCGCTCAGCCGCTGCCGCATCTGCGCATCCGGTACATAGCCCGTGAACACCCAAACCTGGACCCCGATCACACCGTAGGTGGTTTTCGCTTCCGCAAGGCCGAAGTCGATCCGGGCGCGTAGCGTGTGCAGGGGCACTCGACCCTCGCGGTACTGCGCGGTCCTCGACATTTCCGCCCCACCGAGCCGACCCTTGACGCGGATCTTGATACCCTGAGCCCCGAACTTCATGGTCGAGGTCACGGCCTTCTTGACGGCTCTCCGGAACGCCACGCGGCGCTCGAGCTGCAGTGCCACGTTCTCCGCGATGAGCTGTGCATCGATCTCGGCTTTGCGGATCTCGCGAATATTGATAAAGACCTCGTTCTTGGTGAGGGACGAGATCTCCTTGCGCAGCGCCTCCACCTCGGCGCCGCGCTTCCCGATCAAGATTCCGGGCCGGGCCGTATGGATGTTCACGGACATCTTATCTGCACGGCGCTCGATCACGATCCGGCTCACACCCGCGTGATAGACCTTCTTCTTGATGTGGTCCCGGATCCGCAGATCCTCGTGCAGCGTGCGAGCGAGGCCACGCTCTGCGAACCAGTTGGACTGCCAGCCGTAGATGATTCCCAGCCGAAATCCGTACGGGTGAACTTTCTGCCCCACGATCTCTCCTACCGCTCGGCCAGGATCACGGTCACGTGGCTGGTCGCTTTCTTGATCCAAGCGCCGCGGCCCATGGCGCGAGCGCGCATCCTCCACACACGAGGTCCTTCGTCGATGGTGATCGTCTTGATATACAGATTGTCGAGGTCCAGCCCGGCCTGATGCCTGGCGTTGTGCTCCTGGGCGTTCGCCAGGGCGGAACGGATCAGCTTCGCGATCGGGCGTGCCGCCCCCCTGGGACAGCCTTGCAAGATATCGATCGCTTGAGCACAGGACTTGCTGCGGACGAGATCCGCAACCTGGCGACCTTTCCGCGGCCCCATATGGATATTTTGAAGTGTCGCCCGTACGTCCATCTTCTTCGATTCTACTTCCTGGAGGAGGCCTGCTTCACCTTGCGGTCACCGGCGTGAACCGCCTGCTTGCGCGTGGGTGCAAACTCGCCCAGACGGTGTCCGACCATGTTCTCCGTCACGAAGACGGGCATGAACAGCTTGCCGTTATGCACGTGAATCGTGTGGCCGATCATGTCGGGTACGACCATGGAGCGCCGCGACCATGTCCGCACAATCTGTTTGCTCCCGGACTCGTTGCGCTGCTGAATCTGTTTTTCGAGCGAAGCCTCAACGTAGGGACCCTTCTTAATCGAGCGCGCCATCTACCTCTTACCCCGTGCCTTGAGGATGTGCTTCTGGGTCGAACGATTCCGCCGGGTCTTGTGCCCCTTGGTCGGCACGCCCCAGGGAGTCACGGGATGGCGCCCCCCCGAGGTGCGACCTTCGCCACCGCCGTGTGGATGATCCACCGGGTTCATGGCCACACCTCGCACGTTCGAGCGCCAGCCCAGCCAGCGCATGCGCCCGGCCTTGCCCACGAAGATCTTCCCGTGGTCGATGTTACCGACCTGTCCGACCGTGGCCAGGCAGGTCGAGAGCACCTGCCGGGTCTCGCCCGATGGCAGCTTGAGTTGGGCGTACTTGCCTTCCCGGGCCATGAGCTGCGCCCCGGCACCCGCCGAGCGCACCAACTGGCCACCCTTGCCGGGCTTCAGCTCGATATTGTGAACGGTGGTACCCATCGGAATCGAGCGCAGGGGTAGCGTGCAGCCCGGTCGAATCTCTGCCCGCTCCCCCGTCTGTACCCGGTCCCCCACATTGAGGCCAATCGGGGCGAGGATGTAGCGCTTTTCACCATCGGCGTAGTACAACAACGCGATGCGTGCGCTGCGGTTCGGGTCGTATTCGATCGACGCGACGCGCGCTGGAATATCCCATTTGTCTCGGCGGAAATCGATCACCCGATAGCGCCGCTTATGGCCGCCCCCGCGATTTCCGGCGGTGATCCGGCCCAGATTATTCCGACCGCCCTTCCTCCGGTGCTTCTCGGTGAGAGATTTCTCGGGTCGCTTCTTGGTGAGGCCCGAGAAATCCAAGACCGTCATGCCGCGTCGACCAGGTGTGGTTGGCTTGTATTTCCGAATCGGCACCTCTAGACCCCCGCGAAGAACTCGATGCTGTCGCCCTCACGCAGGCGGACCCGGGCTTTCTTCCAGGACGGCTTGCGCCCCGATTTGGCACCCACCCTTCGCATTTTCCCGAGCATGTGTGAGGTACGAACCTCCAGGACCGTCACATCAAAGAGCTCCTCGATGGCAGACTTGATCTCGACCTTGTTTGCGTTGAGCGCAACGGCGAAGGTCACGATGTTATTCGTCTCCCGCTCGATCGTGCTCTTCTCCGTGATCACGGGCCGCTTGATGATCGCGCGCAGATTCTTCATCGCAGACGCTCCACGATGGCGTCCGCCGCCTCACGCGTCAGGACCAGGTTCTCCCGTGCCACGATGTCCCTCACGTTCAGACCCGCCACCGGAAGAACCCGTACCCGCGGAAGGTTGCGCCCTGCAAGCTCGAGCCGCTGGTCGCGTTCGGCGGTGACGATCAGAGCGTCTTCCACTCCCAGCTCTCGGAGGCGCTCGGCCATCAGCTTCGTCTTGGTATCCGAGAGCTCGAAGGAGTCCACGACCTTAATCCGGCCCTCGCGGTTTCGTAACGAGAGAGCGGAGCGCATGGCGGCCTTGCGGACCTTCTTCGGGATACGCTGGGTGTAGGATCGCGGCTGCGGTCCGAAGACAACACCACCCCCAGACCACTGCGCGGCGCGAATCGTTCCCGCACGGGCACGTCCCGTACCCTTTTGTTTGAATGGCTTCCGGCCGCCACCCGAGACCAGAGCCCGGTTCTTAGTCGCTGCGCTTCCGGCGCGCCGTGCGGCCATCTGCGCTACCACGACAGTATGGATCAGGTCCGGCCGGACCGGTGCTTCGAAGATCGCGCTGTCCAGCTTCGTCGCCATTTTGGTTCTCGCTGCCATCGGCTTAGAGCTTGATCTCGACGTCCACGCCAGCTGAGAGCTCGAGCTTCATGAGCGCGTCAACGGTCTGGGGCGTGGGTTCGAGGATGTCGATCAGGCGTCGGTGAGTGCGTACCTCGAACTGCTCGCGCGACTTCTTGTCGATGTGCGGCCCACGCAAAACCGTGAACTTCCGAATAGACGTCGGAAGCGGGATCGGACCAGCGGTGCGGGAACCCGTGCGAACGGCCGTATCCAGGATCTCCGCGGCGCTCTGATCGAGCAGCCTGTGGTCGTAGGCCTTCATCCGGATACGTATCTTCTGCTTGCCAGGGTCCGCCATTGTTCACCTCCGGGGCCCTCCGTGGCCCTCTTCCTGGGAACTACTCGAGGATGTCCGCGACGACGCCAGCACCCACGGTGCGGCCGCCCTCTCGAATCGCGAAACGCAATCCCTTGTCCATCGCGATCGGCATGATCAGCTCCACGGCCATGGTCACGTTGTCCCCCGGCATCACCATCTCC
>SMWZ01000176.1 GCA_004356455.1 Deltaproteobacteria bacterium
ATCGGGCTCGCGCGCGGGCCAGGTGGGCGTGGTGCTCCGCGACGTCACGCGGCACCTCGCCGCGGCAGAATGCGCGTCCACTGCAGCGCGGTGACCAGCTTGCTGCGATTGATCGCGGCGGCCGGATCCACCTGCTTGGGACAGACCTCGGAGCACTCGTTGGCGTAGGAGCAGGACCAGACGCCCTCGTGGCTGTTCATCACGTCGAAGCGCTCGGCCTCGCCCTCGTCCCGCGAGTCCTGGTTGTAACGGAACCCCAACGCGATCGCGGCCGGACCGATGAACTCCGGCTCGTGCGCGAGCACCGGACAGGCGGCGTAGCAGAGCGCGCAGTTGATGCACATGCTGAACTGCTTGTAGTTGTCGAGCTCGTCAGGCGACTGCAGGTACTCGCCGTCCTCGACGTCCTTCTCGATTTTGCGGATGATCCATGGCTTCACACTCTTGAGCTTGCGCATGAAGCTCTCGAGGTCGATCACCAGGTCCCGCACGACCGGGAAGTTGGCCAGCGGCCCCACGCGGATCGTCCCCGCGTAGTCCCTGACAAAGACGTTGCAGGTGAGCTTGGGCAGCCCGTTCACCATCATGCCGCAGCTGCCGCACACGCCCATGCGACAGGACCAGCGATGCGAGAGCGTCGGGTCGATCTCGTCCTTGATGAAGTTGAGGGCGTCCAGCACGACCCAGTCGGGTGGACACGGCACGTCGTAGGTCTGCCAGATCGGCTCCTGGTCCTGTCCCGGTCGGAAGCGGAACACCTCGAACGTCACCTTGCGCATGCTGGGCGCCTCGCTCATCAGTACTTGCGCTCCTCGGGCTGCCAGCGGGTGATGGTCACGGGCGTGTAATCCAGCCGCGGTCCCTCGGGCGCGAAGCGTACCCGCGAGTGCTTGAGGTACTCCGCGTCCAAACGGTTCGGGTAGTCGGTGCGGGTATGCGCCCCGCGTGACTCCTTGCGTGCGAGCGCCGTGTTCGCCACCACCTCGGCCACATCGATCAGATGCCCGAGCTCGAGCGCCGCCACCAGCTCGGTGTTGAAGATCTTGCTGCTGTCGGCGAGGCCCAGGTCGGCGAAGCGACCACGCAGCTGCGCCAGGGTCTGGACCGTCGCCTGCATCTCGCTCTCCTCGCGGAACACGCCGCAGCCGCGCTCCATGGCGAGATTCATCTCTCTTCGTAGCTGCGAGATCTTCTCGCTGCCGCTCTTGCCGCGCAGCGCCTCGATGCGCGCGCCCTCCGCCTTGGCCTGCTCGAGCAGCGGGCCTTCCTTGCCGTCGTCCGTCCCACGCGAGAACTCCACCGCAGCGAGCCCGGCCCGTCGGCCAAAGACCAGACACTCAGTCAGCGAGTTGCTGCCCAGCCGGTTGGCGCCGTTGATCGAGACGGCGGCGACCTCGCCGGCGGCAAAGAGTCCCGGCAGCTCGGTCGCGCCCATCACATCGGTGTCGATGCCGCCCATCATGTAGTGCACCACCGGTCGCACCGGAATCGGCTCGTGGACGGGATCGATCCCGACGTAGTTCCGCACCAGCTCGCGCACGAACGGCAGCTTCTTGTCGATCGCCTTCTCACCCAGATGCCTGAGGTCCAGGTGCACGTACTCGCCATAGGCACCCTTGAACGCGCGCCCGGCCTGCATCTCCTGAACAATCGCGCGCGAGATCATGTCGCGCGGCCCGAGCTCCATCTTGTTGGGCACATAGCGCTGCAGGAAGCGCTCGCCCTCGGAGTTCAAGAGATATCCGCCCTCTCCGCGCGAGGCCTCGGTGATCAGGATGCCCGTCCCCGGCAGACCCGTCGGGTGATACTGCACGAACTCCATGTCCTTGAGCGGGATGCCAGCGCGATACGCAATCGCCATCCCGTCCCCGGATTTGATCGACGCGTTGGTGGTAAACGGAAAAACCCTACCCGCCCCTCCCGTGCAGATGATCACCGCGCGTCCCAGCACGGCGTGCATCTCGCCAGTGCGAATGTCGAGCGCCGCCACGCCGCGCACCTGGCCCCCGTCCACCAGCAGCTTGGTCACGAAGAACTCGTCGAAGCGCACGATGCGGTCGTGCTTGAGCGAGGTCTGGAAGAGTGCGTGCAGCATGTGAAAGCCGGTCTTGTCGGTGGCGAACCAGGTGCGCTGCACGCTCATGCCTCCGAACCAGCGCACGGCCACGCGACCGTCGGGCTCGCGGCTCCAGGGACAGCCCCAGTGCTCGAGCTGAACCAGCTCTCCAGCAGCCTCCTCCACGAAGGTCTCGACCGCGTCCTGGTCCGCGAGAAAGTCGCTGCCCTTCAGGGTGTCATAGGCGTGCAGGTCCAGGCTGTCGTCGTCGCGCGTGACGGCGGCCGCGCCGCCCTCGGCGGAGACCGTGTGGCTGCGCATCGGATAGACCTTGGAGACGCACGCTACCGTGGACTCGGGCCAGGCCTCGACCGCGGCGATCGCCGCGCGCAGCCCGGCACATCCGCCCCCGACCAGCACGATGTCGTGATAGCTGACTTCCAAAGCACGCCCCCCGAAGCTCGTGGCATCCCGACGCCCGCACACTTTGTAACCCGTTCGAGCCCGTCAGCGCCAGCAGCGGCGCGCCTCAAGGCGGCTCCGGAGGAGTCCGAAGCAGCGGGTAGGAGACCTCCCCATGCGGATCCCCCTATGCCTGCTCGGCCTGCTCGTCTGCGCCTGCGCCAGTAGCCCCGGTCTGCGGTTGGAGCGCTATCGGGGTGTCTACAGCACGCACTTCGACGGGATCCCCGACCAGACTCGCATCTGTGCCGTGATCACCAACGCGGGGCCGCTGCCCGTGTCCTGGCTGCGTCTGCGCCTGCAGGCCTTCAGCCAGCTGGGAGAGGTCCCGGGACAGTGGACGTCGTACTGGCTCTACCCGAAGCCGCTGGCCCCGGGCCAGACCATCGCCGTCGAGTTTCGCGATCCCCCGAGCGCGGATCAGATCGAGCTCAAACTGAGCAGCGCTGGGGACGGTGACCCGCCTCGACGGGGCCGGACCCTGCACCGCACGCGAGCCTGCAGCGAGGCGGTGCTCCAGCAGGAGCTGAAGCGCGAGCGCGCCGAGCGCGGCGGGACTGAGTTCCAGCTGGTCTCGATCGAGCGCCGCAACGACCCCTCGCACGAGCTCGAGGTCGCCCAGGCAGAGCGCCTCAGTCCCTAGGCCCCTACAATTAAGACGCGTCCTTGCTCAGACGCTCCAGCGCGTTCCACAAACGAGCGAGGTCGGCCAGGGGCTCGGACCAGCGCTCCCTATGCGGGAATTCACCCTCGATGTCGCGCGGCTCGTGCGACTCGCCCTGGTCGGTGCGCACCTGCAGCCAGGGCTGGCGGGGCTGGGGCAGGTCGGCCAGCTCGAGCTCGCCGTTCGGCCCCGGCGGCCCGGACTTCACACGCATCCCGGCGTACGCCCAGCGCAGGGCGCGCGCGGGCGCGTCCTGGATCGCAGCCTCCAGCGCCGAGCGCTGAGCTTCGGCGAGCCCCGCCGGCAGCTCCCGCAGCAGGCGCCGTCGCAGCACCTCGGGATTGCGCCGTCCCTCCTCGATGCGCTGGCCAAGGCTCGCGCCCGCCTGCGTCAGCGAGGTCTCGAAGGTGAGCAGCGCGCGCACGCCGCGCGGTCTCCGCGCCGCCAGCACCCGCGCCACCAAGCCTCCCCAGCCAAAGCCCACGAGATCGATTCGCTCCAGCCGTAGCGCGTCGATCAGGTCCGCCACATGCCTCGCGACACGTTGCGGTGACAGGTTGCGGACACGCAGGCTCGAGCGTCCGAAGCCGGGCAGGTCGAGACCGATCCCTCGCCGCGCATGGGCGTGGGCGCTCTCCAACAACGGGCGGAAGACCTCGCACGAGTGGCCAACGTCGTGCAGGAAGAGCGCGGGCACGGGATCCTCGAGCCTCCCCCGATCCAGGAAGCACACCCGCGACCGACCCAGGTGGAGCTCGCGGTAATCGAGCGGCACGGGCTCGGCCGGCTCAGCATCGTGCAGACGTTCGAAGCGGGTGCGGAGCTTGGCCAGCGCCGAGCGCTCGATGGCGCGCGTCCACGAGCGCGGCAGGGGCAGGCGCAGCCCGGAAGCGAGGTCCACCAGGGCCGGCCCCCCCGTGGCGCGGGTCGAGAGAACGTTGGTCGGGCTGCGCAGATCGAAGTAGACCACGCCGCGCAGGTTGAGGCCCTCGAGGATGCCTTCGAGCGCATCGAAGAAGGCGCGCGGGAGCGAGGCCCCGTGAGACTTCCGCCGCAAGGGGATGCCTTCGATGTGCTCCATGGCCAGGGCCAGGCGATCGATGCGACCGCGCGGCGCCGGAACTCCGGGCAGGCCTTCCACCCGCCGCAGCATCGCCAGCTCGTGCCGCACCAGAAACGGCGCCAGCAGCAGGCGCACCGGCAGGGAGCAGGTCGCGTAGTCCTTGACCACGAGCGGCGCCCCGTCGGGGTTCGGGACCAGTAGCACGTCCGGGTTCGCAAACCCGCCCCGGTTGAGCAGCTGCACGCCCGGGCGTCGCAGATCGGCTCGGTTCAGCTCAGGCTCCAGCGCACGAGCATCGTCAACATCCCCAGGCCCACCGCGAGCGCCGTCCCGAGCTCGTGGTTCTCGGCAAAGCGCTCCCGTTGCCAGGCGCTCGCCCCGGTTCCGTCGGCCGGCAACGGCCGGTAGGCGTAGAGGCGCGGGAGCAGGCTGGGCACCGCCGTGGCGTAGCGCCGGAACGCATCGCCGTAGAGCGCCTCCAGGCGCGCGCTCTCGATCCGGTTCTTGTAGGGCATGTAGTAGCCAAAGTAGCTCACCAGGAAGACGCCCAGCAGCGCCAGCGTGAGGCCACCCCGGGCCATGACCCCGAACCCGCAGGCGATCAGCAGCGTGCCCAGGTACAGCGGATGACGCAGATACGCGTAGGGACCCTCGACCGTGAGCGCGTCGTTTTTGAACAGGTGCCCGGTGGCCCAGATGCGCAGACCCTCTCCCAGCGCGATCAAGACCCCTCCGACGACGAGACCCGCCGGCGTGGGAGCTGCAAACACGATCAGGGCCAGCGCCAACGCGTAGACGACGAGCAGGCGGGGCTTCAGCCTCTTCCTCAAGCTCACGCGCGTAGAGGTAGCCCGGCGCGCCAGGCGGGGCAAACGGCCCCGACCGGGGTCAGTGGGAGTAGCGCTCGCGGACGAAGTCGCGCAGGCGCTCGCGCAGCTCCTCGCGGAACTCGCCACGAATCGGGATCGGCAGGGAGTCGGCCTCGAGGAACTCCAAGAAGTCGTACCAGTCGAGGGCTTCGATCTCGACCTCGACCTCGTCCCAGAACGCGGAGCGAAGCCATTGGCTGTCCACCTCGCGTCGCTTTGCCCTCTCCTTACTCATCCCGTCTTCTCGACACCCATCGCGCGCGCTGAAGGGAGGGGATCAGAGGCCCCAGCGGGCTCCTGGCGGGCTCCGAACCTCGAACCCTGCGCCTCCCCTCCACACCCATCCATCGTCCGTTAAGTGGGCGCGGCTTAGGGAAAGTGTCAGCCCCCCCGTGGATTGAGGCGCCAGAGGGTACCCTCCCCGATGGAAGCTAGAAAGAGAGCTCGAGCTTCGCCCCGGGCAGCTTGGAGGCCAGGGTGCGCCGGGCGCGGTAGAGGCTGGATTTCACGGCGTCTTCGCTGCGATGCGTGAGCTCGGCGATGCGCCGGATGGCCAGCCGCTTGCCGTGACGCAGCTCCAGCATGCGGCGCTGCTCCCGGGGCAGCGCCTCGATCGCCTGCTGCACGCAGGCGAGTGCCTGGCGGGCCGCCACCCGGCTCTCCGGCCCCAGCTCGGAGGGCGCGGCCTGCGGCGGCATCTCGTCGAGACAGAGCAGGCGGACCCCGCCCCGGCGGCGCAGACGGTTGTTGAGGATATTGCGGGTGATGCCGTAGATCCAGACCACCAGCTCGGACTTGCCCTCAAAGCGGTCGAGGCAGGTGAAGACGGCCGCGAAGACCTCCTGGGTCACATCCTCGGCCTCGCTCGGATCCCCCAGCTTGCGCAGCGCGAAGTTGTGGATGCGCTGCATGTAGATCTTGTAGAGCGTCTCGAAGGCCGCGCTATCGCCCCCGCGAATCGCGTCGACCAGCTTTTGGTCTGAATTTTTCAAGCCGCCCCCAGGCCGTTGTGGCAAGTACTACAGCAATCACTGTGCCAAGGGGCAAAATCACCGCAAAACACGGACTTAGAGCCCGGGGCGAGCCGGAGGCGGCTTGTAGACTGCGGATCGCGCGGTAGAGACGGTGAAACGGATTTCCCAAAAAGGGGAAAAGCACCTCTCCTGTGCCTAATGGCCTAGCTGGAGCGGCATTCCCGCACAAACTCCTTCAGATCGGAGCGCGTGCGCTCGTCGACCGCCTCGAAGGCCACGGCAAACCCGTGCGGCTCCGAGCCACCGGCGTGGCGCACCACCTGCCCCTGTATCCGCAGAAAAATGCCGTTCGGGGGCAGACTCAGCACCACCCGCACCTCCTGCCCCAGCTCGGGGGACTCCTCCGCTGCCAGAAAGATGCCCGAAGCGCTCAGGTTGAGGGCGGGAAAGAAGCGCTGTCGGCCCGGCTCCTCGTAGGCCACTTCCAGCTCCACGGGCGTGCGCTCTTCGTGACGATCGTGCTGCACCTTGGCCTAGAGCTTATCCGGAGTGAGGGACCAGGTTCCACCCACGCGGCGCCAGGTATCCGTGCGCTGGAGCTCGATCAGCCCCCATCGCAGGCCCCGCTTGTGGCGGCCCTCCAGGGTGATGTCGACTTCGGCCAGGCCGTCGTCTGCGAAGCGGAACTCCCGGATCAGCACGCGCTCGGCCCTTGTGTGCCGCAGGCTCGCCTCACGCACCTGCGCCGCCACCGAGGCGAAGTAGTCGGAGAACTCCCGCTCGTCCTCGAAGTAGGAGCGAAGCTCGGGGTCCTCGAAGGCGATCAGCGAGTTCAGCGGCAGCTTCTCCAAGCGCTGGTAGAAAGCCGAGATTCTCTCGGCGAAGGCCACGATATCGCGCTCGTCAACGGGCTCGAGCGGGTGGGTCCCGCCGCCCGGCCCGATGCAGGCGCAGGCCAGAAGGGGGAGGATGGCTCCCCGCAGTCGCGTCATCCAGCCGGTCCGGCCTCGAGTGTGGCCTGCGCCGCCGCCAGCCGGGCGATGGGCACCCGGAACGGGGAGCAGCTGACGTAGTCCAAACCCATTGCATCGCAGAACGCGATCGAGCGTGGGTCGCCGCCGTGCTCGCCGCACAGGCCAATCTTCAGCCCGGGCCGCGCCGCTCGACCTTTGCGAACGCCGATCCGGATCAGCTCTCCGACCCCCTCCAGGTCGAGCGTCACGAACGGGTCGTCCTTCAGAATGCCCCTGGATATATAGGTGGGGATGAAGCGCCCCGCGTCGTCCCGCGAGAGCGCGAGCGTCATCTGCGTGAGGTCGTTCGTGCCGAAAGAGAAGAAGTCCGCGACCGCCGCCACGCGCTCGGCTGTGAGCGCCGCACGCGGCACCTCGATCATGGTGCCCACGCTGTAGCGCACGCGCTGGCGGCGCTCGCGCATCACCTCGCGCGCGGTGGTGTCCACCAGCGCTTTCAGGATGCGTAGCTCCTCCACGTGCGCCACCAGCGGGATCATGATCTCGGGTCGTGGCCGCATGCCCTCAGCCGCGCAGGCGCAGGCGGCCTCGAAGAGGGCCCGCACCTGCACCTCGTAGATCTCCGGGTGGACGATGCCCAGCCGGCACCCGCGCTGTCCCAGCATGGGATTGAACTCGCGCAGCCCCTCGATCTTGCGCCGCAGCGTCTCGTCGCTCAGGCCGAGATCGTGCGCCAGCGTCGCCATCTCTTCCTCGGTATGCGGCAGGAACTCGTGCAGGGGTGGGTCGAGCAGGCGGATCGTCACCGGCAGGCGATCCATCGCCCGCAGGATTCCGAAGAAGTCATCGCGTTGCATGGGCAGGATCTGCTGCAGCGCCGCCGTGCGCTCCTCCATCGTGTCCGCCAGGATCATGCGGCGCACCGCCAGGATGCGTTCGGGCGGAAAGAACATGTGCTCGGTGCGGCAGAGACCGATGCCCTCGGCCCCGAAGGAGCGTGCCAGCGCGGCGTCCGTGGGCGTGTCCGCGTTGGCGCGGACCCTGAGCCTGCGGATGCCATCGGCCCAGCGCATGAGCTGCTGAAACTCGCGGCTGAGCTCGGGCTCGACCGTCGGAACCTTGCCCTTGAAGATGAAGCCGGAAGACCCGTCCAGGGTGATCACGTCGCCTTCGTGGAACTCGACCCCATCCAGCTGAGCCACGCCGCGTTCGCTGTCCACCACCAGCTTCATACATCCGGTCACGCAGCACTTGCCCATACCCCGCGCCACCACGGCCGCGTGCGAGGTCATCCCGCCCAGCGCGGTGAGCACGCCCTGCGCCGCGTGCATGCCGTGAATGTCCTCGGGGGAGGTCTCGGGCCGTACCAGGATGACCTCCTCCCCGCGGCGCGCGCTCTCCTCGGCGGCGTCGGCCGTGAACACCACGCGCCCACACGCGGCGCCCGGCGAGGCCGGCAGGCCGCGACCGATCGGCGGCGGCGCCGAGGAGCGGTCCAGCGTCGGATGCAGCAGCTGATCCAGGCTCTCCGGCTCGACCCGCCGCACGGCGGTCTCGCGGTCGATCAGCCGTTCGCGCACGAGATCCACCGCCACCTTGACGGCCGCACGCGCCGTGCGCTTGCCCGTGCGGGTCTGCAGCAGCCACAGCTTCCCATGCTGGATGGTGAACTCGAGGTCCTGCATGTCGCGGTAGTGGCGCTCGAGCAGCCGCGCCACGCGCAGCAGCTGGCGGTAGCAGTCGGGCATGGCCTGCTCGAGCGAGGGCGGGTCGCCCCGCTTGCGGCTGGCGCGGCTGATCGGGTGCGGCGTGCGAATGCCCGCGACCACGTCCTCGCCTTGCGCCGTGGGCAGGTACTCGCCGAAGAAGCGTTTCTCGCCCGTCGAGGGGTCGCGCGTGAAGGCCACGCCCGTGGCCGAGTCGTCGCCCAGGTTGCCGAAGACCATAGCCTGGACACTCACCGCCGTGCCCCACTCATCGGGAATGCCGTACAGCTTGCGGTAGGTCACGGCGCGCGCCGTGTCCCAGGAGCGAAAGACGGCGGCGATCGCACCCCAGAGCTGGTCCTCGGCCCGGTCAGGAAACGGCTTCCCCGTGCACGCGGACACCAGCTGCTTGTACACATTGACCAGCGCCTTCAGGTCGGCCGCGTCGAGCTCCGTATCCTGCTCGACGCCGCGCGCCTGCTTGCGCGCCTCGAGCTTGGCCTCGAACTTCTCGAGCGGAATGTCCAGCACCACGTTGCCGTACATCTGAACGAAACGTCGATAGCTATCGAAAGCAAAGCGCGCGTCCCCGCTGCGCTCGGCCAGTCCTTCGACTGTTTCGTCGTTGAGGCCCAGGTTCAGGACGCTGTCCATCATGCCGGGCATGCTCACGCGTGCGCCCGAGCGCACCGATACCAGCAGCGGCTCCCGTCGATCGCCGAAGCGACCACCCATCACCTTCTCGACGCGACGCAGCCCGGCCAGCACCTCCTCCCGCACCCGCTGCGGGAGCTTGCCGCCGCGGCGGTCGAACTCGCGGCAAACCTCGGTCGAGAGGGTGAAGCCGGCGGGAACGGGTACTTCCAGGCGCGTCATCTCCGCCAGGTTGGCGCCCTTGCCGCCGAGCAGGTTGCGCATGCCGGCATGGCCGCGGGCGTGGCCATCCCCGAAGAAGTAGACGCTGCGCTTGCCGGGCCTGCTCCGACGCTTCACGGACCTCGGCCCTGATCTCGTGGCCACCGCCAAGACCTCCTCTACCCCCTAGATACGCCCAGCGGGCTCCGGCCCGCACGCGACCATGGCGTCTCGCGCCGGCGCAGTATCCTCGCCGGGCCGAGCGGCGTCAACCTGTTCGAAGCCCAGGGTAGCATGGACAAAAGCCGACGATCGGAGCTCGATCCCCACGTGATACCTGAAGAATCTCTCCAGCAGCAGCTCCGCGCGCCGCACCGCGGGCGGGGCCAGCGCTAGCCGCGCGCGCTCGCGCAGGGGCATCCGAATGCCCTCCTCGAGCGCGCGCAGCAGAGCGGCGGGGACCGCCGCCTCCTCGCCCGTCCCGCAGCTGCCGCAGACCACTCCGCCCTGGCGCGCGCTGAACTCGACCCGCCCGGCAGCGGCTGAGATGGACGCCCCACAGATCGCGCAGGCGATGAGCTGGGGACGATAGCCGAGGTGGGCCAGCGTCTTGGTCAGCACCAGCAACGCCAGCAGCCGGTCCGGCACCTCCTCGGCGAGCACGTCGAGGACCCCTACTGCGAAGCGGAAGAGCTCCGGATCGGCTTCGTGCTCGCCCGTGAAGCGGCCCAGGATCTCGATGAAGTAACACGCAATCGCGTAGCGTCCCAGATCGTTCACCAGGCGCTCGAAGGGACGCTCCAGACAAGCGCTCTCCAGGCGCATGATGGACGCATGCGGGGGATCCACCAGCTGCGCGTCCAGCAGGTTGAAAATCTCGAGCGTGCCGGGGAAGCGGCGCTGCGAGCGGCGCGCGCCCTTGGCGATGGCGGACACCCGGCCCAGATCCTCCGTGTAGAGGTGCACCAGACGATCGGACTCGGCCAAATCGAAGGTGCGGAGCACGAGCGCGCGCGTGCGGAACTCCAGCATCGGGACGATCGTCGCCCCTGAATGTGATCGTTGCAACACGCTTCGCCTCAGGAGGCTCAGAGCAGCAGGTAGGCGACGAGGCAGAAGCCGAGGATCCCGATCACGTCCGAAGAGGTCGTCACGACGGGGCCCGACGCCACGGCCGGATCGAAGCCCGCGCGGGACAGCAGCAGTGGCAGCAGCGCCCCCACAGCACCGGCCATGACCATCGAGATGAACATGCCCAGGCTCACCACCAGCGGCAGGGAGGGCGGGCCAAAGCCGAGCAAGGTCGCCCACAGGCCCAGCACGAACGCGAAGGTCACCGCCAGCAATAGGCTGGTGCCCACCTCGTGCCCGATAATGCGGCCGATCGACTCGATCTCGAGTCGCCCTGTTGCGATCCCGCGCACCACCACCATCGAGCACTGGCTGCCGACATTGCCGCCCATGCCCAGGATGATGGGGATAAAGAACGTCACCTGCACCGTCGCGCTCAGCAGGTCCTGAAAGCGCGCGAGCAAGAAGATGCCCGCAAAGGCACCCACGAAGCTCGCGGCCAGCCAGGGAAACCGAATCCACGCGCCGCGGAGCACGCCCGGCGAGGTCACCTCCTCGGAGGTAGTCCCGGCGAGCTTGAGGATGTCCTCGGTGGCCTCCTCCCGGATCACGTCGATCACGTCGTCCACCGTCACCACGCCCACCAGACAGTTGGACAGGTCGACCACGGGCAGCGCCAGCAGGTCGTAGCGCGCGACCATGGCCGCCACCTCCTCCTGATCGGTATCGGTCGTCACGCGGATCGGGTCGGAGACCATGCAATCCCGTAGAAGTGTGTAGGGAGGTTGCAGGATGAGCTGGCGCAGCGACAGCACGCCCACCAGGTAGTTACGGTCGTCCACGACGTAGACGTAGAAGCTGGCCTCCGCCTCGCCGTGCTGTTGCAGCCGCTCGATCGCCTCCTTGGCGGTGAGATTCTCGGAGAGCGCGAAGTACTCGGGCGCCATGATCGCTCCGGCCGTGTCCTCGGGGTAGCGGAGCAGGCTCTCGATATCGGCACCCGCATCGCCCAAGGCGGACATGATCTCGTCCGCGCGCGCGCGCGGCAGCTCACGCAGGATGTCAGCCGCATCGTCGGCGGACATGTGACTCATGATCTGCCCCGCGCTCGCGGGCTCCAGCCCGAGCACGATGTCCGCGCGCGCCTCGAACTGCAGCAGCGAGAGAACTGCGGCCCGCTCCTGGTGGGAGCGGATCAGATCAAAGGCCGCCTTGCGGTCGGTCTTAGTGGTCCGATCGAGAACCTGGGCGATATCGGCGGGATGGCTCTTCTCGAGCAGACGTCGAGCGTGCCCCCACGCACCCCGGCGCACGAGCCGAAAAAGGCTGACTTGCAGCAAGCTGCCTCGGCGGTCCCGCATTTCCATTGGGTTCCAGATCGTTCACGAGTCGAGTGGGAGTTTGACTCACGCGGGGACTAGGAGCCATCCCCCTCTCCGTTCAAGAGACGCTCCACGTAATCGGTTCGATAGACCAGTGGGGGGGAATCCTGCGGCGCCCAAGCGCTCTGCAGCCAGTGGTCGAGCCACCAGGCGCCCAGCCCCAGCCCCAGCACGATTCCCAGCGCGCTGCCCAGGCGCAGCCAGTTGTCGATCCAGGGCGGGCGCCAATGTCGGGCCGCCCGTGGCGAGCGGCCCGCGAGCCGGGCCGCGGCCTCCTGGGGATCGGCTCCGATCGCGCGTGCCAGGGCCCGGGCCGTGCTGCGACCGTGCCCGTCGCGAGCCAGCGCGCCCTCGACCCGCTCGATCTCTCGCACCCGTTCGAGGGGGAGCTTGGTCCGTGCCGCCACGAACCAGACAGAGATCTCGCGCAGCTCTCGCTGCTGCTGGAACCAGCGGCCGAACTCCTGCGCGGGCTCGGCAGCTGCGCCCGCTACCTGAGCACCGCCAGATACTCTCCCGACTTGCGACCCCACTGGCCTTTACCCCCCCGCTCTTCGGCAACCTTGAGGTGCTCGATCGCCTTCTCATGGTGTCCCAGCTTGACATGGGCCTGGGCCAACCGGAAGCGCGCCTCTGCCTCGCTTGCCCCAAACATCTCCGGTTGACGACCCTGCAGCAGCTCCACCACGCGCTCGAACTCGTTCACGGCATCGACCGTCTCGCCCCGGCTGTAGTACAGAATGCCGAGGTTCATGTGCGCGTAAACTCTGGCACCCCCCTGCTTCAACGCCTCGCTGTAGTCGCGTTGGGCCAGCTCGGCGTTCCCGGATTTGTAGTGTGCCCAGCCGCGGTTTACAAGGGCTCGCCCGGGTCGGTAGAAGGTCGGGTCCTTAATCAGCGTGCTGTTCACCCGGATCGCGTCCTGCCAGCGCTCCATCTGGAGGTACACCACCCCGAGGTTGAGGCGGGCGTCCACGTTCGCGGGATCCAGGCGCAGGGTCTGCTGCAGGTGGTGCTCGGCCAGGTCGAACACCCCCTTACGGCGGTAGGCCTCGGAGACTCCGAAATGGGTCTCCGGATCCTTCTGGTAGAGCTCCAGCGCGTTCCTGTACTCGCGTATCGCCAGCTCGACCTCGTGTCTGGCGAGCTGTATCTCCCCCAGCTGGCGGTGCGTCTCAGCGCGTACGCGATCCTCGTGGGACGTGGTAGCACACGCCATCAGCAGCACGGCGCATCCACCGGCAAGCCATAGCAGTCTCGAATGCATCGAAATCTCCCCTCAGAAGAAACTGAGCAACTGGGCCAGCAGCCCGGGTCGGTCATCGCCATGTCGCACCAGCGCGATGCGGCCCAGCACGGCCGGCCCGGTGTCACCGTTCTCGGATTTCGGCTGCGGCGGGGTCGCCAGCTGCCGAGGATCCGAGCGCAGCTTGCGGAGCTTGTTCCAGTGCCGGAGGCGGGTCTTCTGCACCTCTTCTCCGAGCGCCCGGAACTCGGCCCGGTCCAGCTCGAAGCCCAGGCTGAGCGCGAACGCCACGCCCTCCTCCAAGCGCTGGTGCACTTCGCTGAGCGAGCGGATCGGATCCGGGTAGACAAAGCGCCGCACCTCGGGACGATCGAGTGAGCGCAGCAGCACCGCCACGAAGCCCTCCTGTCCGTTCCAGACGGCGGCCAGCGCCGCCGTGCAGCGTTCGATCCCGTTCGAGCTCTCCACCTGCCTATCCGTGACCGAGAAGGCCAGAGCCCGGATCATTTCGAGCCGCAGCGCGGTCGGGCCTTCGACTTCCACGAACATGGTGCGCTCTTATCGGGAAGCGTTCGAGGGGACTTGAGACGGCACGACCACTTCCGCCGCGAGCTGCGTACCCACGAATACGCAGCAGCCATGTCAGTCGCGTCAGCTCTGACTAGAACGTGGTGAGAGCGCGGAAATGGGCGAAGCGCTCCTCGATCTGTTGGCTCTCGAGCTCGCGAAAGCGGTCCAGGCCGAAGCACTCGACGCAGAACGACGCCAGTACCGACCCATAGATGACGGCGCGGCGCAGCGCGCCGCTGTCGAGCTTGCCTTCTCGCGCCAGGGCACCTACGAAGCCACCCGCAAAGCTGTCGCCGGCGCCGGTCGGATCCTGAATCTCGCGCAGCGGGAAGGCGGGGGCGGAGAAGATGCCCTCCTGATCGAAGAGCAGGGCGCCGTGCTCCCCGCGCTTGATGATGACGATGCGGGGGCCGAGACTACGAATGGCGCCCACCGCCCGGACCAGGTTGCGCTCCCCTGTGAGCTGGCGCGCCTCCTGGTCATTGATGACCAGCCCGTCCACCCGGGCCAGCGTCCGCTCGAGCTCCTCGCGCGCGCCCTCGATCCAGAAGTCCATGGTGTCCATGGCCGTGAAACGCGGCGCATGCGCCTGCTCCAGCACGCGCAGCTGCAGCGAGGGATGGATATTGGCCAGGAAGACATACTCCGAGTCGTGGTAGGCCTCCGGCAGGTCGGGGTTGAAGCCGTCGAAAACGCCCAGATCTGTGAACAGCGTGTCGCGCTCATTCAGCGACTCGCGATAGCGGCCGCCCCAGCGGAAGGTGCTGCCCTCGCTGCGATAGATCCCCTGCGTATCCACACCGTGCGCGCGTAGAAACTCGAGATGTGCGTCCGGAAAGTCGCTTCCGACCACGCCCACTGCCCGCACCGGCGCAAAGTAGCTGGCGGCCAGGGAGAAATAGCAGGCCGCCCCGCCCAGCACGCCCTTGGCCCGCCCGCTCGGCGTCTCGATGTCGTCGAAAGCGATCGAGCCGACGACGAGGACGCTCACCTAGCGCGCGTCAGGTGCGGCTTGTCGCAGGGTCTCGCCGATGGTCGCGGGTGAGTCCGCCACCGGCACGCCCGCCTTCTCGAGCGCCGCGATCTTCTCCTCGGCGGTCCCCTTGCCCCCGGAGATGATGGCGCCGGCATGGCCCATGCGCTTTCCCGGAGGCGCGGTGCGGCCGGCGATGAACGCAACCACAGGCTTGGACATCTCGCTCGCGACGAACTCCCCCGCCTCCTCTTCCGCACTGCCGCCGATCTCGCCGATCAGGATCACCGCCCGCGTGGCCGGGTCCCGCTCAAACTCCCGCAGGGTGTCGATGAAGGTCGTCCCGGGAATCGGATCGCCGCCGATCCCGATACAGGTCGACTGACCAATGCCCAGCACGGAGAGCTGGTGCACAGCCTCGTAGGTGAGCGTTCCGGAGCGCGAGACCACCCCCACACTGCCCGGTCGAAAGATGGGATAGGGAGCGATGCCGATGCGAACCTTCTCGGCCGGCGAGAGAATGCCCGGGCAGTTGGGTCCCACAAGCCGGGTGGAGCTACCCCGCAGTGCGGCGCACACGCGCAACATGTCCACCACCGGGATGCCCTCGGTGATGGCCACAACCAGCTCGATCCCCGCGTCGGCCGCCTCCAGGATCGCGTCCGCAGCGCCCGGCGGTGGCACGAACACCGCCGACGCATTGGCGCCCGTCTCGGCAACAGCGTCCCGCACGGTGTCGAAGATGGGAACGCCCTTGAACTCGCCCCCGCCCTTGCCCGGGGTGACACCCGCCACCACCGAGGTCCCGAACTCGAGCGAGAGCCCCGTGTGGAGCTGGCCCACCCGCCCCATGCCCTGGACCAGCAGCTTGGTGTCGCGATCGACCAGGATGCTCACGCTTGCACCGCCGTCACGATCTGGCGAGCCGCGTCCTGCATACCGACCGCAGGGGTGATGCCGAGCCCGGAGCTCTGCAGCATCTCGCGGCCGCGCGGGGCGTTCGTACCATCGAGCCGGACCACGATCGGCACCTTCACCCCCGCGCTCTGGGTCGCATGGATGATGCCCTCCGCAACCAGGTTGCAGAGCACGATCCCGCCAAAGATGTTCACCAGGATTCCCTTCACGTTGGAGTCGGCCAGGATCAGGCGAAAGGCGTGACTCACGCGCTCCGCGTCCGCGGTGCCGCCCACGTCGAGGAAGTTGGCCGGCTCTCCGCCCTCGAGCTTGATGATGTCCATCGTGGCCATGGCCAGACCCGCGCCGTTCACCATGCAGCCGATGTTCCCGTCGAGCGAGACCCACGATAGGTCGTACTGCGAGGCCTGGCGCTCGCGCGGATCTTCCTCGTCGGGATCACGCAGGTCGCGGATCTCGGGGTGTCGATAGAGCGCGTTGTCGTCGAAGCTGAGCTTGCAATCGAGCGGGGTGACCGTATCCCCCGCGACCACCAGCGGGTTGATCTCGGCCAGCGAGCAGTCTTTCTCCAGGAAGAGCCGGTAGAGCCCCCTGAGAAGCTTCACCAGGCTTCCCACCTGCTTGGGCTCCAGCTCCAGCGCGAAGCCGAGCTCGCGCACCTGGTAGTCGCAAAGACCCAGCAGCGGATCCACCTGCACCTGCAGGATCTTCTCGGGTGTCTGTGCCGCCACCTCCTCGATCTCCATGCCGCCTTCCGTCGAGGCCAGCAGCGCCACCTTCTGCGTGGCGCGGTCGATCAGCAGCGCCAGATAAAGCTCGCGCTCAATGGCGGTGTCGGCTTCGATGTAGAGCCGGCGCACGGTCTTGCCCTTCGGACCCGTCTGCGGGGTCACGAGCTGCATGCCCAGCATGGAGCGCGCGACCTCACCCGCCTCATCGGGGCTGCGCACCAGCTTGATGCCACCTCCCTTGCCGCGCCCTCCCGCGTGCACCTGCGCCTTCACCACGACGGTGCCCCCGATCTCGCCCGCGGCCGCGGCTGCGTCCTCGGGCGTGAGCGCCAGCTTGCCCGGCGGAACCTCCACGCCGTACTCGCGCAGCAGGCCCTTGGCTTGGTACTCGTGAACGTTCATCCGGCTAGAGAGTGACGCTCGAGATGGCGCCCTGAACGTGCTCGCTGCTCTTCTTGAGCAGCGCCTGCTCGCTGGCGTTGAGCTCGAGCTCGAAGACCCGCTCGACGCCGCCCGCACCGAGCTGAACCGGCACCCCCATGTAGATCCCGGACACGCCGTACTCACCGTCGAGGTACACGGCGCAGGGCAGGACGCGCTTCTGGTCGCGCAAGATGGACTCGGCCATCTCGATCGCCGACTGCGCGGGTGAGAAGAAAGCGGAGCCCGTCTTAAGCAGGCCCACGATCTCGCCGCCTGCCCCCTGCACGCGCTTCACGATGGCATCAATGGTCGGCTGATCCATCAGGCGCTGCAGCGGGATCCCGCTCACGCTGCAGTAGCGCGGCAGCGGCACCATCGAGTCCCCGTGCCCACCCAGCACCACCGCCACGACGTCGCGCACGGAGACGCCCAGCTTCTCCGCAATGAAGTAGCGGAAGCGCGACGAATCGAGCACCCCGGCCATGCCCAGCACGCGCTCGCGCGGGAAGCCGGTGATCTCTTTCAACGCCCAGACCATCACATCGAGCGGGTTAGAGACCACGATCACGATGGCTCCGGGCGAGTAGCGTTTGATGTTCTGGGACACATCCCTGATGATCTTCAGGTTCGTCGCCAGCAGATCGTCGCGGCTCATGCCGGGCTTGCGCGCCAGACCCGCCGTCACGATGTAGAGATCCGAGTTCGCGGTGTCGGCGTAGTCCGTCGTGCCGAGAATGCGGACGTCGGTTTGCGCCAGGGCTGAGGCATGCGAGAGGTCGAGCGCCTTGCCCTGGGGTAGCCCCTCGACCACGTCGAAGAGCACCACATCACCGAGTTCCCGCTGCGCGGCCAGCTGCGCCAGCACACCGCCTATGTTGCCCGCTCCGATCAGTGAGATCTTGGCTCTGGCCATACGAAACCCCTCAGTCCATGTTCTCGATGATGGCGGACGCGAACTCCGAGCACTTGAGCTTGGTGGCACCCGTCATCAGACGTTCGAAGTCATAGGTGACGCGCTTCTGGAGGATCGCGCGGCCGATGCCCTGCTCGATCAGACGCGCGGCCTCGTGCCAGCCCAGGTGGTCGAGCATCATCACGCCCGAGAGGATAACCGAGCTCGGGTTGACCTTGTCCTGGTTGGCGTACTTGGGGGCCGTGCCGTGCGTCGCCTCGAAGATCCCGTGCCCCGACTCGAAGTTGATGTTGGCACCCGGTGCGATCCCGATGCCGCCGACCTGCGCGGCCAGCGCGTCCGAGATGTAATCGCCGTTCAGGTTCAGCGTGGCGATCACATCGAACTCCTTGGGGCGGGTGAGCACCTGCTGCAGCGTGATGTCGGCGATATTGTCCTGCACCAGAATCTGACCCTGGGGAGGCTTCCCCGCGCAGTCGTCCCAGCAGATCGCCTTACCGCTGAACTCGCGGCGCACGAGCTCGTAGCCCCAGTCGCGGAACGCGCCCTCGGTGAATTTCATGATGTTGCCCTTGTGTACCAGGGTCACACTCCTGCGGTCGTGCGCGAGCGCATAATTGACGGCGGCGCGCACCAGGCGCTCCGTACCCTCGCGCGAGACGGTCTTGATGCCGATGCCGCTGGTCTCGGGGAAGCGAATCTGCGTGACCCCCATCTCCTGTTGCAGGAAGTCGATTAGCTTACGCGCCTCTGCGCTCTCGGCCTCCCACTCGATGCCGGCGTAGATGTCCTCCGAGTTCTCGCGGAAGATCACCACATCGACGTCCTGCGGATTCTTGACCGGGCTCGGCACGCCCTCGTACCAGCGCACCGGACGCAAGCATACGTAGAGGTCGAGCCTTTGACGTAACGCGACGTTGAGGCTGCGAATCCCGCCGCCGACGGGCGTCGTGAGCGGCCCCTTGATGCCGACCATGAGGTGTCGGAAGGATTCGACGGTCTCGTCAGGAAGCCACTCGCCCGTGAGCTCGTGCGCCTTACCCCCGGCCAGGACCTCGTACCACGCGATCTGCCGACCTCCGCCGTAGGTCTTCTCCACCGACGCGTCGAAGACACGCACCGCCGCCGCCCAGATGTCGGGTCCGGTGCCGTCTCCCTCCACGAAGGCGATGCTGGGCCTGTCCGGAACCTCCAACGAGCCGTCGGCGCGCTGCTGAATCGGGTCCCCGGACAGGCGCCGAAGCTTCTGCTTGCTCATGCCCGTCCTCCCGAGAGCGCGCGCAGTATATCCATGGCCTCTCGGGCCGGCAATCCGGTCAGGGGCTGAGGTCCTGGGCCGCGGCGAGGAAGGCCTCACGAAGCTCCTCGTAGCTATGCGTGACCGGGAACTGGGGGAACTCGTCCACGACATTCTGCGGCGGCCGGAACAGGATCCCCGCGTCGGCCTCGGCCAGCATGCTGGTGTCGTTGTACGAGTCGCCGGCGGCGATCGTGCGGAAGCAGATCCGCCGTAGGGCGCGCACCGACTCGCGCTTCTGGTCGGGCATGCGCAGGCGGTAGCCGCGAATCCGCCCGCCGGCATCGATTTCGAGGTCGTGACAGAAGAGTGTCGGGAAGTCCAGCTTCTGCATCAGCGGCTTTGCGAAATCATAGAAGGTGTCGGAGAGCACGATTAGCTGGTAGCGCTCCCGCAGCCAGTCCAGGAACTCGCGGGCCCCCTCCAGCGGCTCAAGTCCCGCGATCACCTCGGAGATCTCGCGGATGCCAAGTCCATGTGAGTCCAGGATCTCGATCCGACCGCGCATCAGCTTGTCGTAGTCGGGCTCGTCGCGTGTGGTGCGTCGGAGCTCGGCGATCCCGGTGCGCTCGGCCACATTGATCCAGACCTCCGGGACCAGCACGCCTTCGAGATCCAGACAGGCGACGATCATACAGCGCAGATGACGACGGTGCGCACGCGGCCTAGGCTTGGAAGGTGCAGCGACCCTGATCGATGACGACGTCGCCGTCCGGGTTCGTCGTGCGGAAGAGGGCCTCGCCCCCATCGATCCACATGGAGACGGTCAGGGACTCACCCGGGTACACGGGCTTGGAGAAGCGGCCCTCCATCGAGCGAAAGCGCGCTGGATCGGAGCCGCACAAGGTATGCAGCAGAGCGCGTCCCGTGAATCCGTACGTGCACAGCCCGTGACCGATGGGCCGGTCGAAGCCCCCACGTCGTGCGAACTCGGGATCCGAGTGCAGCGGGTTCATGTCGCCCGAAAGCCGGTACAGCAGCGCCTGGTCACGCCGCGTGTCGTAGGTCACCTCCGCGTCGGGCTTGCGATCCGGCGCTACGTTACGTGGGCCCGAAGGTCCGCGCTCGCCGCCGAAGCCGCCCTCACCTCGGATATACAGACTCATCACCGTCTTAAACAGCGGCTCCCCGCTCTTGACGTCGCGGGAGGTCGACTCGGTCACCACCAGCGCACCCTTGCCCTTGTCATAGATCGCGGCGATGCGACCGGTACTCTCGACGCTGCCCTCGGGCGGAATCTCTTTGTAGATCTCGATCTTCTGCTCGCCGTGGACCAGCATGGCCGGGTTGAACGAGCCCATCTCACGGAAGGGCACCCCCCCCCCGCCCACGATCACGGCGAAGGTCGGGAGGACCCGCTGGTTCTTCTCCGTGGAGAACTCGAGCTCGTCGGTTCCGGCTCCCACGCCGAGCGCGTAGAGCATGCAGTCCTTGGCCGTCCACGAGCGCAGACTCGGTTCTCCCTCCGTTCCTACCTTGCTTGGATCAATCGGCATCGACTCGTCCCCTCGCTCTGGTTCCGGCTATTCTAGCTCATCGACTGCCGTCGTAGCTCACCCGGTAGACGGCCCCGGCATAGTCGTCGGAGATGTAGAGCGCTCCGTCCGGCCCCACCGCCACGTCCACGGGCCGGCCGACCACGTCCTCGTTCAGCTCGAAGCCCCGCACGAAGTCGGACTCCTGGATCTCCCCTGTGGCCTCGTCCCACTCGAGCAGCACCACGCGGTAGCCGCTCTTGCGGCTGCGGTTCCAGGACCCGTGCTGTGCCACGAAGGCGGCGCCGCGATAGCGGCTGGGAAAGGCGCTGCCCCGGTAGAAGGTGATCCCGAGGGGAGAGCTGTGCGCGACGAACCCGTGCACCGGGGACGTGCTGGCCCGGATCCGATCCTCGTGGTCCGCGCCGAACTTGGGATCGGGCACGCGGTCGCCGTGCGCGTACGGCCAGCCGTAGAAGCCTCCTCGATCGACCCGGTTGAGCTCGCAGGGCGGGAAGTCGTCGCCCAGGTAGTCACGACCGTTGTCCGTCGCAAATAGCGCTCCGGTTTGAGGCTGCCAGTCGAAGCCCACGGAGTTACGCAGTCCGGTGGCGTAGATCTCCTCTCCGGTTCCGTCGGGCCGGTAGCGCACGATGGCCGCACGGCGCTTGTCAGCTTCGATGCAGGCGTTGCAGCTCGAGCCGATCGAGACGTACATCCAGCCGTCGGGGCCGAAGCGCAGGGTGCGGGTCCGATGGTTCCCCCCCCTGGGCAGGTTCGACACGATCGTCTCGAGCTCCCCCTGCGTCGTCCTGCGCAGGGCGTCGTAGCGCACACGCCGAACAGCGCCCACCTCGGCCACGTAGAGCCACTCGCCGTGGAAGTCCAAGCCGTGCGGGCGGTCGAGATCCTGAAGCAGCGGGCGCATCCCGTCCGCGCGTCCATCCCCGTTCTCGTCCCGCTCGAGCAGGAAGACAGTGGACTCGCGGGGGGAGCTCACCAGCAGGTCGCCGGCGGACGTGAAGCGCAGGAAGCGAGCGTTCGAGACGCCCTGTGCGAAGATCCC
>SMWZ01000177.1 GCA_004356455.1 Deltaproteobacteria bacterium
CCAGCACCAGGACCTCGTGACCCCGGGCGAGCAGGGAGGTGCCGAGCGCCAGCATGGGGTGGACGTCGCCTCGGGTTCCCTCGACCGCCAACGCGATTCTCAGCGGGTCTGTGAGCGGGGCTTGCCCCGGCCGGCTGTACGTCACATACCCGATCTGAAAAGTCGGGTATCTGATGAGGCGAAGCCCAAAAAGAAAGCCCGGAGCCGAAGCTCCGGGCTGTCATACCCTTGCGGGTCCGAAGAGGAGGAAATCCTAAGCGGTAGATGTGGAGGCGGCCACGGAGTCGGCCCCCCGAACATAGGGCCAACGAAAGAGCGTCTCAGGCGGCGTTTCGCACTGAACAGGGAGCCACGCTGCTCGCGAAGCCGGCCAGAGCTTACGGAGGTCCGTGGCGACCCAGTTCTCGAGGAGTTGATGCGGTTTAGTGCCCATGACGCGCTCCCACCTCATATGCTGGTTTGTTCCCAGCGAGGCTCCGTGGCGTGCTCAGGCAGTCTGCACGAGAGATATCACGCAAACCTCACGAGACTTGGAAAGTTTCGTCCGGAATCTGCTGAATCTCATCTCGAAGCGGCAGCTTGAAGGAGAAGGTGCTGCCAACGCCGAGCTTGCTCTCCACCTGGATCGAGCTTCCATGCAGCTCCAGGATGCGCTTGGCGATGGGCAGCCCGAGGCCCATGCCTTCGGAGTGGTTTTGAGCCGCGTTCCCGTGGCGGGTGAAGCGGTCGAAGATTCGCGACAGCACCTCGACCGGGATGCCGGGCCCCGTATCCGTGACGGAGACCTTGATCCCGCCCTCCTGAGGCTCTAAGGCCAGGGTCACCGTTCCGCCCTCCGGCGTATGGCGCAGGGCGTTCTCGATCAGGTTCTCGAAGACCCGCTCGATCAATCCGATGTCGGCGTATACGAGCGGCAGCTCAGGCACGAAGTCGGCGCGCAGCTCGACGCCTCGATCGCTGGCTGCGAGCGCGAACTTCTGCACCACATCCTGAACAATCTCCCCCAACGGGAACGGCTCGAACTGTGGTTGCATCTCTGGGGCGTCGAGCCGCGCCAGCTCCGACAGTGCACGGATCAGCTCCGACAGGCGCTGCCCGTGCTTGATTGCGGCTTCCAGGTATTCGCGGCGTTCGCTCTCGCTCAGGCTGCCTTCCATGAAGAGGAGCGTTTCGAGGTAACCCCGCAACGTGGTGAGAGGAGTGCGCAGATCGTGTGATACGCCCGCAATCAGCTCGCGGCGAACGGTGTCGGATTTCTCGAGCATCCCGACCTGCTCGGTGATCCGATCGGCCAGCTCGTCGAACGCCCCCTCCAGTCGATCCAGCTCGTCGCCGCTGTGGCGGCCGTGCCGTGGGCGCCCGCCAAGCCGGGGGGCACGGCCCGTGCTCTGGAACTCGGTGATCCCGGCGCTGAGGCGGCGCAGCCGGCTGGTGAGCATGCGAAACAGGAAGACGCCCGCCAGCAGACCGAGGATCGAGCAGATGGCTACGATCGCGACGCTCAGGCGCAGGACCTGGCTGCGCTGGAGCAGCTGTGTCACCGACGCATAGCGCTCACTACCCAGAATCGCGTAGAGATAGCCGCGTATCTGTCCGTTTACGAGGATTGGCGCCGCCGAGAAGGCCTTCTGATGGTCGGCTTCGAGGGGATCATCCCCGAGGATTGGCAGCGGCTCGTCGGCGAGAAAGCGCAGGACGGGGTCGATGGAGACGAGAGTTTGCTCGATCTCGGTCCGCTCCGTGGACTGGGCGATCACTCGACCCTCCAGATCGAGCAGATACAGCTCGATGCTCGGGTTCGCGACCGTGAAGATGTGGAACCAATGCTGCAGCACCGACGACCCCATCTCTCCTTCCTGGATCGGGATCGGTTCGGCAGCCAGGTTTGCCGCCAGCGATCGGTGCAGGCTCTGAATCATCTCCTGCTGGTAGATGCGGGTGGAGTAGATCACCACCCCCATATAAGCCGCTCCCACGGCGGTCAGCAGGGCGATCAAGACGAGCGCGAGCTTGGCGTAGAGGGTGCGGAACAGGGCTTAGCTCTCCGTTGGCCGGTCGGGGTCGAGGAACTTGTATCCTACACCCCACACCGTCTGGATATACTTGGGCTTCGAAGGATCGCGCTCGATCTTTGCGCGCAAGCGGTTGATGTGAGCGTTGACGGTATGCTCGTAGCCCGCGTGAGCGTAGCCCCACACGGAATCCAGTAGCTGGGAGCGCTGAAACACCCGACCCGGGTTGCGGGCGAAGTGCAGCAGCAGATCGAACTCCTTCGCGGTCAGCTTCATGGCTTTTCCGTCCACTCTGATCTCCCGGCGTTCCGGATCGATGCGAAGACCCTCGACCTCGATTGGGCGATCCGAGGCTGCCGACCTCGATTCCTCCAGCACCTCGATCCTACGGAACAGCGCCTTCACGCGTGCAACCAGCTCGCGCACCCCGAACGGTTTGGTGAGGTAGTCATCCGCGCCCATCTCGAGCCCGACCACGCGGTCGATCTCTGTCGCTCGAGCGGTGAGCATCAGAATCGGCACGTATTCCGGCCGCGCCCGCAGCTGGCGACAAACCTCCAGCCCGTCAGGCCCCGAGGGAAACATCAGATCCAGGATGATCAGGGCGAAGCGGCTGTCATGGCTGCGCTTGAGCCCCGCCTGCCCGTCAGGGGCCACGTCGACCTCGTAGCCTGCTTCTTCCAGGTGAAGACGCACGAGGTCGGCAATACCCGGGTCGTCCTCTATCACGAGAATCTGCTTTGCCACCGTCACTCCCAGCAAGGGGCACGTCGCTGCGCCCAATTATAACCTGCCCCGGTGGATTGGCTGGTTGGACGGCACAAAGGCCGGTGCTGAGCGCATTCGGTAGGCAACCAGCGGGAAGCTTACACGCAAGACGCGTGCTGCGATGCTCTCGCGGCGCGGCTATCGTTCTCGACCGGCGATTCAGAAGGGGGGGGGCCGATGAAAGTGTGTGGCTGGCTGCGACGCTTCGCAGCGGTTTTGGTTCTTGTTTGCTTCATCCCTGTCGCAAGCACTGCCTGTTACGGCAAGTTCCAGCTCGTGCGCTAGGCGTACCGCGCCAACGCGGACATCGATCCCGACAAATGGGTCCAGTGGTTCGCGTTCATCGTGCTCAGCGTGGTCCCGATCTACGCGCTCGCGCTCAGCATCGATCTGGCCTTTGCCAACTCGGTCGAGTTCTGGACCGGCTCGAATCCGATTCTGGGGGACGCGGGGACCAGGAAGGTCGTGAGCGGCCCGAACGGCGAAAGCGTGACCCTGCTCTGGGCGGGGCCGGGCACCATCGACGTGATGCTGCAGAGCGCCGGCCGTGAGCCCACGCAGTTCAGGCTGGTGACCGAGCGCGGCGCGCTCTCGGCCTGGGATGGGGACGGACGCCTGCTGGCGCGGGTGAGAGCTGTGGCGGGGCGGCCGGCCCTGGTCGGAGGGTCTCTGAGTCGGGCAGGGGGGCGTAACCTGGCTCCGCGCTAAGGTCCCGGTGGCACTGTTCCGATCTCGCATCTCAGCTGTGGGGAGGCGAGTCTGATGGGCAAAGTCTTCGTGATCCTGCTGATCGTGTTCGCAGTCTGGATCGGGCTCTCGATCTTCACGGAGGGTACGGATCGCGCCTTCGGCGGACTCCTGTCGCGCTTTGCGCCAGCGTTGGCCGAGGGTCAGGCCCGCGACACACGCGCTCCGCTCGAGCGGGTGCGCGAGCGGGCCGAGGCGGCCCGCGACCAGCAGCTCGACCGGATCGAGCGCCAGCTCTCACGCGGTAGGGAATAGCCCGAGGCAGGCCGGCTTGCCGGCCGACAACCGGCGAGTCGGAGGCTTTGCCCGTTGCGCAGCGGCCGGTTTAGAATCAGCGGCGAAGATGGTGCAGGCAGGGCCGAACCCGAGAGTCTCGAAGCGCGAACAGCGGGAGGCGAGGCAGCGTGCCGCCCGGCGCCGGAAGCTCCGCGCCTGGCTTCTGCGCGGGGGACTGATGGCGGCGCTGGGGGTCGCGCTCGGGCTGTGGCAGCTCGATCGCCGGGGTCCGGAGGAGGTGGTTGAGGCGGAGGTGGTGGGCTCTCGAGTCTGGTCCCATCGGGGGACGGACGGGCGCATGCACACCCACCAGCGGGTCACGGTCGAGATCGAGGGCCTCGTGCGTGCCACCATCGACCGTGGAGGTGACCTCGAGCTGGGTCAGTTCGTCCCGGTGCGCATCCGACGAGGCGGCGTCACGGGGCGGGCCTACTTCGTGGGCCTCGAGGCGGTGCAGGAGCAGCCCGAGGACGGCGAGCCAGCACAGGACGAGATCCCCGGGGCGGGTCTGGACCCCCTCGAAGAGCCCGGCTAGACGCGCTACGCTGCGCGCTGCAGCCAAGGAGACCGGGACCGTGGCACAGCAAGAATCTGGGCGCGCCTCGATCGTGGCCGCGCTGATTCTAGGCGTCGCGCTGGTGGCCGCCGCCTGGATCGTCAAGGGCGCCGTGGACAAGACCACCGTTCAGCTCAGCGGGATCAAGCTGGCCCTCGCGGACACCATGGGCGCGCTACAAAAAGTGGCGCAGGCGCGGCCGGCGGCGGCTTCACCCCCACGCGCAGGCCGTCCCGATCCGAACCGTCGCTACACGGTCGAGACTAAAGGGTCCCCGGCCAAGGGGCCGGCAACCGCCAAGGTCAAGCTGGTCGAGTTCTCGGACTTCCAGTGACCCTTCTGTTCGAGGGTCGGTCCGACCCTCAAGCAGATCGAAAAGGAATACGGTGACCGGGTGCAGATCGTGTTCAAGCACCTCCCGCTCCGCATGCATTCCAAGGCGCCCGCCGCCCACGCGGCCGCCGAGGCCGCGCACCGGCAAGGCAAGTTCTGGGAGATGCACGACCGGATCTTTGCGAACCAGCGTCAGCTGAGCCCCGAGAAGTACCTCGAGTACGCGCAGGAGATTGGGCTCGATCTGGATAAGTTCAAACGTGACTCGACGTCACCCGACGTGAAAAAGCGGGTGGACGACGATGCTCGGCAGGCCGCCAGCCTCGGCGTCACGGGTACCCCAGGCTTCTTCGTCAACGGCCGCTTTCTCTCGGGCGCGAAGCCCTTCGCCGCGTTCAAGACCCTGCTCGATGAGGAGCTGGCACGCAACTGAGCCGGCCGCTCCGCGCGGGGTGGGAAACCGGCGATTTTTCAGGTACTTACGCGGTGGTCGGAAATCTCGAAGCGTCTGCGAGATCGCGCGCACATCCGCCGCTCGGCATGCTAGGCTTGCCCTATGCCGGCCAGGGCACTGGAATCTCGGACCTGCGTCCCACAGCTTAGCCTCGCTGCCCTAGGCAGGTGGTCGTTGGGAGCGGCGTTCATTTTCGGTCTGCTTCAGGCCGGACCCGCGCTCGCGCAGACGTGCGGTGACGGAACCACCGATCCCAACACCCCCGAGCAGTGCGACGACGGCAATAGCGATGACTGCGACGGTTGCTCCTCGACCTGCCAGGATGAGGGCTTGCTGCCCGACGGCGATGGCGACGGCGTGATCGACGATTGCGACAACTGCCCCCTGCTGTACAACGGGGGTCAGGAAGACTTCGATGGGGATGGCGAGGGCGACACCTGTGACGAGGTGGACATCCTCGGCAGCCTGGTGGTGGGGATCTTCAAGGCGACCTCACAGTTCAAGCCATCCGGCGAGGGAGTCGGCAAGATCACGATTCGTGGCTTCCTGGACGCCCACCCTCCGCTCGACGGCTTTAAGGAGAGCCTCGAGGAGGGTCTGGACCCCAACAGCGATGGCCCGGACGAGATCGTACTGCGGTTCAAGATCAAGGATCCGAATCAGACGATCGAGTTCACACGCGCGGAGTGTCAGCTGAAGATCAAGGAACCCTTCCTCGCCCGGGTCAAGTGCAGGAACGTCGAAAAGACGGAGAGGGCGATCTTCAGGAACGTGCCCTTTGCACCGGACGTCTACAAGCTGGCGATCCGTGCGAAGAGGCGCGACATCCTCCCGTTTACCGAGGGTCAGGAGATAGTGGACATAACGATGACCACCGGACAAATCGATCGTCCCGATAAAATCGGTGACGCAGTACCGTGCGGCATCAGAGTCGGGTCCTCGAAGCAGCTGCTCAAGTGTCTCGAGCCGTCGGGCTTCTAACGACGTCTCGCCCCCTGGTCGCACGGCCCGATTTCGCTAGGCTCCGCCCCCGATGGATGAGAGTCAGGGCCAGACAGCATCGGGCCTGCGTGAGGACATAGAGCGACACGCGCGTCTGGGCGCCGATATCGTGAACGAGATCGGCAAGGTGCTGGTTGGCCAGGAGATGATGGTCTCGCGCCTGCTCACGGGCCTCTTGTCGGGTGGCCACGTGCTGCTGGAGGGGGTTCCCGGCCTGGCGAAGACCCTGACCGTGCGCTGTTTGGCCGAGACCATCGACACCGGCTTCTCGCGCATCCAGTTCACCCCCGACATGCTGCCCGCGGACGTGATCGG
>SMWZ01000178.1 GCA_004356455.1 Deltaproteobacteria bacterium
CGCGGCCGCGCCTCAAAGGAGTGCAGCGGACTCGGGTCTACAGTCACCCAGCCCTGCCCCGGCAGGTGGACCTCGACCCAGGCATGGGCGTGGCTCTCGCGCACCACCCAGTAGTCCATGAAGGGGTTGCGCTCGATCGGACGATAGCCGGTCACGAAGCGAGCGGGAACGCCCGAAGCTCGTGCCAGCAGGGCAAGCGCCGTGGCGAAGTACTCGCAGTGCCCCTGAGGATCCTGCAGCAGAAAGTGGAGGATGGGATCGATTTTCCCCGAGCGCGAGCGACCGCGCTGCTGTGGGAAGGACAGCGAGTAGGTGTAGTCGCGCTCCAGGCGCTTGAGGATCGAGTGCACCTTCTCATGGGGACTCACCGCGCCGGCCGTCCATTCGCCAGCAATCTCCTCCAGCGCGGACGCGATGGTCCAGGGAAGCCGAAGATCATCCTGAGTGGGCTCGGCGACGACAAAGCGACCCCTTGCACCCACGAGGAAGCGCACGGTCTCCGGGCGCTCATCTGGAAAGGCACGTACGACGCCCACGCCGTTCACGCGCGCGCGCGCGGGCTCCGTCTGCAGCGCCGCAACTTCTCGAGGCAGGAAGAAGCGGTCGGACTCGGTGGAGGCATAGCGAACCACCGTGGGCGGCTCGACCGAGTCCCAGAGCGGCTTGCCGGTGTGCACTGTGGACTCCGGCTCGAACTTGGATCCCTTCCAATACCCGGCGCCGTAGTCTGCGTAGACGTTTCCACGCAGGGGGCCCGCCATCGGTCCCTCGATGCGCATGACCACCTCGTCGGAGAGAAGCAGGCCCTCCAGCGATGTGAGCGAGATCGGACCGTCATGGAAGCCGGAGTGGGCGTGGTTCTTCCACCTTTGAAGCATCCAGGCGGTCGAACGTTCGTACCAGATCGGTAGCGTAAGCAGAAGTCCGGCCGTCATGCTGCTGGCCAGGATCAGGCTGGTTGCGAGGGCCGTCGGGTGGCGCCATCCGAGCTGGCCCCAGCTTGGGGTGCTGTGAGCATCAGCGCGCAACGCCGCAACGCAGAGCAGCACGTAGGGCACCAGGAGGCTCAGGTAGACGGAGCCCGAGACCACGCTTCCACAGCCGATGAAGACCAGGAGTCCGAGCCCCAGCGTTACGGGCAGTCCTCCCTCGGGCTTGTGGATATGCGTGCGCATGACGGCAAAGAGGAGGGCTCCCCCCGCCAGTACGAAGTAGACCCGCCGCAGCGGGCGATCCGCCAGACCCGGCTCCATCGGCAGCACGTCCAGCGCGATCGCGACCATGCCACTTGCGATCAGGAACAGCGCCTGCATCGGGATCGAGACCGGGGTCAGCCTGCGGCGTCCAAGCGAGGCCAGGGCCAGCGCTGCGGCCAGGTAGGCAAAGCGGTCACCCGTCACCGCGCCGAAGAGCAGGGCGGCCACTGCGATCGCCAGCCCGGTGAGCGCTCTGCGAACATGGCTCACAGCGCGATCCCGCGGCCGGTCTCGCACGCCTGACGGATGTCGCCCACGCTCAGAACACGTACCCAGTTGGGGGGCGGAGGCAGCGCAGCGCGCTTCGGCTCCTGCACGGCGATGCTGCGACAGCCCACACCCGCCTTCTCGAACGCTCGCACCAGCGCGCTGCGCTCCGGGTCCCACGCTGCGGAGACGAAGACCACACTCGAGAGCCGGCTCAGGTGGGGCCTCAGCAGATCCTCGATGCGCGCGGCTTCGAAGGGCGGGCCGGGTGCAACACAGGCGAGACGGTCGAGAGCCTGATCGAAGTAGCCGAGGCTGCGGCCCAGCGTGAGGGGATGGAGCGCATGCGTAGGAATCAGGAGATCGATCAGAGCGTCGTCCCAGAAGAGCTGCGAGACGATGCCTGCGGCGAGCGATATCTCAGCCTCGAACGCATCCTCTCCGGCCGCTTTGGCGTCGGTGTCCACCACCACGCCGACACGCGAGCAGCACTCCTGCTGATATTCACGCACGGCGGGCTCGCCCGTGCGTGCCCAGGTCCTCGCGTGCAGGTCGCGAATGCGGTCTCCGTCCCGGTAGGGCCGCACGCCCACGAGCTCCATCGATTCGCCGACCAGAGACGCCAGCGCCATACCGCCCGGCTGGGAGCGCGCAGACCGAGGCAGCTCGAGGGGCAGAATGGGAGCCACGCGCGGGACAACAATAAAGCGTGTACCAGCGCTCGCGAGGCGGGGCCCCTGGGCCAGGCGCAGGGGGACGAGCGCACTTGCCGAGAAGCTATCGAGCTCGTGCTGACCCCGGGCCTCGAAGCGCGCGCTCAAGGTCAAGCGATGACCCTCGCCCGGGCCAAGCTCGGCCAGGCTCGCGCGGGGGCGAGTCCAGGAGCCGTCCCACGGCAGGAAAGGCGCGGCGATGTGGATGTCGTGGAACGAGCGATCGCTCCGGTTCTGAAGGCAGATCTCGAAGTGGGCGTTTCGGCCCGCCATGACGCGCTCGGGGCCCACCACCTTGATCTCGACGCCCGTCAGCGTGAAGAGTCTGCGCACGGCGAGGGTCGCCACGAGCAGCGAGAACAGCACCGCCCAGAGCGTAGAGTTCTGGCTGCGCTGGACGTCGAGACCCGAGAAGGCCGCGACCAGCGCAAACAGGAAGACCGCGCGGCCCACGGGCGAGAACGCGTAGTAGGTCTTCACGAAGGGCTCGACGATGCGTCCGAGTGGTCTCCGACGTAGCTGGTCGCGTCCCGCCTTGGTACCGGGGATCAGAACGTGGTTGAGACGCGCGAGATTCAAAGCGGGACGGGCACCTCGGCAACGATCTCAGCCAGGATGGAGCTCGCGGTCTGCCCCCCGTAGCGCGCTTCGGAATTGAGCTGCACGCGGTGCGCGAGCACGGGCGCCGCGAGCTGCTGAAGGTCATCGGGGCTCATATAGCTTCGACCGCAGAGAAAGCTCCGCGCTTGGGCGGCTCGGAAGTAGGCAAGCGCGCCGCGTGTGCTGACACCGAGCGACAGCCGGGGGTGATTGCGTGAGGCCTCCACAAGCTTGAGCAGGTACGCAGCCACCTCCCGTTTCACGACTACGCGGCGCACAGCTTCCATCATGCCAAGCAGGTCCTCGATCCCGGCCACGGGCTCCACCGAGTCCAGCGGCGCGGCCGCCTGGTGCGCAAACAGGATCTCGATCTCGTCCTCGGCTTCGGGGTAGCCCACACCGAAGCGGAGCAGGAAGCGATCGAGCTGCGCCTCCGGCAGCGGATAGGTGCCCTGGAAATCCACGGGGTTCTGCGTGGCAAGCACGAAGAAGGGCGACGGAAGCTGGTGGGTGGTTCCCTCGATGCTGACCTGACCTTCATTCATGGCCTCGAGCAAGGCGGACTGCGTGCGCGGGGAGGCGCGATTGATCTCGTCGGCCAGCAGCACGTTGGTGAAGATGGGACCCTTGCGGAAGCTCAAGCTGCCGTCTCTAGGGTTCAGGACCTGAGAGCCTAGGATGTCGGCTGGGAGGAGATCAGGCGTGAACTGCACACGTGTGAAGTCCACCGACAAAATCTTTGCGAGGGCCTTGGCCAGGGTGGTCTTGCCGACGCCGGGAACGTCTTCGAGCAGCACATGGCCGCCGGCCAGGATCCCCGTCAGCAGCAGCTCCACGGCCTCTTGTCTGCCGCGGATGACCTGGCCGAGCTCATCTCGCAATGACTCAACCGTCTCCCGCCAACCCTGGCCCATCCGCCGACCTCACCCCGTCGCGCGGCGCCAGTCACGAGCGCCACTGCCCGACAGAAGCGTCAGTATCTCTTCGGATGACGGCAATGGTGTTGCCGCCTACTCCCTAGGAATCTGAGCGGCCTTTGGCGTGTGAGCTTTAGGGATGCCTGATGGAACCGGTCCGCAGGGGCCAAGCCTGGGATCGCCTCTAGGCTGCTAGTCCAGGTAGCCGAGGGCACGCAGCTTCTCGTCACGCTGAGGGCCGAAGCAACGAACCCGTGGGCCCATTATACTCGACGTCAGGTGAGGATGGGAAGAAAAACAGCTGAAAAATTGGTCGGGACACGGTGAGCAAGCGGGCGAACCCCGCGGCCGATCGCGTCCGTCATCGGATCCGTCATCCGATCATCGATGCGGACGGGCACTGCATCGAGTACCTGCCGGTGGTGTACGAGTACGCGCGCGAAATCGGTGGGGAGAGTGCCGCCAAGGGCCTGCGCGCGATGTTCGAGGCCATGCGCCAGGTAGGCCAGCTCACGCCCGAGCAGCGCCGTGAGCTGGGCGTCATGCGACCGCCGTGGTGGGCCTTTCCTGCCCGCAACACCCGCGACCGTGCCACCGCTATGCTGCCCCGCCTGCTCTACGAGCGGCTGGATGAGCTCGGCCTCGACTTCGCCGTGGTCTACCCGACCTATGGGCTGGTGGTGTTCAACATCGAAGACGAGGAGCTACGGCAGGTGAGTGCTCGCGCCTTCAACCGCTATTTCGCCGACCACTACCGCGAGTCGGCCGATCGCCTGGCGCCGGTGGCGATCATCCCGATGCACACGCCCGAGGAAGCCCTGGCCGAGCTCGACTACAGCCACGGCCAGCTGGGCTTGAAGGCCTCCCTGCTCGCAGGCCACGTCATGCGGCCAGTAGCAGCGGCCGGGAAGTCGCCGCGGCCCATGCTGTGGATGGACACGTTCGGCGCCGATAGCCCGCACGACTATGAGCCGGTCTGGCGGCGCTGCCTGGAGCTCGGCGTCTCGCCGACGTTCCACTCGACCGGCATGGGCTGGGGCAGCCGCGCCTCCCCCTCGAGCTACGTCTTCAACCACATCGGGAACTTTGCGGCCGCCGGGGAGGCGATCTGCCGGGCGCTCTTTCTAAACGGTGTGGCGCGCCGTTATCCGGGCCTACGCTTCGCCTTCCTCGAAGGCGGAGTGGGGTGGGCAGCGACGCTCTACGCCGACGCTATCGGTCATTTCAGCAAGCGTAATGCCGAGAGCGTGCAGAACTACAATCCCAACGCGATCGACCGTGACGAGCTCCTGAGCCTGTTTCGCGAATACGGGGATGGCCGCATCAGCTCGCACCTGAACGAGCTCGACGATGGGCTCTGGCCCATAGCGGATCCCGCTGAGCGCAAAGAAACCATCGATGAGTTTGCGGCCAGTGGCATCCAGCGTGTGGAAGATATTCGCGATGTTTTCCGCCGCAGCTTCTTCTTCGGCTGCGAGGCCGATGATCCTACGAACGCGGCGGCGTTCGATGCGCGGCGGAATCCGATGGGCGCGCGGCTCAACGCCATCTTCAGTTCCGACATCGGCCATTGGGACGTACCAGACAATCGCACGGTGCTGGCCGAAGCCTATGAGCTTGTCGAGAAGGGCATGCTCACGGAAGAGGACTTCCGTGACTTCACGTTTGCGAACGCGGTATCGCTCTACACCGGGACCAACCCCGACTTCTTCAAAGGAACGGTGCTAGAACACGCGGTCGCGCGTACTCGCTGAAGAGCGTAGGTTCAGCTCTCGGGGGCGTCAGGGGGCTTGTGCTCGCGTACGCAACGCCGGACCAGCTCGAGCAGGGCTGCGCGGTCGATCGGCTTAGTCACGAATTCATCGCAGCCGGCTTCCAGTCACCTCGCGCGATCGGCCTCCATGGCGTGTGCGGTGAGTGCAAGGATCGGCAAGTCGTATCCGGCCTTCCGCAGGGCCCGCGTGGCGTTGTACCCATCGAGCACCGGCAGCTGCATGTCCATGAGAATGACATCGAAAGGCTCGCCGTTGTCTCGGGCGCTCAGAGCCCGCTCGAGCGCGAGCCGGCCGTTGTCGACGATCTCCACCGCCGCTGCCACGCGCTCGAGGAGGCGCCTGAGCAGCAGCTGATTGTCGAGGCTATCCTCGGCCAGGAGGATCCGGCATCGCAGTGGCTCCGTCGGGAGAGTGGACTTGCCATCCGTCTCGCACGGGGAGGATGCCAGCAGCATCGGGTTATCGATCAAGGCGACGCCCTCCAGCGATCCGATCGGGAGCCGGATACGAAACGTGCTTCCGCTTCCAACCTCGCTCTCGAGCTCGATGGTGCCGTCCAGCAGCTCGGCCAGGCGCCTGCAGATGCTCAAGCCCAGGCGCGTACCTCCATACTTGCGCGTGGTGGAGCTGTCGGCCTGGGTAAAGGGCTCGAACAGGCGGGAGGTCTGCTCGGCCGTCATGCCGATGCCGGGATCGATGACCTCGAACTGAATCTGGGGGAACTCCTCGTCCTGGATCAGACGGGTCACGAGCCGAATCACACCCCGGTCGGTGAACTTGATCGCATTCCCGAGCAGGTTGATGAGGATCTGTCGGACTCGCAGCGGATCGCTCTCGATCGTCTCCGGCACGAGCGTGGGAAACACGAGGCGCAGGTCGAGCCCCTTCTCGATCGCGCGCACCCGCATCTGGGAGAGCACGTCGGCAACGATCTGGGCAGGGGCGAAGCGAATTCGCTCCACCTCTAATTTCTCCGCTTCGATCTTCGACAGGTCCAGGATGTCGTTGATGATCTGGAGCAGATGGTAGCTGTTCCGCCTGATCGCTCCGATGGAATGCAGTCGCTCCGGAGGGATCTGCGTGAGATCACCGCCTTCGAGGATCTCGTCGGTGTAGCCGAGAACAGCCGTCATCGGGGTACGGATCTCGTGGCTCCCGTTGGCCAGGAACTGGCTCTTAGCCGCGTTAGCCTCCTCCAGCTTCTTAGCGACGGCAGTGAGCTCTTCGGTCCGTTCGCAGACCAGCTCTTCGAGCTCCCGGACGTAACAGCGAAGGATATCCGTCTGGGTCGTAATACCCGCGAGCTGGCCCTAGGGGTCAACCACGGGGAGGGGGCGTATGGACAGCTGTTGGGCGATCCCCGCTGCGGTTTGAACACGGTCTTCGAGAGGTCCAGACCGATCACCGGCGAAGACATGAGGTCGCGGGCCGTAGAGATGAGCCTTTCACCTCGTCTCTCCACACTGATCGCGCGTGCCAGGTCACGCTCAGTGATGATCCCAACCATGCTCTCGTCTTCGCAGACGACCAAGCATGAGATCTGTTTCTTGTACATCAGGGCCGTGACATCACTCAAGGAATCCGGGTCTCACGTGGACCACCTGGGTCGTCATGATGTCCTTGACCAGCACTCCCGCCATCTTGGTTCCCTGATCTCCGAGGATCGTGCTTCCCGCTACTGCGGGAGCGGTTCTTGCCCTCTCCGCTAGCGGCACGCTGGGGCGGAAGCTTTCCCGCTGCGCTGGAGTTCCACGAGCCTCGCCTCGGCTGCGGGGCTCAGCCCGTTTTTGATTGAAATTCAGGGGGTTACAGCAAGAGGCTGCTGCTTGACGAAATAGCGAATAAAAGACGAAAATCACTCACAGAGAGAATCCATGCCTCACCCCCCCTATATCGAGCTCGGGCTACGGAGCGCCTTCAGCTTCCTCGAAGGAGCCTCACTGCCCGAGGACCTGGTCGAGCGTGCAGCCGAGCTCGGCCACGGAACGCTCGTCCTCGCCGACTCCAACGGTGTCTACGGAGCAGCGCGTTTTCATCAGGCTGCGAAAAAACATGGGCTGCGGGCGCTGATCGGCGCACGGGTCAGCCTGCGCGGAGAAGAAGAGCCCCGGCGCAAGAGCGATCCACCCCCGGAAGCGGGCCAGATCCTGCTCCTGGCTCGAGACCGACGTGGCTACCGTAATCTGTGTCGTCTGCTCACCCGAGGGCACGCGCCCTACCCCAAGCCCCACTGCCGTGTCACGCAAGATGACCTGCGGGAGCACGCCGAAGGACTCTTCGGCATTGTGCGCGATCCAGTCCTGGCGCGGTCCATGTACGAGATCTTCGAGCGTGATCTCTTCGTAGAGCTCTGGCGTCACGCCGATCCCGATGAGGAGCGACAGAACCGGAAGCTCCTGGCCACCGGGATCCCTCCGCTCGCCACGGGAGACGTGCGCCACGCTCGGATGCAAGGCAAGCGCCTACTCGACGCTCTCACCTGCCTGCGTCACAAGACCGTGCTCGATCAGGCGGGACGGCTTCTGCTTCCCAACGCGGAACGCCATCTGCGTACCCCCAGGCAGATGGCGGAACGCTTCAGGGACCTTCCCCAGGCGCTGCACAACACGCTCGAGGTCGCCGAGCGCTGTGAGTTCACGCTCGAGGATCTGGACTATCACTTTCCCGACTTCCCGCTCGAGCCCGGCGAGACGCTGGCGAGCAAGCTGCGCGCGCTCACGGAAGCGGGCGCACGGGAGCGCTACGGACGCATTCCCGTGCGCGCTCGATACCAGCTCGAGCACGAACTCGGCATCATTCACAAGCTCGAGCTCGAGGGGTATTTCCTGACCGTGTGGGACATCGTGCGCGAGTGTCGTGCGCGGGGCATCCTCGTACAGGGGCGAGGCTCGGCGGCCAACAGTCTGGTCTGCTACGCGCTCGGTATCACGGCGATCGACCCCATCCGCTACGAGCTCCTATTCGAGCGCTTCCTCTCCGAGGAGCGCGGCGAGTGTCCCGACATCGACCTAGACCTGCCTTCGGGGGACCGCCGCGAAGAGATCCTGCAGTACATATACACGCGCTACGGACCGCACGGCGCGGGCATGACCGCCAACGTGATCAGCTATCGGCCTCGCAGCGCCGTGCGCGAGATGGGCAAGGTGCTGGGACTCGCCCCGCAGCAGACGGATCGCCTGGCGAAGTTACTCTCGCATTACGAGTTCGTCGATGCGGACGATCAGCTCGAGCGGAACCTCAGCGCCGCAGGGATTCATCCCGGCGCGCGTCGTGTGAGTCACCTGCTCGAACTCGTGAAGGCCGTTCAGCATCTGCCGCGTCACCTGGGGCAGCACTCCGGCGGCATGGTGATCGCGAGGGGACGCCTCGACGAGGTGGTCCCTCTCGAGCCGGCGCGCATGCCCGGACGCGCGGTGATCCAGTGGGACAAGGACGATTGCTGCGACCTGGGGATCATCAAGATCGACCTCCTGGGGCTGGGCATGATGGCGGTGCTGGAAGAGGTGATCCCGCTGGTTAAGGAGCGCGACGGGGTCGAGCTCGACCTGGCACGGATTCCTCCAGACGATCCCGAGACGTATCGGGGTCTGCAGCGCGCCGACACGATCGGCGTGTTCCAGGTGGAAAGCCGCGCGCAGATGGCGACCCTGCCCCGCATGCGACCGCGCTGTTTCTACGACCTCGTGATCGAGGTCGCGATCATCCGTCCCGGACCCATCATGGGGGATATGGTCCAACCTTATTTAAAGCGGCGCGCCGGGCGTGAGCCGGTGGTCTACCCGCACCCGGACCTGGAGCCAATCCTGCGTCGCACACTGGGCGTACCGCTCTTCCAGGAACAGCTCCTGCGCATCGCGATGGAGATTGCGGGCTTCTCCGGCGGTGAGGCGGAGGAGCTACGCCGGGCAATGGGTTTCAAACGTTCGGTAGAACGTATGGGCGCGATCGAAGAGAAGCTACGCAAAGGCATGAGCCGCCGCGCCATCGCGCAGCATGTGCAGGACGAGATCACCAAGCAGATCAAATCCTTCGCGCTCTACGGCTTTCCGGAGAGCCACGCCGCAAGCTTTGCTCTGCTCGTCTACGCCTCGGCCTACATTCGCACACATCATCACGCCTGCTTCCTGACCGCGATGCTCAACCAGTATCCGCTGGGCTTCTATAGCCCCGCCACGCTGGTCAAGGACGCACAGCGACACGGCGTCTGGGTGCGTCCCATCGATGTTCAGGCAAGTGGTTGGCGCTGCCGGATCGAGTCGGACGGCGCCGTGAGGCTGGGACTCCGCTACGTGGACGGCCTGCGCGAAGCCGCCGCTTTACGCATCGCAGCAGAGGCACCCTTCGAATCGGTCGCCGACCTGGCCCATCGCAGCGGGCTGCACCGCGACGAGCTCGAGCGGCTGGCGGAGACCGGCGCGTGCGCGCGTCTGGGGCTCGAGCGGCGCGAGGCCCTATGGCAGGTGGCCGCGCTGCAGGGCGGCCTGCTCTCGGGCGCGGGCTCGCGGGAGCCCTCGCCGCTACGGAAGATGAACGCGCTCGAGCGGACGCTGGCCGACTACCGCGGCACGGGTCTGACGACCGGTCCTCACCTGATGTCGCATCTTCGAGCCGAGCTGCGTCGTCGCAACGTGCTCGCGGCCAGAGATCTGAAGAAGATCCCCGACGGACACTGGGTGCGCACAGCCGGGATCGTGATCGTACGCCAGCGCCCCATGACGGCGAAAGGCTTCCTCTTTATGACGCTCGAGGACGAGACCGGGACCTCCAACGCGGTGGTCACGCCGGATCTCTTTCAAAAGAACCGCGCGCTGCTTCAGACGGCGGGGCTGCTGCTCATCGAGGGTCCACTTCAGAGCCAGGACGGTGTGATCCACGTGCGGGGGCGGCGTTTTCATCGCCTCGACCTCAACCCAGCAGACGACCTCCCACCTTCGCGGGACTTCCACTGAGGTCAGCTCAGGGACTGACTTCGAACGCTTCGTTCGGAAAGTCGACGACCGCTTCGATAAAGGCGTCGTTGCGGTCGGACGCCGAGATCGTTCGGGAGGCTGAGGCTGCGGGTGGCGGAGAACCGTCCGTGAAGCCGCACGCTACGGGAGTGAGCTGACTACTCGGCGGGAATCAAGTCTCTGACAGAGGAACACCGACGCGTGTCGCTGCAGTCCGGTGGTGAACGACACACCACACTAGGAACCACCCATCGCCGGGGAAACGTCCTCTGCCCTCCCGGCTATTTTTGGACGCCTCCGGAAGGATCACCGGAGCACCCGCTGTCCTACCCCACCGCGATCAGATCGGCCGGCGGCCCAACGGATAAGTCGACCCGCGGGGCAGACACCTCATTCCTTCTCCTCCGAGGGCCTTAACCGATCTACTACTATTCTTACGCCTGAATCCGACGGCTGTCAAGCCGCTTCTCGTCCCTCGAGCGCTGCATGAGTTGCGCGACGACAGCGACGGTGGTCTCATACCCACTCGGTGGAATTTGCGGGAACCTGAGCATGGAACGCTTCGAGATACGGGTTTCTGACGCTGTCCTGGATGACCTACGCGAACGTCTGTCACGCACGCGTTTTCCCGACCAGCTCGAAGGCGCCGGCTGGGACTATGGAACGGAGCTCGGTTATTTACAGGAGCTCTGCGACTACTGGCAGCACAAATTCGACTGGCGTGCTCAGGAGCGCAAGTTCAATCGCTTCGACCAGTTCAAGACGAACGTCAACGGCCTGAGCATTCATTTCATCCACGCGCGCTCGAAGGAGCCCCAGGCGCTGCCCCTGATTCTCTCCCACGGCTGGCCGGGCTCGATCTTTCTCTTCTCGAAGGTCATCGAGCCGCTACGTGATCCGGTGGCCCACGGCGGGCGCGCGGAGGACGCGTTTCACATCGTATGTCCGTCGCTTCCGGGTTACGGCTTCTCGGATCCGCCCCGGCGACCGGGCTTCGACGTAAACAGCGTGGCCGAGACCTTCGTCAAGCTGATGGAGAAGCTCGGTTATTCGCGTTACGGTGCGCAGGGCGGAGACTGGGGCTCGATCATCACCACGTGCATGGCACTTGTCGATCCCGAGCACCTCTGCGGCATCCACCTGAACATGGTCGTAGCTGCCCCACCCGAGGGCCTGAGCGCGACCGAGGGACTCTCGCCCAAGGAGCTCGCGGCGGTGGCCGACCTGGCGAAGTTCCAGAAAGATGAGACGGGATATCAGAGCATCCAGGGAAGCAAGCCACAGACGCTGGGCTACGGGCTGAACGACTCGCCGGCCGGGCTCGCAGCGTGGATCGTGGAGAAGTTCCGGACCTGGAGTGATTGCGAAGGCGATGTGGAGCGCTGTTATACCAAGGACGAGCTGCTCTCCAATATCATGCTCTACTGGATTACACAGACGATCACGTCTTCAACCCGGCTTTACTACGAGACGATGCACTCCGGGCGTTTCGCCCCAGCCAGCCAGCGTGTGACCGTACCGATGGGCGCGGCGATCTTCCCGCGCGAGATCATTCGTCCTCCCCGCAAGTGGGCCGAAGCGACCTACAACATCAAGCGCTGGACGGAGATGCCCTCCGGCGGTCATTTCGCCGCGCTCGAAGAGCCGGATCGGCTCGTGGAAGACATCCGGGCGTTCTATCGCGACCTTCGCTAGCAGGGGGACATCGCCGCGCCGGTGAGCGAGATTGAACTCACGCTCGAGGTGGCAGCATCGACGCGGGTCCTCCACGAGAGGCGTCGCGAAGCCCTCGAGGCCGCGCGCGGAGGTGCAATGCTCGGGCGCCACTTCCTGACCCTACGCGGGCTGGCGGAGGCCTGCGCGGCAGAGACGGGAACACCTGTGCGGGCAGAGCTTGGCGCGCCCGAGCTGGCGCGGCTCACACGCCAATGCGCCGAAGGAATCGCGATGCTGGGGCCGCTCGTGGCGGAGCAGCCGGGAGCTGCGGCGGCGCTGGCCGCCACCCTGCGGGACCTGCGCGACGCCGGCGTCCCGCCCGCAGCTCTGCCCCCCTCCCTGCACCCACTCCGCACGCTTTACGAGCGCTGCGAGCGCGCGCTAGCGCGCCTGGAGGCACAGGGCTTATTCGATCGCATCGGGCTCTTTCGCCTGGCCCAGCGTGGCGCAGCGGATTGGGTGCGCCGACTCGGCTTCCGCCAGCTCGACCTGCACGGTGCGACCGAGCTGGTAGGTTCGGCGGGGGACCTGATCGACGCGCTCACTGACGTCCTGCGGGTGCGCGTGCATCAGCCCGACTGGGGCGACGACTACACGCGCGAGCTGCGACAGAGCTCGCCCTGGCGTTTCTCGTTCGAGCCGGAGCCCGTGCTCGAGAGGCCCGCACTCCCGCGTGGAGGGAAGATCCCCGAGAACGTCCTGCGTTGCCACCAGACGGGTGACCCCAGGCAGGAGCTCGAGCTCGTGGCGCGTGAGATCCTGCGCCATTTGGAGCTGGGAGCGTCTCCCTCGGGGATCTGCGTGGTGGCCCGTACGCTGGACCCCTACGCACCATGGCTCAACTCCGTCTTCCGGCGCTACCAGATCCCCTTCACATCGTCGCTCTCGGAGTCGGTCCTACGCAGCCCCTTCGTGCGAGCTCGACTTCATCTGGCGCGCACACTCGTTCGCAACCTGGAGCGGGAGCCCGTCCTCGAGCTGCTGCGTTGCCCGCGCCTGCGTACGACAGCGAGAACGCCGCGCGACCTGCCCCAGCTTGCAGAGTGTCTGGCGCGCCAGGGAAGGGTGCTGCGAGGTACACAGGACTGGCTGCACGCGCTCGACGATGCGAGCTCCCTACTGTACCGGGAACGCCGCACGCCCGACCCCGGGCAGCTCGAGCAGCTCCGACAAACGATTTACCGGCTCGATGAGGAACGCACGCGCTGGTCTCACGCGACGAGCTGGCAGGCTCTTGCGGCCGGCCTGGACGCCGCCACGGAGCGCTGGCTGCGTGCACCCGAGTCCGCTGAAGAGAACGATCTGGACGCCCTCGCCCTGGCGCTGCTGCAGCGGCTGGCGCGCTGGGACCAGATTGACAGCGTTCTCGGCTCAGGCGCGGGCGTCTCACCGGAAGAGTTCGTGTCGGCCTTCGAGAGGGAGCTGAGGGATACCCGACACCGCCCGGCCCAGCCCGATGAGGGAGGCGTTCGCGTTCTCGACGCGCTTCAAGCGCGAGCGGTCCCATGCGAGCACCTCTTCCTGCTCGGACTCAATCACGGAAGCTGGCCGCTTGAGCCGCGCGAAGACCCATTCCTACCGACGCCGTTGCGCCAGGAGCTGCGGCAGAAAACGGGAAGACCGGTGCCCGTCCAGCGCGAAGCCGAGGATCGCTTTCTACTGGGACTGCTGCTGTCGCAGGCCCAGCACAGCGTGACTCTCACGTGGCACACGCGCGACGCCGCCGGACGCGAGCGCGCGTCCTCCATGTACCTGCACGAGCTACCCTACGTTGAGGCCGGCAGCTCGGCGCTGCGCCGCTGCGGGACGCCACCCGAGCCACGGTCGCAGGAGTTTCTGTCCGCCAGTGAAGCACTCGTGCAGGCGGCGCTGACTTACGGCCCTCGGCAGAGCCTGAAGCTGCTCCCCGCGCTGGCTACCCAGTTAACCGAGGAGCCAGCGATGTCGCTCGCGCCGGGGCTAGAGCTTCTCGTCACGCTCGAGGCCCGCAGCTCTCCGATTCTCGACTACGACGGATGGGTCGGCGCAGATGCTGTGAACTCGGCCGGCCCGTTCTCCCCGAGCTTCATCGATCAGCTCGGGCAATGCCCCCAGCGCGCCCTCTTTGGCCGCCTGCTCCGGGTGCCCGAGTTCGACACTCCACCGCTACACGCGCTCGGTCCGCGCGAGGCCGGGACCGTGGTGCATCGCATTCTGAGACGCATCTATGACGGGCTCTTCGAGCAGGGCTACCTGGGGCAGAGCCGTGGAGCCGAAGCGGCGCTGGCACAGGCGCGCGCCGCACTTCCAAAGGCCATCGCCGAAGAAGCTCGAGACCTGTGCAAGCACCTGGTACGGCGTTACCCCACGCTGTGGGACGGGCTCCAGCGACAAATTCGGGTAGCCATTGAGGATTTCATTCAGCGCGATCTCGACCAACTCCTGCCCGCAGGCCTGACCTCACTCCGCGTCGAGGAGGAAGTCAGCTTCACCCGCCGCAGCGCCGGAGCGGAGCTCCAGGTCCGCGGAACGGCCGACCGCATTCTCCAGCTCAGTTCCGGCGAGGTCCGTGTGAGCGACTACAAGACCCGCAGGGATACGCGCAACTTACTGAGGCCTAGCTGGATCCGAAAGGGCATCGCGTTGCAGATCCCGCTCTATCTGCTGGCGGTCGGGGAGAAGCATCCGGACGGGAACGTCGTGGGCGAGGCGCTGGCGGTGCCACTGCGCCCGGAGCGAGATCGCGACGGACGACGGGAAAAAAGGACGCTGCTTTCGCTCGAGGACGCGGCGGAGCAGGCTCTGCCAGCAATCGATGTGCTGACACGTCTGCTGCATGCCGGCGCCTTCCCCTTCCGGCGCGACGCGCACTGCAGTCACTGCGCGTACGTGGTGGCCTGCCGCAAGGCCCATCCGCCCAGCGAGGAGAGGGTCCGGAGCGCCGCCCCTTTCCGCGAGTACTTCGAGCTGCACGGGGATCCCGACTGATGGGCGAGGCGAGGAGTCAGTCGGACCTGGAAGCCCGACGCCGCGCGGTCACCACCTACGAGCGCAACCTGGTGATCGTCGCCGGGGCGGGGACGGGAAAGACCAGCCTGCTGGTCGAGCGCATCCTCAACCAGGTCGTCGAGCAGAGACTGCCGTTGCGGCAGCTGGCCGCCATCACCTTCACCGAGAAGGCCGCGCTGGAGATGCGGGAGCGCTTCGAGGCCGGGCTGGTGCGCCTGGCAGCGCTCGCACAGGGCTCGAGCGCGGGCGTACTGGACCCGAGCCAGGAGGCCGATCGCGCCTTTGCTTACCTCTCCGAGCGGCTCGACCGGCAGCGGATCGAGAAAGAGGCCAGACGTGCTCTGGCGGAGCTGCCGCGGGCCACCATCAGCACGATCCATGCCTTCTGCGCCAGAGCCCTGCGCGCGCATCCCGTGGAGTCGGGCGTGGATCCGAGCTTTACCGTGGACGCGGGTCTCACCCTTGCCGGACTGCTCACAGAGCTATGGCAGGAATTTCTCGAGGGTACGCATGGACCCGAGGGCCTGCAGCAGGCGGAGTGGAGCTCGCTGCTCCAGGCGCTCGACCTACGCGAGCTCGAGTCGCTCGCGTTCCAGCTCGCCGACTTCTCGGTGCCCGTGCTGCCCGGAGAGTCAGCCCGTCCCGACCCGGTCGCCGTACTCGCCCCACGCGTCCGCGCATTGCGGGAGCAAATCGAGGCCCTGCTCGAGCCCGCCGCCGTGCCGGACAGGGGACCCGAGAGCTATCTCCACACGGTACGTTCACTGCTCGAGGAGCTCCCCGCGGGCGGGCTTGCCCGCTTCCGGGAAGCATTGGCGAGTGCGAGCTTTCTCTCATCCAGAGGGCGCCGGGGCCTGCTCGACGGTGCCCCCCCCGGGGCCAAGGCCAAGCCCGAGGCCACGGCGTGCGCGAAGGACGCTCGCGCTCTGCTCGAAGCGATGCTGTCGATTGATGAAGAGCTCGTGGCTCGCGCCATCCAGCTCGTCACTCCGTTCGTAGAGCGCGCGCGCGGCGAGGCTCGACGCCGAGGCATACTCTCGTTCGACGCGTTGCTGTGCTTGACGCGCGACCTGCTTGCCCACCATCCCTCCGTGCGCGGAAAGCTGGGTGGCCAGTACCGCTTGCTGCTGGTGGACGAGTTTCAGGACACGGATCCACTCCAGTACGAGATCGTCTTCTTCCTGGCCGAGGCGCCAACGACCGCTCCGAGCGACGACCCATTCCGGACGCGGCTCGAGCCCGGCAAGCTCTTCATCGTGGGCGATCCGAAGCAGTCGATCTATCACTTCCGCCGCGCCGACATCTCGGCCTATCACCAGGCCGTAGCGCACGTGCAAGCCTGCGGCGGCCAGCGACTCGCGCTCACCACCAGCTGGCGCGCGCGGCCGGAGCTTCTGGAGCCACTCAACCCGCTCTTCGAGTCACTGCTCCAGCCTAGAACCGAGCTGGAGCGCGAGGTCGAGCCCGATTTCGAGCGCATGCAGTCCGGACGTGATGCCGCCAACGATGGCCCACGGGTCGAGCTCTGGACCGTCGGTCCGGCGCAGCAGCCGCGGCCGGCCGAGCCGGCCCGACGCGCGGAGGGCGAGGTCATCGCAGACTGGATCGCGCGCGAGCACGAAGCCGGCCGGCTGCCCTACGCAGATGTCGCGATCCTGTTCCGCGCGCTCTCCCAGGTGCATCTCTACACCCAACCCCTGCGTGAGTGGGGCATCCCCTTCTCACTCGAGAGCCGGCACAGTCCGCTCGAGCACAGCGAGGGGCTCGAGCTGCAGGCCCTGCTGCGGGCCATTGCCAATCCCAACGATGCGCCCGCGCTGCTGGGCGTGCTCCGCTCTGCGCTGGGGGCGACCCCGGATGGCGAGCTGCTGCGCTTCGCACGCTCGCTGGATGGACCCTGGCGCTACCTGGCCGTGGACCCCGATCCGCAGCTCTTCCCCAACGTCGCGCGCGGCTACGCGCTCCTGCGAGACTGGCACGAGCGCTCACTCAGTCAACCGCCGGGCGAGCTGCTGCTTCGGTTGCTCGACGAGTCGCCTTTTCTGACGCTGCACGCGGCGGCGGCGGATGGGTTGCAGCGTGTGACGGTCCTGCGCGCGCTGGTCGACCGGCTCGTCGATGTCGCGCGTCTCGACCCTGGACACTCGCTGAGCACGCTGCTGCCCTGGCTCCAGAGCCAGGACGTGCTGCCCCCGGCAGCGCTGGGGGAAGACAAGGTCCGCATCTTCTCGGTCCATGGCGCCAAGGGCCTGGAGTTCCCCACCGTCATCCTGCCCGACCTGGGCCGGAATCCCGGGGGGGAGGACGCGCGCGGAGCGCCCCGAATCCGGGTAGCGTGGCTCCCGATCGTGCGGGCCCTCGCCGTGTCCACCGACGCCGGCTATTCCGCCAGCTGGCTGCACCACACCTGGGAGGAGAAGCGACACGCGCAGGCGGAGCACAAGCGGCTCTTCTACGTTGCCTGCACGCGGGCGCGCGAGCGTCTGATCCTGGTGCACGCACCTCGTCAGAATCGCTCGCGCCAGGCGTGGGTCCGTTTTCTCTCCAGCTGGGGCTATCCGGAGTCGGGACTCGGCAGCGATGGCGCGCTGGAGCAGAGCCCCGCCCTCCTACACCGCGTAGCGGAGCCGCAAAGCGCCGAACGCACCCCGAAGCTCTCCGATCCGGCCGAAGACTGGGCGGAAGCCGTTCGACGCACGCGAGCGGTCGCGGAGCAAGCCGCGCGGCAGGCCGCGCCCCTCTTCCAAAAGCCGTCGGGTCTGCGCGAGCAGGAAGAGGCCGCCGGCGAAATGCTGGAGACCGAGGAGACGCCGGCGTTGCGGTCGGCCGATCGCGCGCGGCTGCTGGGCCTGGCCGTGCACGAAGCGCTCGAGCGTTGGGATTTCAAGAGCCGGGACGCGCTGACAGCGCACCTCGACTCGGCCCTTATACGGGCTGCGCGCGACTCCGCGGTCGAGTTTGAGGCGCTGCGGCGAGAAGCCATGGAGGTCATCCAGGGCCTGCTCGAGAGTGGGCTGCCCGCCTACCTGTCTTCGCTGGAGGTCCTCGGGCGGGAGCTGCCGGTCCTGTTCCGGGACGCGCAGGGGAGGGCCTGGAACGGTACGCTCGACCTGCTCTACCGCGAGCCAGACGGCCGGCTCGTGGTGGCGGACTACAAGACCGACCGCGACCCCAGCCCCGAGGCGCGCCAGCGCTATCGGGAGCAACTCGAGGCCTATGCCCGCGGAATCGCGCTCGCCTTTCCCGAGGCGCCGGCCCCGGCCCAGGAGCTGCTCTATGTGCGCACGGGCGAGCGGGTCCGCATCGCTTGAAGCCACCCGCCCACTTGCGCGCAGGACCAGTGGGGTACAATCAGGGAGCATGAATCTCGGCGACCTCGATATCGCCCATCTGCGTGCCCGCCGCGGCGAGAAGTGGGGCACGTATCCGGATGATGTCTTGCCGCTGTGGGTCGCCGACATGGACTTTCCCGTGGCGGAGCCGATCCAGGTGGTGCTGCGCCACGCGCTCGAGAACGGGGACGTCGGCTATCCCATCAACCCGACGCCGGGCGGGCTGCCGGCGGTCTTTGCCGAGCGCATGCAGGAGCGCTTCGGCTGGGAGCTGGATCCTAACCGCGTGGAGGTCCTGACCGATGTCGTGCAGGGTCTGTACATCGCGCTTCAGGTCTACAGCAAGCCCGGGGACGGGGCGATCGTGCAGACGCCGATCTATCCGCCCTTCCTCGAGGCCGTACACGACATGGGCCGGCGCATGGTCACCCAACAGCTTGTGGCCAGTGACTCCGGCTACGAGATCGACTTCGACGCCCTGCGTGCGAGCATCGACCACGGGACGCGTCTGCTCTTGCTCAGCAATCCCCAGAACCCCACGGGACGCGCCTACACGCGCTCCGAGCTCGAGCAGCTGGCAGAGATCGCGCTCGAGAACCACCTCACGGTAGTGTCGGACGAGATCCACGGCGACCTCGTCTACCCGGGCCATACGCACATTCCGTTTGCCACGCTGGGACCCGAGGTGGAAGCACAGACGGTCACGCTCACCTCTGCGACCAAGGCCTTCAACATCGCCGGCTTGCGCTGCGCGCTGGCGGTTTTTGGTAGCGAGGGCTTACAGGATCACTTTCGAGAGGTGCACCGGCACATTCGAGGCGGGCTGGGGAG
>SMWZ01000179.1 GCA_004356455.1 Deltaproteobacteria bacterium
ATGCACCTCCCTGTATGAACTGTGGCTCGATCATGCTGCGCACGGGCGCGTGCCACAGCTGTCCCAACTGCGGAGAGAACGGCGGCTGCGGATAAGCTCCATGACGGCGGCCGGGCTTGGCTCCGCGGTCTGGCTGGGCGGACTCATTGGGGCTCTGGCGTGTGCCACGCCTGGCCTCAAGGATGGAGCCGCGATCGGCGCGGGAGTAGGCACCGCCATGGGGGCCGCGGTCAGCTCGGATCACGGCGCGGGTGCCGCTCTGGGCTTCGCCGCCGGTGCGTTCCTGGGCGCATGGATCGGAAAGTGGATCGCCGATCCCGAGGCCGAGGGCCCCGACCGCGACGGCGACAGGATCAGCGATGCCCAGGACAACTGTCCCGACGTCTCCAACAAGGACCAGCAAGACATCGATGGCAACGGCCGCGGCGACGCCTGCGACCTACCGTAACATCCCTGCGTGATCCTCCTGATCATGCACCCACCTTTCCTAGGGCGGAGACACCGGAGGATCAATATCGTCTAACTGCAGCGTCGGGATCGCGACACCGCCCGGACTGCTGACGATCAGCTTGTAGGGACCGCCGTCGCATCCCGGAGTAGCGAGCGCCTCGACCACGAGAAAGAAGGTTCCGGAATACGGGAGACGGCGCTCGAGCTGAGCGCAGGTGCTAGCGCAGGTCGTGGGGACGGCGCATTGCACGCCGTAGACGATCGTGTTGCCTAGCGCCGTTGTTCCGTCCATACCGACCAGCGTCAGCGCCGCATCGAGGGCTGCGAAGCCGTCGTTATCATCATCTTTGGGTTTCACCCTGGCGCTGATCAAGTCGCCAGCCTGGCCGCTGATCGCCCAAACGTCGGCTTTCCCCACTTCGAGCTGGTCTTTCACCTTGTGCGCGACCGGGAGGCCCGGGAAGCTCTGCTCCAGCATGAGCAAGCCGATGCCCTCCTGGGCGCGGGGGAACCAGGAGCCCGGCGATCTGGTCGGTCAGAAGGCGCTCGAGGGGTCCACCGACGCACGCCACCATCCCCTCGAGGTTGCACTCGTAGTTCGGATCTAGCGCGAGGCAGCCGGCGTTCAGCGTCTCGAAATTAAGGCCAGTGGCTTGGGCGCCGCACAGCTCCTCCGGAGTCAGGTCCTCGCATGCAGCGATGATCTTCACCTGCTTTCTGATCTCCTGATCTGCGATCCTGGCAGTCTGCTCGTCACAAGTTTCCTCCGCGTCATCCAAGCAGTTGCTGTAAGCGGAATTCGAGTTTGGATCGTCGGGATCACAACACCCGGGCTCTGGTGGCTCCTCGCAGGGCGGACCGAAGACTCCCTGCTCACACTGGATCTGGCAGTTGGCAATCGCGGTGAAGCATTTGAGAGTCAACTTGACGGACCTCTTGGCAAAGGTGGCGCCGGCGTGCGCGATCTTGTTCTGGCAGCGGACGACATCGGTGATGTCAGCGCTGGCGGTTCGGAGAAGGCAGAGAACCAGGGCGATCACGAGACCGGGGGGTAGAACGTGTCTCGACATGCTCCTCTCCCTCTAGCCCCGTCGAGACGTGAAATGCTGCGAACGGGGCTGTGCGGTACTCCAGCCATGTTGCAACCTGCGTTCCAGGTCCGAGATCGCGCTGCAAGACGCCCGGAACGCTCGAAAGCGCCCCGAGAGGGTCGAAGGGTGGGGCATTTGGCCCGTCGTGCGTGATTCTACGCAGAGACGTCCAGCGTCGGATTTCTCGCGGTCGGGTGGTTTTCTACGTGGAGAAATCGCGTATATAAACGTTCAACGAGGACGGATACACAAACGCATTCCCCTGCGCCCCATATCCTGAGACAATGGCCCTGGTCAGAGTCAACGGAGGGCGTCATGGGAACCAAGGCCAGCCCGATAGCGCGTACACTTGGACTGACGATCACGGTTCTGGGAGTGATGGCTCTTCTGCCTGGAGTTGCTGCCTTGGGCTTGGCCCGAGCGCAGGAAAAGGATCAACAGAATTGCATCAACGCGCTCAACAAGAACCTGGCAAAGGTCGCCAAAGCGCAGGGCAAGAGCATCTGTGACTGCATCAAGGATTTCGCCAAGGGTCAAAGTCTGACGCCGGCCGCGACGCTAGAGGTTTGTCTAACTGCTGATCGCAAGGGCAAGGTCGCAAAGGCCCAGAGCAAGACCCAATCCGATGAGGCCAAGAAGTGCTCAGCCATCACGCCCGACTTTGGTGCGACCAACTCAGCCAACGTTAACAATGTGGCCGTGCAGAAGGAGCTTGATCTTATCCATGCTGTTTTCGGCTCGAATTTGGACCTGGTGATCGCCACCGAATCCATAGACGTGGACAAGGGTAGGTCGAAGTGTCAGCAGGCAGTCGCGAAGTCGGTGAAGAAGTGCCAGGAGGCGAAGCTCAAGGAGTTCAACAAGTGCAAGAAGCTCGGGTTGAAGGATGAGAGCATCCAGAATTTCCTCGATCTCCAGGCTTGTATGGGCGACGACCCCAAGGGCAAGATCGCGAAGGCGTGCGATCCAGTAACGGGCAAGATCCGCTCCACCATCGACAAGAAGTGTGGAGGCGTGGAATTCCCTGGGGCCTTCCCGGAACTAGTCGCTATCCCAGGCTGTGGAACGGAAGATCCTGCCACGCTAGCGACATGCTTGGACCAGATCGTCGAATGCCATACTTGTCTGGCGCTGAATCAGGCCGACGACCTGGCACGGGACTGCGACCTGCTCGATGACGGCATGGCCAACCGGAGCTGTTCCTTTGGAGAGTTCCTGGCACTGAGCTACAACGTGGCCGGCCTCCCCGATAGCCTGTCCGGTTCGATTCCATCGCTCTACACGCCGATCATCAGCCCGCTCTTGAACGGCTACGACCTGGTGCTGGTACAGGAGAGTTGGCAGACGCCTGACCCGAACCCGCTGGAGCCGCTACGCGTCTATCACGAGCTGCTCGTGGCCGATGCCGACCACCCGTACAAGTCCGAGCCCGCGCCGCTTCCGCTCGGCACCGATCCGAATCGGCCGCAAGCGCTCGTCAGCGACGGCTTGAACCGATTCTCGCAGTTCCCGTTCGATCCGGTCGTGCGGGAGGCCTGGTCGAGCTGCTTCGGCTTGTTCGATCACGGGGCCGACTGCCTGGCCCTGAAGGGCTTCAGCGTCGCCCGGACCACCTTGGCCGCCGGGGTGACGCTGCATATCTACAACCTCCACATGGAAGCTGGGAATGACCCCAACGACGTGCTCGTACGGGACGCGGGGGTCACGCTGCTCTCCGACTTTCTGAACATCTTCTCGGCCGGCGAGGCGGTCATCGTGGGGGGCGACTTCAACCTTGACTCCGATGAAGAGCCCGACTCGACCCAGTTCCAGCGGCTGCTGAGCGAGACGGGCTTGACCGACGTGTGCGACTTCCTCGGCTGCCCGGAGCCGGGTCGCATCGACAAGTTCCTGTTCCGCAGCAACGATAGCCTCACCCTCACACCGAGATCGTGGAACTTTGAGACCGACGTTTTCGTGACCGGTGACGGACAGCCGCTCAGCGACCACGAGGCACTGGCGGTCCGTTTCGATTGGTCCGCTACACCCGCGTCGGAGTAGCCCCGCGGTCAGTTTGACGGCGTCGAGTAGTACGCGCGCGCATGTTGATGCTGTGTTCGGACGCCCCTGCGCCTTTCTCGGTGTTCTATCACTTCCGAGAACTGCCCCCCGGGGGCAGTTGAGTAGCTACATCAAGGTGTAGTCGGGGCCGTCGCCGCCCTCCGGGGTGGCCCAGGTGATGATCTGGTAGGGGTCGGCGATGTCGCAGGTCTTGCAGTGCACGCAGTTCTCGTGATGGATGAGGAGCTGCTTCTTGTCGGGCTTCTCGGGGTGATCGATCATCTCGTAGACGTCCGCCGGGCAGAAGTGCTGGCACGGGTTGCCGTACTCCTCTGTACAGCGATCTGTACATATATCGGTGTCAGCGACTTTCAGGTGGTGCGGCTGATCCACCTCGTGGCGAGACCCCGCATAGCTCACGGCGGTCACCTTGTCGAAGGTGTACTTGTTGTCGTAAGCCACCTTCTCTTTGAGCGCGAGCTCCGCGGGGCTGAGCTCCGACAGCTTCTTCATGTGGGTGTGGTCTTTCTCCGCCTTGATCATCTTCTGCAGGCCGCGTCCACCGCTGAAGATGGAGGCGCCGACGTTGGCCATGAAGGGAAGCTGCCTGCCCCAGCCGAGATAGCGCGGCATCTTGTGCACCCACTTCCATGCCGCGTGGAAGTTGCGCGACTTGCGGTGCTCCTTGTAGGCCCAGCTGGCGCGGTAGCGCTCCTCGACGACCTTGAGGGTCTCGGCCGAGAAGTCGTCCCTCTGCAGTGCCTCGACGAGGGCCTCGGCCGCGAGCATGCCGCTCTTCAGTGCCATGTGGACGCCCTTGAGCTTCTCGCCGTTACAGAAGGCGGCCGAGTCGCCGACCAGGAGCACACCCTCCGCGTAGAGTCGCGGCTGGCTGAAGAGTCCGCCCTCGGGGATGACCTTGGCTCCGTAACGCACAATCTCTCCGCCCTCGAGCAGCTTCCTGAGGAACGGGTGCAGCTTGAAGCGCTGCATGTTGTCGTGCGGATCGCTATACGGGTTGGTCGCGTCCAGACCGGTCACGAAGCCGATCGAGACCATGTTGTCTTTCATGTCGTAGATCCACGAGCCGCCGAAGGTGTCGGGTGCCGCCGGCCAGCCCATGGTATGGATCACGCGCCCGGGAACGTGATTCTCCGGCTTGACCTTCCAGATCTCTTTGATGCCCGTGGCGTAGACCTGCGGGTTCGGACCGTCCAGCTGCGGAAGCTTCTCGAGCAGCTGCTTGGTGCAGGAGCCGCGCGGCCCCTCACCCAGCACCACGCACTTGGCGATGATCTCGGGACCCGCCTCGAAGACACGCTTCAGCTTGCCGTCCTTGTCGATCCCTCGATCCTGGATCTGGACCCCGATCACACGCTCTCCCTCGAAGAGCAGCTTGGAAGCGGGAAAGCCGGGATAGATCTCGATCTGGCGCTCCTCCGCCTGCTGCGCCAGCCATTTCACGACATCGGACAGGGAGATCACGAGGTTGCCCCGGTTCGAGAACTGGGGAGGCGTGATGGGCGAGCGGATGGCGCGCTTGCGGGTGAACCAGAGAAACGAGTCCTTCGTCACCTCGTAGTGGAAGGGGAAGCCCTTCTCCTTGAAGTTGGGCACGAGCTCGTGGATGGCGCGCGGATTCATGACGGCCCCCGAGAGCTGGTGTTCCCCGATCTCGGGGCCCTTCTCGATCACCAGCATCGCCGGCGCCTCGATACCCTTCTCCTTGCACAGATCCACCAGCCGGATGGCGCTGGCGAGGGTCGCGGGGCCGCCTCCCACGAAGAGGATGTCGATCTCGAGGCGTTCTCGCTCCACCGTGTCGTCCATGGGTCCTCCTGGATTACCGTCCCCTCCGTCCCCCGGGGCCACAGGATATCGCAGGAGAGGGCCCCGGCGCCGCCCGCATTGGAAGCAGGCTGATCTGATATCGTTGGAGGGCAGGGGGAGCTGGGGATGGACCTTCGTGAACGCCGGGTCGCAAGGATCGTGCGCGACTTCATGGAGGCCTACGCGCTTTCAGACCGCATCCACGGACGCCTGCGCAGCGAGGACCTCGAGTTTGCCTGGATCGAGCGACTCGTGGGCGATACGGAGGAGAGCGCGCTCTACCGACTCAAGGAGGCATGCCACGCACTCTTCCGCCTTAACGGTGGGCGTTCGCGCATGGAGCTCCAGGCCGAGGAGCTCTTCGACCTGGCTGTAGGGGCCCTCTTTCACGAGGGTATGAAGTTCCGCGAGAGCTATTACCTCACGACCGCGTATGGCCCTCGGCTCGAGCGGATGATGGCCGAGGGCTCTGCTTCGGGTCCGCTGGCCGAGGCCTTTCGACGCGTGTTCGAGGCGGGGCGACGGCGCATGCTCGAGTCCGAGAGCGAGGTTGCGGAGCTCTTCCAGGAGACGCGCGATCAGCTTCTGATCCTGCTGCGGCAGATGCCGCCGACGGGTGCGGTGGCCCGCGCTCTGGTGGAGAACGTGGAGCGGACCGAGGCTGTGTTTGGAATATTGCTGTCCGATCTGCTGGCGCAGGTCTACGGCTCGAGTCATGATGGCTTCAAGCTCGCGGCAGAGAGCCTGCTCCTGAACGGGCACTTCGCTGAAGCCGCGGCGCTGCTCGCGCGGGACGAGCTACAGGGCGGTGATTTCTGTGAGGCGGCGGAGTCCTTCGCGATCGGGATGGCGTGCTACTACGCCGGTGATCCCCGGGCTGCGTTGATCTCGCTCGAGCGCTGGGTTTCGGAGGGGGCGCGCGGCGAACCCGCCTGGCGCGACCTGGCGCGACGCGCGCTGGGGTCGTTGGTTTCGACCACCCAGAATCTCGATCCCGCCCTGGAGCGAAGCGCAGAGAAGCTGGCGCAGGCCCTTACGGCGAGTGCTTCGGAGTGAAGCGCCGCGCACGCTGCGCTCGGAGCCAGCCTACGCCGCCCACCAGCATGCAGAGCATGGCCGCGAGCTGTGCGTTCGTGAGAGGTCCCAGCGCGGGAGGGTTGAGGCGCAGAAGCTCGATCCAGAAGCGGCCCAAGCCCGCGAGGAAGAGATACTCACCGAATAGAAAGGGCGAAACCCCGCGTCGTCGCCATAGCCAGACCCCAGCAGCCCCCAGCCACAGCGTCTCGTAGAGCATGGTCGGGTGGACCCGTTCCAGCGTGGGGGGGAGGCCCTGCGGGAAGGCGACGCCCCAGGGCAGCGAGGTGACGCGGCCGTAGTCATCGCCGACCAGGAAGCAGCCGATCCGCCCCAGCGCCTGACTGATGGCAAGCGTGGGCGCGGCGAGGTCCACGAGCATGGGGATGGGCACGTTGTTGATGCGCGCGCCGAGCAGTCCTCCGACCACGCCGCCCGCGAAGCCCCCGTACCAGGTCAGGCCGCTGCGCCAGAAGTCCAGCGAGAGCATCTGCCCGGACAGCGTCTCGGGGCTGCGAGCAAGCAGCTCCGTGAAGTACCACAGCTTTGCCCCCAGCATGCCGCCGATCACGCACCAGGTGACCAGGCGCCAGGCATCCTCCCGGTCCAGTCCAAACCGATCGAAGGAGCGCGCCGCCATCTCGCCGCCCACGAGAAAGGCGATGACGACCATCACGCCGAAGCTCGAGATCTCGAAGTTCCCGATTTGGAAGAGGGTCGGATACACGCTCAGTCCGCCCCGCGCGCCTGCCGCAGCCACGCGAGCAGGCGCCCGCGTTCATTCTCTTCCGGATGCTCCAGCACGCGCCGCCGTGCGCGTCGGAGCCAGCGGCCGACCTCAGGACCCTCTGGAATCCCGAACTCCTGCATGATCGCCTTTCCTCCGAGCGCGAGCCGAACCGGTGAAGCGGACGGGGTGGTGTGATCGAGCTCCCGGATGCGTCGTTCGGTCTCCTCCCATGCGCTCGGCACCCGCCCCTCCGGATCGCGCGAGGCGAGATCGGCGCGGCGCAGCTCGAGCAGGTCCGTGAGGATATCGCGGCCCACGCGCCTGAGCATCCGGCGGATCGCCGCGCCCGTCCGGAGGCGCTCCGGAAAGAGCAGGTGATGACGCACCAGACGCTCGACCCGACTCTCACTCTGCCGTGAGAGACGCAGCCGCTGTGCGGTGCGCCGGACGTGGCGGAGCGCGAGCAGATCGTGCCGATGGAAGCTGAAGTCCTTGCGGCGGGGGTCGTAGCGCTTGGCCTCGGGCTTGGCCGCGTCGTGCAGGAGCGCCGCCAGACGCAGCAGCGGATCGGGACGGATCAGGTCGCAGACCCGCAGTGTGTGGCGAAATACGTCCTCACGGTGGTGCGCGTTCTGAGCGACGCCGACCCCGCGCAGGAGCTCGGGTAATAGCGGCGCGAGCGCGCCCAGCGCACGCAGCTGCTCCAGCGCGCGCGAGGGCGAGCCGAGGGCTAGCAGCCGCAAGAGCTCGTCGCGCAGCCGTTCCCCCGGAGCCTGATGCAGACGCCATGCTTCGCGCGCCATGGCGTCTGCTGTCCCGGACTCGAGCTCGAACTCAAGCTCAAGTGCGAGGCGGACGCCTCGCAGGATGCGGAGCGCATCTTCGTGGAAGGCGCGCGCCGGGTCGGCCGCGCGCAGGCGTCGCCCGTCGAGGTCTCCACGCCCATCGAGGGGATCTACGAAGGTGGTCCTTCGAGGGTCGAACGCGATCGCGTTCAGTGTGAAGTCGCGTCCGCGGAGATCCTCTTCGAGTGAGCGGGCACCCGCGCGCAGCCGGCTGATCTCTATGCGCGCCTGTTGCGGGGTCTCGCGTGTTACGAGTACGGGTATGCGTGCGGGGATGGAGACGGCTTCGGGCAGCACGCGCTGGACTGCTTCGAGGTCTGCGTCCACGACCAGGTCGAAGTCCCGCGCCGCTCGGCCCAGCAAGGTGTCCCGTAGCGCTCCGCCCACGACGTAGACTCGGACCCCGGCGGCGGACAGGCGCGCGAGGGTTTCCTCTACGTTTGCGGGAAACTGCGGGCGCCGGTCCACACCAGGAACTTAGCCCTCTCGCAGGCGCTCCTCGATCTTCTCCAGCTGAGCCGGGAAGGCTTCTTTGGCGGTACGAATGAACTCAGGGATGCGACGGCTGTCGAAGAAATCCGGAGGCGAACCCTCGAAGGTCAGCCCCAGCGCGGTGACATCGGGACGCTGCGTGAGCAGCTCCAGGTTGCGCTGATGCACGGTGTCGATTCCGGCCGAGGCCACGGTCTGTAGCAGCCTGAGCTTGCCCATGCGACCGTGATGCGCGCGGTATTGGGCCAGGCCAGCCGTCAGCTTCACGTACAGGATCAGGAGCCGCTTTCGTTTCTCGACGCCAGCCGCCCGGTCGAGGTCGAATTTCTTGGTTGGCGAGAAAAGCGGCACGTCCTCGGTTGTGGAGCCGTCGATGTACGGGACATCCCCGTGCTCGCGGCTGATGCGCCGGGGCACGAAGAGCAGCGGCACGGTCGAGGAGGCCAGGGCGGCCTCTCGGGCTTCGGTTTGCGTCAAGAACTCACTCAGGTGCTCGGGCACAGGATCGGGCGTGAGCACCTCGGGACGGCACTCGGCCAGGTTGAAGGCGATGCAGTAAAACGGGCGCTGGGTGCGCAGCGTGGAGCAGTAATGTTCCAGCATACGAGCGAGTCCCTGCGCGCAGTCCAGAAAGCCGGCTGCGCTGGGCTCCGAGGAGGGGAGGAGTGTGTCCCGCAAGAGGGAACGCAGCAGCTGAAACTTCGACGGTCGCAGGGTCAGGTCATAGCGTCCCGCGTAGAGATCGTAGCCCGACTGCTCGATGGCCTGGGGCGAGAGGCCGTGGCTGTACAGGAGGCCGGCCACCGCACCCGCGCTGGAACCCCATATCTCGTCCACGTGCTTAGCGCAGTCGAGGGTCTCGAGCAGCCGCATCACGGTAGCGTGGGCGAAGAGCTTGAGACCGCCCGAGCCCAGCGAGAGAACCACTCGCGTGTCGGGATCGGCGAAGCGCTGGCGCAGGTGGCTGAAACGCTGGTGAAGCTCGGGGCGATTCTTGAGCTCGTCTGCGGGGAGCACCTGCCAGACGTACGTACGGCCTCCACCCGGGCGATCCTGCACGAACCCGTCGTGCGGGACGGAGCGGTTTCGGCCCAGGTAGCGGATGCAGACTTCCCCGTTAGCGCGCTCCTCCGACAGCAGCCGCGCCAGAACCGCCATGCGTGCGCGCTCCGGGGGCGAATTGGTCACCGCGCCGTTGTCGGTGACGAGGAACTTCACCGGGATCTCAGAGATGGGAAGCTCGCGCACGATCTCGTGCGCAGTCGCCAGAGAGCGAAGCCGGCTGAGCTCGTCATCACCGACGTAGTAGGTTCCGTCGGGAGCGCGAAAGTGAAGGGGAGCCTTTGCATCTCCCACCGCGTTCTGCGATGTCAGCCGGATCTGGTAGAGCTTGCTCAAGCCGAGGGCACTCCCTGCTGTCATGATCGGCTCTCGGAGAAGCCAGGCTTAGGATCCTCGACGCTGATACGCGTTGCGTCCTGGAGCGCCGACTCGGGCTGCGGGGCAGGCCTCCAGCGGCTGCCAGGTCCGCGGGTCCACAGCAGCATACGTGCCGAAATCAGTTTGAAATCCATACGTTATGACCCAACGCTGCACAGCGGAGCGTGGCTGTGTGCCGCGAGCTTTGTCACCTTTGCCGTCCTGCGTCAGTCAATCGCGTTCTGACCGCAGCGTTGACAGGCGTCGCGCCCGGGATAGGATTTTCAGTCTAACCAGGGAGATAGGGCCGGCTCCTGCGGTCGGCTGAACCCTCTCCCAGGGCGGCCCAGTCCTTGCTTTTACTTGGCAGGTCGGCCGCCGCCGAGCGGGAGCCCCGGTGCCGAGACGAAGTCAGTGGGTGGCAATCCTGGGGGGATTTCTGCTTCTCGCAAGAGATCCAGTGCTGGGGCTCGCCCTGGAATGGGTGGAGGCGCGGGAGCAGGCCGCGGCCCAGAGCGCACCCATCGAGCGTCCGCGCATCGTGTCCATGCTGCTGGCCATGAACCCGAGCCTCAGTTCGATCACCTCCGAGCGCATCGCCGGCGCCGTGCTTCGCTGTAAGCGCGAGCAAGGCCTTCCCGCCGAGCTCGTGCTCGCGGTGCTCCTGGTCGAGAGCGGTGCGCGCCCGGCAGCCCGCAGTCCGAAAGGGGCGATCGGTCTGATGCAGGTAATGCCGCATATGTTCGAGGAGCTCTCGCTTCCCGGAAACGTGGCTCATATCGAAGCCAACGTTGAGGCCGGTTGCCTGCTTCTCGCCGACAACATCCATCGGCTCGGGGAGGAAGACGGCATCTCCGCTTACTTCTGGGGACGGCGCATCCAAGGACAGCGTTATCTGCGTCGGGTTCGCACGGTGCTGCGCGACATTGGGGGGCTCCCCGCCGCGGAGGCCACGCGAGGGCACGGATGAGCGTGCGCTTTCGTGCCGGCTCCTTTCCGGTCAAAGGGAGCCTGAAGCTGGTGCGAAGGCACTGGGCGACGAGCGCCTCCCAACGTGTACTCGTGCTCGTACACGGACTGGGAGAGCACGCCGAGCGCTATGACAGCGTAGCCCGCTGGTGGGCCGAGCGTGGCTTTTCCGTCCATGCCCTGGACCTGCGGGGGCACGGGGACAGCGAGGGGCCGCGTAAGCACACGCCGAGCTTCGATATATATCTGGACGACCTCGAGTGTTTCCTCGCCCTGGTGCGCGAGGAGGAGCCGGGGGCCCCCGTGGTCTTGCTCGGGCACAGCATGGGCGGGCTGATCGTCGCGGCCTTGCTGGCCTGGCGCCAGCCCGAGGTCGAGGCGGCCGTACTCTCGGGCCCTGCGTTTCTTCCCAGCCCCGCTGTGGGACGGGTCGCATTCACGCTTGGAAGACTGCTTTCGCGCGTGCTGCCGCGCCTGCGCGTCCCGAGCGGGATCGATCCCGCGGGGCTCTCCCGCGATCCCGCGGTCCAGCAGGCCTACATGGCCGACCCCAGGATCAACGAGCCGATCAGCTTGCGCCTGGGCGCGGAGGTCGTGCGCGCGGCGAGCGCCGTGCGCGCCAGCGCGCGCTCGATCAACGTGCCCGTGCTGATCGTGCACGGTGAGGCCGATCCTCTCTGTCGCGTCGAGGGTAGCCGCGCCTTCCACGCGCAGCTCGAGCCCGAGGGCTGTGAGATCCGCACCTATCCCGGTCTGCGCCACGAGGTGCTGAACGAGCCCGAGCGCGAGCAGGTCCTCGAAGACATCCACGGCTGGCTCGAGAAGCGCTTCGCGACAGGTCCCAGGCTGTGAGCCGCGACCGTTCCAGCCACATCGATGAGAGCGGCCGCGCGCGCATGGTCGATGTCGGAGCCAAGCCGGTCACGCAACGCGAGGCGATCGCTCGGGGTCGGGTCCGGCTTTCGCCTGCCGCGTTTCGAGCCGCGGTCGAGGGCTCGGCGAAAAAGGGGGATGTGCTGGGGGTGGCTCGCATCGCCGGCATCCAGGCCGCGAAGCGGACGGCCGAATGGATCCCGCTGGCACACCCGCTGCCGCTCGAAAGCGTCGAGATCGAGTTCCATCTCCAGCAGGAGGTTCCCGCGATCGAGGTCGAGGCCACCGTCCGTGTCACGGCCAAGACCGGCGTCGAGATGGAGGCGCTGGTGGCGGTTTCGGCTGCGGCGCTCACTCTCTACGACATGTGCAAGTCGATCGACCGAGGTATGGTGATCGAGGACGTCCGCCTACTGCGCAAGTCGGGGGGGAAGAGCGGGCTCTACGAAGCCGACGGGGACTGAGCTGTACGACGGATACGCGTGGGGGTAATCTCCCGCCCATGGAAATGGCCGTCGGATCGATCGGGCGAGGACTCGTGGCTCTGCTCTGCTGCCTCCCGCTCCCGCCGCTCGCCCGCGCTCAGCTAGCGGCTCCCGAAGAGGTCGAGCTCATCCCTGCTGATCCCGCGCCGCTGGGGCTCGGCAGCCTGTTCGTCGGAATTGCCTCACTGCTGGGCGGCTGGAGGTACTGGCAAGGTGAGCGCTACGTGCGGATCACGACGGTGCCGGACGACGCCGATGTCGCGCTCTACTATATTCGGTCCAACTTCCAGAAACGTTTCGAACGCGCTACGGCACCCTTGCGGGTTCTCCTGCCCAAGCGCGCCAACACGACACGTCGGGATGTGCTCAGCTTGCGCATCCAGGCCGACGGCTTCTCGACCGAGGAGCGCGTGTACCCCGTGCGCGACGTGGCCGAAGAGCTCGTAATCCGGCTCGCCCCGTTGCCCAATGCGCTGGTCGCGTTCGACCACACCTACATCGCGGGCCGGACGACGCTGCTCCTCCGCACCAAGGAGGAGCCCCAGTTTCGTGTGAGCCGGGGCCAGTCCTCTGCGGGCTTCGTGCTCGCGCTCACGAAGACCGCCGACAAGCTCGAGTCGAGACCGGAGGTTTCCGGGGGAGAGGTACTGGGAGTGGAGGTGTCCCAGGTCGGCGAGGACATCCTGATCAGCATCCAGACCCGGGACTCGAAGGTCGAGGTTCGCTCGAAGCAGAGCTACAACGCCATCCGCAAGGAACACATCTTGCTGCTCGACGTGATGGCCGATGGTGCCAGGCTCCCTGGGTCCGAAGAAGTGCGCCGTGCCCTCGAGCGCCTGGCGTACCGACCCGGGGATCGCTGCAACCGGAGCGCCGAGTCGGTGCTCCGTGAGCGCCTGGATCCGGCGGTTGTGGCGAAAGCCTTTCGGCCCAGCGGCAGCATCATCGACAGCTATCAGCGCGAGGCGATGTTGCTCCTTGGTCGCGTCAGCCGGGGGACGGTACACACACTCGGGGGCGAAGAGCTGCGCACGGGAAGCCCGCTCGAGCTCGAGCTGGCGCTTCAGAGCGCAGCGACGGTCGAGGGCTACTTCGGCCTGCTTGCGGCGTTCGCGCGGGGGCAGGACGAGCCGGTCACCGTTCTACGCTCGCTGCTCGCGCCTGGCATGAGGCCCGACGAGTTCCGTCCCATCTACGCGGCGGCCGACTCGGCCTGGAAGAGCTGCCGTCACTGAGGCGCGCCGCTCGATCTGCTAAGAACTACTCGTCCTCACCCCCACGCTGGGGGGACTCGCGTGTTCGATCAAACGCCTCGCTGGGAGCGGCCCCGCGAGCGCCTGCGCCGTAACGGGGCCGAGGCGCTGTCGCTGGTTGAGCTACTGGCCGTGGTCTTGCGTACCGGCGCCCCTGGGACTCCGTCGCTTCGCCTGGGCGCGGACCTGCTGCGTCGGTTCGGCTCCCTCGAACGCCTCGCCCGCGCCGCGGATGGCGAGTTCCTGCAGCTGTCGGGGATGGGCCCGGTCAAGATCGCCTCACTGCGCGCCGCCTTCGAGCTCGGCTCCAGGCTCGCGCGGGCGCCTCTGAATCCCGGCGAGAGGTTTCAATCGCCGGAGCAGGTCCACGCCCACTTCGGCCCTCGTCTGCGACAGCTGCGCCAGGAGCTCTTCTACGTGCTCCTGCTCGACAGCCGGCAGCGCCTGATCTCCGAGGTCGAGGTGAGCCGTGGCAGCCTCAACCAGAGCCTCGTGCACCCGCGCGAGGTCTTCGCGCCCGCGCTGCGCGAATCGGCGGCCGCCATCCTCGTCATCCACAACCATCCCAGCGGGAACCCCGACCCCAGCCGCGAGGATCACGAGATCACCCGCAGGCTGGCCCAGGCGGGGGAGATCCTCGGTGTCCGCCTGCTGGACCACGTGGTCATCGGTGGCGATGGCTACCGCAGCTTTGCACGCAGCGGCTGGCTTTCGCTCAAGTGAGCGTTGGGTCGCGCCGATGTGCAACCGCAGGAGGCTGAAATGTCATCCAAGCAGCCGAGGGGCTCCGAGGAGCGGCGAAGCACATCGCGCGAGCCCATCAAGATCCCGATCGATTACAGCGCCGTCGACGTGTTCTTCTCGGAATTCGCGTCCAACATCAATGAGGGCGGAATGTTCATCGAGACGGACAACCCCGCGGAGCTGGACGATGTGGTGCAGCTTCAGATGCGCTTCCCCGAGCTCGAGAGCCCGGTCCAGGTGGGTGGACGCGTGGCCTGGACCAGCGATGGCAAGGAAGACGGCCCGCCAGGTATGGGGATCGAGTTCCTCGACCTGACCGCGGAAGCCCGCGACACGATCAATCAGGTCGTCCAGAAGCTCCGTACCAAGTCGTGACTAGCGCGTTATCGGCGAGCAGAGCTCGCCTGCGCGCGCTTCGCTCGGCTGCGCCTCGCTGCGCGGGCCTTCGGCCCTTGCAGCACTAGCGGGTTATCGGCCAGCAAGCGCCGCAAAGCGGGGCGCGCAGCGAACCACAGGTGAGCGTAGTGCCGGCAGCGCGGCTCCGCCGCGCGCTACCCGGCTAGTAGGGACGGCTAGTAGCTAGAACGGGATGTCGTCGCCGTTGCCGGAGACTTCAGCGGGGCCGGAGGAGCCGCTGCTCGGCTCACCGGGCTCGCCCGTGCCGGTACCTTCGGAGCGTCGCCCCAGCATCTGCATGTTGCGAGCGACGATCTCCGTTGTCCAGCGCTTGTTCCCTTCCTTGTCTTCCCACTCGCGCGTCTGGATGCGGCCCTCCAGGTAGATCTGCTTACCCTTGCTCAGGTACTCGCCGCAGATCTCGGCCAGCTTTCCCCAGGCCACGATGCGATGCCATTCGGTGCGATCTTCGCGTTCCCCGTCCCGTTTCGTAATCGACTCCGTTGTGGCGAGCGTGAAGTTCGCCACGGCCTGGCCGCCTTGCGTGTAACGAAGCTCGGGGTCGCGGCCGAGGTTGCCGATGAGGATGACCTTGTTCAAACCTGCCATCTGGGATTCCTCCAAACCAGCGGGGCGAAAAAGGAGATCACAGCCTAGCACAGGCCAAGGTGGCCAGAGGGACGGCCTTGCCATTCGCTCCGGCGTTTCCGATTCTGATGCTCCCCCTGCCCGGACGACAGCCGGGAGATCCGCTTGTGCGCGCGTGAGCTCGGACGGCGGCTCCTCGAGGGGGACGGGTGACGTTAGATCAGGCACTCGTTCTGGGGGTGTTGCAGGGGGTGACCGAGTTCCTGCCGGTCTCGTCGTCGGGTCACCTGGCGCTGGCGCAGTCGCTGGTTGACTGGCAGGGGCCCAGGCTGCTCTTCGATGTGGTCGTCCACCTGGGGACGCTGGCCGCCATCGCTTTGGTGCTGCGAGGCCGTCTGTATGGCCTTGCCCGAGCCGCACTCTCCTTTCTTCCGGGAGGTATCGGACCGCCTGGCAACATGCTCGAGCGGCGCTGGCTCCTGCTGCTCGCGCTCGCCAGTATTCCGACGGCGATCATCGGCTTTGCGCTGCACGACGTGGTCAGCGCCATGCACCTGCGGCCCCGGGGGGTCGGCGGCGCCCTGCTCGTGACGGCGGCTCTGCTCGTACTCTCCGAGCGCATCGGAGGGCGTCGCCGCGGGCCCGAGGCGCTGGGGGTGGCTGACGCCGTGGTCATCGGGCTGGCTCAGGGTCTCGGGGTGGTTCCGGGCATCTCCCGCTCGGGTGCGACTATTGCGGCGGCTCTGTGGAGAGATGTACGGGGCGACGTGGCGGTCGAGTTCTCCATCCTGCTCTCCGTACCCGCCGTTTTGGGCGCGGGGCTGTTCGAGATCCAGCGCAGCGGTCTTGCCACTGTCGGCGCCGATGTCTTCCCGCTGCTGGCGGGCTTTGGGGCCGCGTTCGTGGCGGGCACCCTCTCGCTCAACGCCTTGCGCTGGGTGGTCGTAGGGCGGCGGCTGCTGCCGTTCGCCGTCTACTGCGCGCTCGTGGGCGCCGGGGCCATCGTCCTTGGCTAGGCGCGGCGGGAGGCGCAGGGCGTCGCGGCGCTACGCGCAGACCGACCTCGCCCAGCCGGGACGGCTCGAGGCCGAGGTCATCTTCCTGACACTTTTCACTGTGGCTGGCTTTGTCGAGCTGGCGCTGCTCTCCTATGTGCCTAGCGATCCCTGGTGGGGCTTCGGCTCCCCGGTCGAGAATCGCTGTGGGCCGGTCGGGGCCCTGATCGCGGCCGGGCTGGCCGGCTCGCTGGGATGGGCGGCACACGTGCTTCCGCTCGCCGGGCTGGTGGTGGGTGTGCGCTATCTGCGTGGCTTGCCCGTCCGACCTCGCTGGATTCCGCTGGTAGCCTGGTCGGTCTTCTGGCTCACGCTGGCGGCCAGCTTCGAGGTGTTGCAGCGCGCCGTCCCTTCGGTCCTTCCGCCCGCTGCGGGCGGAAGGCTGGGACGTTTGGTGGTGGTCGCGCTCGAGCAGGGTGTGTACCTGACCGGAACCACGCTGCTCCTCTCCATCGCATTGGTCTCGAGCTTACTCATCGCAACCGGCGTCTCGGCGCGCGATCTTTTCCGAACGCTGGGGCGCGGACTTCAGGGTGTGGCCTCACGCCTGGCGCGTTTCGTCGTGGTGAGCTGGGCCCGCCTGCGGTGGCGCTGGGAACGGCTGGGCGCGGCTGCAACCGAGTCGCGCAGCGCGCGCGCTCAGCCCAACCGGCGCATGAGCCTGCGGCTTCCGCCCTTGCGGCGCGCGCCGGACGAGCCAGAGGTCGTCGAGCACCGGTTGCCCATCCCGCGCCCGGCGCGACAGGAGAGCCTTCCCTTCACAGACGGCGGCTCGACGGGCCCGTACAAGCTGCCGGATCTCGAGATGCTGGCACAGGGCGTGCACAACGAGGAGCGCGTCGATCGCGATTGCCTGATCAAGAACTCACAGATCCTTGAGCACAAGCTTGCGGACTTCAGCGTGAAGGGTCGCGTGGTCAAGGTTCACCCAGGCCCCGTGATCACGATGTACGAGTTCGAGCCCGCCCCTGGCATCAAGCTCTCGCGCATCGTCAACCTGGCCGACGACCTGGCGCTTGCACTGCGAGCGATGACGGTGCGCATCGTAGCCCCTATTCCGGGCAAGAACGTGGTCGGAATAGAGGTCCCGAACGCGGAGCGAGAGGTCGTGGTGCTGCGAGATCTCCTCGCGCACCCCAGCTATCACGAGGCGGAGTCCAAGCTCACGATCGCGCTGGGCAAGGACATCTTCGGGCACCCGGTCACGATGGAGCTATCGAAGATGCCGCACCTGTTGGTGGCCGGTGCGACCGGCACCGGGAAGTCGGTCTTCCTCAACGCACTGCTCTGCAGCCTCTTCTTCAAGGCCACTCCCGACGAAGTTAAGCTCCTACTGATCGACCCCAAGATGCTCGAGTTCTCCATGTTCCGGGGGGTTCCACACCTCATTGCCGATGTGGTGACGAACCCCAAACGCGCGGCCGCAGCCCTGATGGGAGTCGTCGCGAAAATGGAGGAGCGCTACCATTTGATGGCGGAGCGCGGGGTCCGGAATATCGCGCAATACAATAGGCTCATTGCCAAGGAGACCGCGCATGCGCGTCCGAAACCCGACGATGAGATCGTTCCTCGGCCCTTGCCGTACATCGTGGTGGTCATCGACGAGCTTGCGGACCTGATGATCGTAGCCCAGCGTGACGTTGAGGAGTCGCTCATTCGGCTGGCACAAATGGCGCGCGCCGCCGGGATCCACCTCGTTCTCGCCACGCAGCGCCCGTCGGTGGACGTGTTGACCGGACTGATCAAGGCGAACTTTCCCGCGCGTATCTCGTTCCAGGTGAGCTCGCGCACGGATTCCCGCACCGTCCTCGACGCGAATGGCGCGGAGCGCCTGCTGGGAGCCGGCGACATGCTCTTCATGCCGCCGGGAAGCTCGAAGCTCGAGCGTATTCACGGTCCATACATCTCCGAGAAGGAGGTTCTGGCGCTCACCGCGTTCCTGACGCAGCAGGGCTCCCCGGAGTTCGATCCAACCATCATCCGGCTCAAGGAAGAGAGTCGAAAACGGGAGGAGCGCGGCGAGGACTACGATGAGCTCTTCAATGCGGCGATGGACATCGTCGCGACCCATCGGATCGCCTCGATCTCGTTCATCCAACGCAAGCTCAAAATTGGTTACAACCGTGCGGCGCGCCTGATAGAGCAGATGGAGGCCGAGGGGATGGTTGGCCCGCAGGAGGGCACCAAGGCGCGCGAGATCTTCTTGCGGCCACCCGATGCGTAGGTGGCGATTCGTTACCTGTGGCGTTCTCTTCCTTCTTCTCGGTGCTGACGACGGAGAGTCCGCGGCGGAGGTTCTGGAGCGGCTGCAGGCGCGTTACGCTGCGATCCGAGACTTCCGCGCGGACTTCGTTCAGACGAGCTGGGTGGCTTCGCTCGGACGAGAGGACGTCACCCGCGGGAGTGTCGTCGTAGAGCGGCCCGGACGCATGCTTTGGAAATACGCAGAGCCGGACCCGCTTGTGATCGTGCTCGATGGCGACGCTTTGCGCATCTATAACCCCGCGGAGCGGCAGCTCCAGATCGCTCCCGTAGCGTCGGGGGCGATCTCTCCCACTGCACTCAGCTTTCTGCTCGGTGATGGCGTCTTGAGCAAGTTTTTTGGCGCGCGCAGGATCCGCGAATCGAACCGAGCTGAGATCGGTCTAAAGCTGATACCGCTGGAGGACTCAGGTTTCGAGTACCTGGAGCTGTGGCTGGACCCCGCGAGCTATCAGCTGCGCGAGTCCGTGCTCGTAGATCTGTTCGGAAACCGCACGCGTGTGCGCTTTAGCGCGGTCGCGGAGAACAAAGGGGTGGAGGAAGAGGTTTTCTCAATTAGGGTCCCAGAAGACACCGAAGTCATCGATCTACGGTGACTTGGGGTGGCAAGGTGCCGACGCATGCCGTCAATGATCCGACGTTATTGCGCTGCGAAGCGGGAATCGCAGCCAGCGGCCGCCCCACTCGCGGCCCGAGCCGAAAAGCCTTGGTTTTCAAGGGGTTTCCGCATGCGCTGCCGGTGTGAGCCGGTTGACAGGCAGGGGCGGTTTGGTAACCTCGGCGCGCGGTCTAACTTGGCGTTTTTTCAGGGGTTTTTTGTTTTCTGGCGACTTTTAAAGCGAGCCTGTTCGCTAGCTTCGCCGCGGCCTCTAAAGCCACGCCGGCCAGCTCTGCTAGAGGCCCTGGATCAGGGTGGCGAGCTCTGGTCGGGAGGGAATGGTTTCCTTACGCTTTTCGAAGGGATACAGCGACTGACAGCCGCTGCGCTGCCGGTTGGAGGGGCATACGTGGATGCTGTGCCAGGGCCTGACGTGCTCTCCCTGAACGCACTTTCACGTCTTGGTACGTCGATTGCAAAATTCTCGGGTTTGCGGCGGAAGATGCCGTCGAAGTGCGACGAACATCGCTAAAATCGGCCGTAGGCGAGGACCGTAAATGAGCGAATCGGGTTCAGGACGCAGAGGTTTCGTTCGCGATGTCATGAAGCGCATCTCATCGCAGGGCTCCCGCGACGAGGTCGCGCGCGAAGACCGACCGCATGAAGACAGCGGCGATCTGGAGAGTCTCCGTGACGCGTTGCGTTTCCTGGGACCGGATGCAGGCGACCTTGTGCGCCGCATTGAGCGTGTATTGGTGGAATACGAGCTCATACGGCAGCGTTTCGACCGTACCCGCCAGCAGGTCTACGATGCGGAGCGTCAAAACGAGAAGCTCGTGAACACGCTCCAAGACGCGAAGCAGCAGATCGACATGCTGAAGGAGGAGGTGGACAAGCTGTGCGCGCCGCCGAACACCTACGGCGTTTTCGAGCGCGCGAACAAGGACGGGACCGTCGAGATCAACGTAGATGGCAAGATGATGCGCGTGAATGTCCACCCCAACGTGCGTCCAGATGACCTCATGGAGGGCCAGCTCGTGGTCTTGAACGAGGTCTTCAACATCGTCGACGCGGTGGGCTTCGAGCCGCGGGGCGAAGTCGTCCAGGTTTCGGAGACGCTCGACGACGGCCGTGTCATGGTTTTGGGGCATGCCGATGAGGAGCGTGTGGTCACGCTGAGCCAACCCATGCGCCGGGAGCACCTCAGGGCCGGCGACAACCTGCTCGTGAATCCGCGCACCGGGTTCGGCGTCGAGAAGCTTCCCAAGTCGACGGTGGATCAGGTGGTGCTCGAAGAGGTTCCGGACGTCACCTACGAGGACATCGGAGGGCTCGGTGACCAGATCGAGGTGCTGCGCGACGCGATCGAGCTGCCCTACCTGCACCAGGAAGAGTTCAAGCAATACGAGCTCTCGCCGCCCAAGGGGATCCTGCTCTACGGCCCTCCGGGCTGCGGCAAGACCATGATCGGCAAGGCGGTGGCGAACAGCCTCGCGCAGCGGATCGCCGAGCTCAAGGGCGGTGAGCCGAGGAGTTACTTCCTCAATGTGAAGGGTCCCGAGCTCCTGAACAAGTACGTCGGGGAGACCGAACACAAGATCCGTGAGGTGTTCCAGAAAGCTCGAGAGAAGGCGGAGGAAGACGTTCCGGTGGTGATCTTCTTCGACGAGATGGACTCGCTCTTCCGCATGCGGGGCTCGGGCATCTCGTCCGACATGGAGGCGACCGTGGTCGCGCAGTTCCTGTCGGAGATCGACGGCGTCGAATCGCTGCGCAATGTGATCGTGATCGGTGCCTCCAACCGCCAGGATCTAATCGATCCCGCGGTGCTCCGGCCTGGGCGACTCGACCTGAAGGTCAAGGTGAATCGCCCCGAGCGGGACGGTGCGAGGGAGATATTTATCAAGTACCTGACGCCGAATCTGCCATTCAACAAGGAATGCGAGGCCAAGTACGGCTCCGATCCCAAGCAGATCACGCGCGGGATCATCGGAGAGGTCATCGATAGCATGTACGCCGAGTCGGAGGAGAACAAGTTTCTCGAAGTGACCTACGCGAAGGGCGAGCGTGAGATCTTCTATTTCAAGGACTTCTCCAGTGGAGCGATGATCCGGAACATCGTCGACCGGGCCAAAAAGACGGCGGTCAAACGCCAGATCATGAAGGGTGAGCCGGGCATCAAGGCTTCGGATATCCTCGAGGCGGTGCGGGCGGAGTTCAAGGAGAACGAAGACCTGCCCAACACCACGAACCCGGACGACTGGGCTCGAATCTCGGGCCGCAAGGGCGAGCGGATCATTAACGTACGGACGCTGCTGAGCGGGATCAGTCGGTCCCAGCGGTCGATCGAAACCCTGGGAGGATCGGGTCAGTACCTCTAGCGCTGAGCGAGGTCTTCGAGCAAATGCCGCTTCCCAAGGTGATCGGTAGCGAGATCGAGTACGGGATCACGGTCCAGAATGACCGCGATTTCGATCCGATCTCGAACTGCGTCCTGCTTGTTAATTCCTACGAGGACAACCGAGAGGCGCAGATTCTCTGGGACTACGACCAGGAGAACCCGCTGGCGGACGCCCGCGGCTTCGACGTGGAAGGTGAGAAATACACGCCGAACCAGCAGGAGAATATCGCCCGCAACAAGACGCTCAAGAACGGCGCGCGCTTCTACGTGGATCACGCTCACCCCGAGTACTCCACGCCGGAGGTCACGAACGTTCTCGATCTGCTTGCCTATGAACGCGCCGGAGAGAGGTCCCTGGAGCAGGCGCGTCGTGCCGCGTCCCTGCTCCTGCCGTTCAACAACGTATTGCTTGTCTACAAGAACAACAGCGATCGCAAGGGCAATAGCTACGGCAACCACGAGAACTACCTGCTCGAGCGGCGTACGCCCTTCAAGGACATCGTCGAGCACATGACGCCGTTCTTGGTGACGCGTCAGATCTTCTGCGGCTCGGGCAAGGTGGGGAGCGAGAATCGCGCGAGCCCCTGTGACTACCAGATCAGTCAGCGCGCCGACTTCTTTGAGACCGAGGTGGCGCTGGACACGATGGTCAAGCGCCCGATCATCAATACCCGCGACGAGCCGCACGCCGAGCGCGAGAAATACCGTCGGCTGCACGTAATTGTGGGTGACTCCAACCTATGCGAGGTCTCGACCTATCTGCGCATGGGCGTGACGAGCATCGTCCTCGGCCTGATCGAGGACGGCGAGATCACCAAAAATCTGTCGATCGTAGATCCTGTTCGGATCATCAAGGAGGTCTCCCACGACCCCAGCTGCAAGCGCGAATATCAGATGGAGCGCGGTGGGCACATGACGGCGGTCCAGATTCAGCAGGAATTCCTGGCCATGTCACTCCGCTATTTCAGCTCGCACGAGATCGACCCCATCATCAAGGACGTGCTGGTGCGTTGGGAGTCGGTTCTGGGCAGGCTGGCCGAGGATCCGATGCTGCTCGCGCGCGAGGTGGACTGGGTCATCAAGCGCAAGCTGATTATGGACTACATGTCCAAGCGCGGACTGGATTGGAAGCATCCGCAGGTTCAGATGCTCGATCTGCAGTACCACGATATCCGGCCCGACAAGGGGCTGTACTTCCTGCTCGAACGCCGCGGTACAGTGGATCGAATCATAGAGGACGAGATGATCGAAAAAGCGATTATCGATCCTCCCACCGATACGCGAGCCTACTTCCGAGGTGAATGCATCCGGAGGTACTCGGACTCTGTGTTCGGGGTGAACTGGGACTCGATTTCCTTTAACCTTGGGGAAGAGCCGATCAAGCGAATCTTGATGAATGAGCCGCTCAAGGGGACCAAGGCTCACGTTGAGGAGCTCCTCGACGCGAGCCCGACAGTTCAAGAGCTGGTTCGTAATCTGACTTCATGAGGATGGGGAGTATGAGGATCACTAGACATGCAGATGACGCGCTGGCCGAGATCTGGAGCGCAGCTGACCAGACCCGGAAGAAGAAGAGCGGCGATGGCGGCGCTAGTGAAGATGCGGCAGCCGCAGGCGCCGGCGGCCAGAAGAAGGTGGCGAAGCGGGGTGAAGAGCTGAAGGAGGAGATGGACTCCCTGATCGAGGAGATCGATGAGGTCCTGGAAGAGAATGCGGAAGAGTTCGTCAAGAATTACGTTCAGCGCGGAGGGGAGTAGACGCGTGTTCGGGGGGCAATCATATAGCGGCTCGAGCTTCTTCGAGTTCCTGCGCATGGACCATCCCGATCTGGTGCCCGAGTTTGGAAACCTAGACTGGGGCCAGGTCCAGATCCCTCACGGTACGACCGTGCTGGGACTCGTTTACGAGGACGGGGCGCTGATCGCCGGTGACCGGCTCGCAACCGAGGGCTACCAGGTAGCCACGCGTGACATCGAGAAGGTGTACAAGGTCGACGATCACGCGGCCATCGCCATCGCAGGCGCGGCCGGGCCCGCCATCGAGATGGTGAACGTCTTTCGCCTGGAGCTCGAGCACTACGAGAAGCTGGAGGGCCAGGTACTCGGGTTCGAGGGCAAGGCCAATCGCCTCTCGTTTCTGGTACGCCAGAACCTGCCCGCGGCCATGCAGGGTCTGGTGGTCATGCCGATGTTCGTCGGCTACGACCTGAAGAACGCCAAGGGTCGGATCTACAAGTTCGATATCACGGGCGGTCGCTTCGCGGAGACAGACTATTACGCCACCGGATCCGGTGGCAAGGACGCCCGTTCGAGCCTGAAGAAGACCTTCCGTTCGTCTGGATTCACGCGGAACGCCGCAATCGAAGCCGCGGTGGAGGCGCTCATGGATGCAGCTGACGAGGATCGGGGCACGGGCGGCTTCGATACGAACCGCGGGATCTACCCAACCTGCAAGCTTGCTACGCGTGTGGGCGTGGAGGATGTTTCCGAGAAGGAAATGCTCCAATGCTTCGAGCGTGTGAATGAAAGACTAAAGGCGGCCTGAGCGAGATGACTGCACCATTCTACGTCTCACCCGAGCAGTGGTATCAGGATAAGGCCGAGTATGCCCGCAAGGGGATTGCGCGCGGCAAACCGATCGTTGCGCTCGAATACAACAACGGCATGGTAATGATGGGAGAGAATCGCAGCTCCAGCTTGCGCAAGATCTCCGAGATCTACGACCGGATTGCGTTCGCGGGCGTGGGTAAGTTTGATGAGTACGAGAACCTGCGGAAGGCGGGGATTCGCTACGCTGATCTGCGCGGCTTCAGCTATTGCCGCGATGACGTTTCTGCAAAGAGCCTTGCGAACGAGTACTCGACGGTGTTGTCAAGCGTTTTTACGCGAGAGATGAAGCCCTTGGAGGTCGAGATCCTGGTGGTCTCAGTGGACGAAACCTCGAACTCGCTCTTCCAGATCCTCTACGACGGAAGCGTGACGGACCATGAGCGCTTCGTGTCGATCGGCGGCGAACCGGAGGATCTCCGAAAGATCATACGAGAGGGTTGGAAGGACAAGATGTCTTTGTCCGATGCCGTGCGACTCGGATCCAAAGCACTCGGGGGCCCGGGTGGCAGCGGTAATGATCTCGACCACCAGAGCTTGGAGATTGCCACACTCGACCGTCGGCGCGAGGGTCGCATATTTCTACGGCTCGAGTCGGGGGAAATCAGAGGGCTCCTGAGCGGGTAGTCTTGTGCAGAAGAGAATCTACGGACTAGAAACGGAGTACGGCATCATTTTCACGCCGGAGGGACGCAAGACGCTTCCGGTGGAGAAGGCCATCCGTTTCCTGTTCGAGAAGCTCATCACAACCGAGCACTTCCTCAACGTTTTCCTGGAGAACGGCGCGCGCTTCTATCAGGACACGGGATGTCATCCCGAGTATGCGACTCCCGAGTGCGCCAGCCCGCGCGATCTCGTGATATTCGACCGCGCGGGTGAGCGGATTCTCGAGGATTTGCAGCTCTACGCGGAGGAGAAGATCCGCGAGGAACGCGTCGCGGGGAAGCTCTCCATCTTTAAGAACAACACCGACTTCGTCGGGAACAGCTATGGCTGCCACGAGAACTACCTGGTCGATCGAGACGTGGACTTCTACTACCTGGCAGAGCAGCTGATTCCTTTCCTCGTGACCCGCCAGGTCTTTTCTGGCGCGGGAAAGGTGTTTCAGACGCAGGACGGGGTTCACTACTGCATCAGCCAGCGCGCCCAGCATATCTACCAGAAAATCTCGGGAACCACGACCAACGATCGATCGATCATCAATACGCGGGACGAACCGCACGCGGATCGCGAGAAATACCGACGACTCCACGTGATTGTCGGCGACTCAAATATGTCGGAGTACACGAACTTCGTGAAAGTCGCCACGGCTGCTATCGTGCTGCAGATGATCGAAGACAACTTCATCAACAAGGACTTCACCCTCCGCCATCCGGTGAAGGCAATCAAGGACATCTCGTACGACACGAGCTGCAAGAAGAAGATCCGCCTCGAGAATGGGCGTGAGTACTCACCGGTCGAGATTCAACGCGAGTACTGTGAGATGGCCAAGCGCTACATGGAGCAGTACGCCGTGAGCGATCAGCTACGCGAGGGAGTGGCCGAGTGGGACCATGTGCTCGAGTGCCTGGATGACGACCCCGATCGCCTCGATTGCAAGATCGACTGGATCATCAAGCGGCGGCTGCTTCGTGAGTACACGTCCAGGCACAACATCACCTGGCACGATCCCAGGGTCTTCATGATCGATCTCCAGTATCACGATATCCGGAGAGATCGAGGTTTTTTCTACCTGCTGGAGCGCCGCGGGAGGGCGGATCGACTATTCAACGACAGCGAGATCGAGAAGGCCAAGACGGAGCCGCCCCAGGATACGCGCGCACGCATGCGTGGCGACTTCATCAAGCTGGCGCGACAGAACAACATCCAGTACGACCTCGACTGGTCGAATATCCGGCTGGGCAACCTGCTGAATGTTCGGGTGATCTGTAATAACCCGTTCGAGACCGATACCGAGAAGGTTACCGAGCTGGTGCGTACGATTCAGAAGACGAATCTGCGCCGAACCTCCCTGTCCAAGCTCGTCATTCAGAGCTGATCCATGACGACCGAGCCTACCAAGCTCAGGCGCGTCCCAACCCCTGGTGAGCTCGAGTCAAAAGCGCCGCCGCGAGCGCGCCGAGGGCGCCCCTCTGGCCCCGAGATTGCGCTAGCGCTCGCGCTGGTGGTGGCTCTGGCGGTCCTGATCTGGAGCCGCGTCCAGCTTGGGGACCAGATCGATGTGCTGCGCGGGCAGACGCGGGCTCTGCAAGCGGCCGTGGCCGAGCGCGAGCGCGTCATCGATGCCCAGACCGATCGCCTCGAGGACGTTCGCACTCACGTCGACCGACTTGGCGAGCTCCTCAACCGTCCGCTCCCCGGCATCCCCGACTAGTGGGTTAGCGGCGGGCTAAGCCCGCCTGCCCGCACGGCGCCCGACTCCGTGGGCGCCTCGCCCGGGACCCGAAGACCCACCTCAGGTTCCGCCCACTTCTGCCGATGATGGGTGTACGAGAGATCCCTTTTGCGACGCGGAGCGTCCTCGATGTTCAGCTGGTTTGCCGGTCTCCTTTCGAATGATCTAGCCATCGATCTTGGAACCGCCAACACCCTCGTGTACGCGCGGGGTCGCGGCATCATCTGCAGCGAGCCCTCGGTAGTCGCGCTGGCGGATGGTCCCAATGGGGTGCGGCGGGTGCTTGCCGTGGGGACCGAGGCCAAGCAGATGGTCGGGAGAACCCCGGGCACTATCCGTGCCATCCGTCCAATCAAGGACGGCGTGATCGCTGACTTCGACGTCACCGAAGCCATGCTTCGGTACTTTATCCAGAAGGCGCATAACCGAACGAGGCTCGTTCGACCCCGCATCGTCATCTGCGTTCCTCCCTGCATCACCTCCGTCGAGAAGCGCGCCGTGCGCGAATCCGCGATCTCAGCCGGCGCGCGCGAGGTCTACCTCATGGAGGAGCCGATGGCGGCGGCCCTGGGCGCGGGTCTCAACGTGACCGAGCCCACGGGGAATATGGTGATCGACGTCGGGGGCGGCACCACGGACGTGGCGGTGATCTCGCTTGCCCAGATCATCACCTCGAGCTCAGCGCGCGTCGGAGGCGACAAGCTGGATGAAGCCATCATCAACTACGTGAAGCGCAAGCATAATCTTCTCATCGGAGAGCGCACTGCCGAGATCGTCAAGATCACCATCGCCACCGTGATGAGCAACAGTGCCAACAAGACGATGGAGATCAAAGGCCGAGATCTGGTCGCGGGCGTTCCCAAGATGATCGTCATGTCCAGCGATGAGGTGCGTGAGGCGCTCACCGAGCCCATCCACCAGATCATCGAAACCGTGCTGCAGACGCTTGAACGTACGCCGCCTGAGCTGGCGGCGGACATCGTCGATCGCGGAATCGTTCTGGTTGGAGGCGGAGCGCTGCTGCGGGACTTCGATCAGCTCCTGCGGGCGGAGACCAAGCTTCCGATCGTGCGCGCGGAGGACCCGTTCACGGCCGTGGCGCTGGGTGCCGGGAAGGCGCTCGACTCGCTGGATCTCCTGCGCGAAGTCGCGATGCCGAACTAGCGCGGTATCGGCGAGCTCAGCTCGCCTGCGCGCACTTCGCTCGGCCGCGCCTCGCTGCGCGGCCCTGCAAGCCTTGCAGCATTAGCGTAATAGCGGCGAGCGTAGCTCGCCGATAACGTGCTAGCAGGGCGCCGACGACGTCCGGTGCCCGCGCGCAGGCGAGCGTAGCTCGCCGATAACGTGCTAGCAGGGCGCCGACGACGTCCG
>SMWZ01000022.1 GCA_004356455.1 Deltaproteobacteria bacterium
ATCGCGATCAGGATCACGGAGATGACGAGATCGATCACGACCTGGACAGAGGCGGAGTTTGCGACCGCCGCCGTGAACGCGCCGACAAAGCCGTGTTCGAGGACCACCTGCAGCGTGAACGCCGCAAAGGCCAGAAGCACGAGACCGAGAGCTATGACCTTTCCGTTCATGGGGAACCTCCAAGCTGATCCCGAGAGCATAGTCCAGCGCCAGCGCAGATGAGCCAGACCGTCTCCAACGGCGCGCTCAGCTCATGGCTGTCGTCTGCGGTCAGTCCGGATCGATCAGCCTGCCGATGAGGCTCGCGCTGAAGATGACCACGACCAGTGAGACGACGCCCAGCGGCAGATCGAGAAACACCCTGGCCATCCAGCCCAGCAAGGTCCAATCTGCCTGCTTGTAAACCGCATCCAGGCCGATTCCGCATGCGTCGAACAACCAGCGGACCGGAAAGGGCGGCCATTTGAGGGTCGTCCCCCAGTGGAAGACCTGATACACGAAGATGATGACGGGGATCAGGACTCCACAGGTGACACCCCACGCGTTGAGCTGAAGTGCGATCGTCTTGCGACGCGATAGCCGGGCATCTTGGAGATCGTACACCGCCTGAGTTCCTTCCCGACTTGTCGGCGGCGGATCACGAATCTTGGAGCATCCGGGTGATAATGGCGGGATGAGCAGAGCCAAGAGAGCGCGGATCGGGCTTGTTCTGCTGGCCGTCCTCGTGCTGATTTCCCTGGTCTGGTTCCTTGCACGTCGACCCGGCCGCACCCTGTACGTGGGAGGCCCCATCCTCACCATGGACGCCTCTAACCGCGTGGTCGAGGCCCTCGGCGTGAACGGCACGCGCATCGCAGCCGTGGGAAGCGAGGCGGAGCTGCGAGAGTGGAGAGAGAACGGCGCGCGCGTGGTCGATCTCGGTGGGAGGGCGCTGCTGCCCGGCTTCATCGATGCCCACGGCCATTTCCCGGGCGCAGGCATCTTCGAGGTCTTCGTGGATCTGAACAGCCCGCCGCTTGGGAGCGTGCTCGACATTGAAGAGATCGTTGAGCGACTGAGGGACAAAGCCGCCGACACGCCGCGCGGGGAGTGGGTGGCGGGCATGGGTTACGATGACACTCTGCTGGCCGAGCGGCGTCATCCCACCCGGAACGACCTCGACCGTGTCTCCAGCGAGCATCCCATCGTGATCTCTCATATCTCGGCCCACCTGGCGGTGCTGAACAGCATGGCCCTGGAGCGGCTGGGCATCGACCGCAGCACACCCAATCCCGAGGGCGGACGGATCCGCCATGACCCCTCGGGCGAGCCCGACGGGCTACTCGAGGAGAGCCTGATGGAGAGCATCGCATCCCACGTGCGGCCCTCCCTGCTGGAGTTTCTGAAGATCGCCCGCCGTGCAAGCGCCCTTTACCTGGAGGCGGGCGTGACCACGGCGCAGAGTGGCTACACGAGCGACGAGCTCATGCGCGGACTCTCGCTTCTTTCATGCATCGGGGTGATCCCCATTCGTCTCGTACTCTGGCCTAGTGGGGAGGTAGCGGACGCTCTGCTCGACGGAAGCTCCGAGTTCCGCTCCCCGAACCCCCTCTGGGTGCGTCGCGGAGCCGTGAAGCTGATCGCAGATGGCTCCATTCAGGGCTACACGGCTTATCTCAGCCGCCCCTATCACGTGCCACCCGGAGATGACCCGAGCTACCGCGGCTACCCACGCATCCCGCGCCAGGAACTGATGTCACAGGTAATGCACTACCACGCCAGCGGGCTTCAGGTGGCCGTCCACGGCAACGGAGACGCAGCCATCGATGACATCCTCGATGCCTTCGAAGCGGCCCAGCGAGCTCATCCGCGCGAGGATACGCGCCACGTCATCGTCCACGCCCAGATGGCGCGTGACGATCAGCTCGAGCGTATGAGCCAGCTGGGTATCACCCCAAGCTTCTTCAGCCTACATACCTATTACTGGGGCGACCGGCACCGCGAGATCTTCATGGGCCCGAAGCGTGCGGCGCGCATGAGTCCCGCCCGCAGTGCGGCAGAGCGCGGGTTGCGCTTCACCATTCACGCCGACTCGCCGGTGGTGCCGATGGAGCCCTTGCGCCTGGTCTGGTCCGCGGTCAACCGCCGCTCGGTCAGCGGCGCCTCTATGGGCGAGCGAGAGCGCATCGACCCCATGCGCGCGCTGCGTGCGGTGACGATCGACGCCGCCTACCAGCACTTCGAGGAGGCGGACAAGGGATCGCTCGAGCCCGGCAAATTGGCCGACCTGGTGATCCTTTCCGCCTCTCCCCTTGACGATCCCACACGCATTGATCGCATCCGGGTGCTGGAGACGATCGTCGGGGGTCGCAGCCTCTACCGCGCCGAGCGCTGAAGCATCAGCCCTCGGATACGCTAGGCCCTCGCAGCTGCTGGCGTGCTCGCCGCCTCGCGTCGGTCTTGTAACGCGCGAGCCCGTATCTCTTACCGGGTTGCCGTCCGCAGGAGGCGACCCGGTGAGAAGTACGGGCTGCGTCAAGATTCACGGGCCTGATCCGATACCCCAGCTGTAGCTGTGCTGGACTCCGAGGTGGTTTGGTGACCGTTCGCGACAGGGTCGAGCTCGGGTTCGAGTCCTGGGGAAGATTCGTCGTCCGCCGTCGCTGGTGGGTGCTCTTTGCGTCACTCCTTTTCACGCTCGGCTGGGTCCTCTGGATCCCCCACATCACGTTCGACAACTCCACCGAGAGCTTTCTGCTCGAGCGGGATCCCGCCTCCAAGCGGTATCGCGAGTTCCGGCAACAGTTCGGTCAGGACGATCACCTGATGCTCGCGATTTCTCCTCCGGAGGTTTTCGACTTCGAGTTCCTGGCGCGCCTGCGTGCGCTGCACGACGCGCTCCAGAGCGAGGTGCCGCACATCCAGGAGGTCACGAGCTTGATCAACGCGCGCCAGACGCGAGGCGAGAAAGACGTGCTGATCGTCGAGGAGCTGCTGCAGGAGTGGCCCGAGACCCGGGCCGAGCTCGCGGATCTCGAGCGACGCGTGCTCGAGAACCCCGTCTACCGCAACCTGCTGATCTCGGAAGACGGGCGTGTCACCACGATTATGCTCAAACCGGTCACCTACTCGTCACACGGCGGAGACTCCGACCCACTCGCGGGCTTCGATGGTTCCGAGGCAGGCGCGGGGGCGGAGCCCAAGTTCCTGAGCCCGGAGGAGAAGGCGCAGGCCCTCGCTGCTGTGAACGAGGTGGTCTCTCGGTTTAGGGCGGCTGACTTTCCCATCCTTGTGGTCGGGGAAATCGTGATCGACCAGCGTCTCAACGAAGCCATGCGCCGGGACGTCCAGAACTTCATCGGAGTCGCGGTGCTCGCGATCGGCGCGCTCCTGCTCCTGCTCTTTCGCCGGGTCTCGGGCGTGGTCCTGCCGCTTGTGGTGGTGGCGGCTTCCTTGCTCTCGGCCGTGGGGGTCATGGTCTGCATCGGCATTCCGGGCTCGCTGCCGCTTCAGATGCTTCCGGTCTTCGTCATGACGGTCGGTGTCTGCAACGCGGTTCACGTGCTGGTCATCACCTATCAGAGGCTCAACGCGGGCTCAGATCGAGAAAGCGCTATCGCATACGCCTTCGAACACTCGGGAATGGCGATCGTGATGACCAATCTCACCACCGCCGCCGGCATGTCGTCCTTTCTTACGGCGGCCATCACGCCCATCACGCACCTGGGGATCACGGCCTCCATCGGCGTCATGCTGGTGCTCTTCTACACCTTCGGTCTGCTGCCCGCGCTGCTGGCTGTCCTTCCCCTCAAGCAGGGTCTGGCGCCGGCCTCGAGTAGCTCACCTCTCAAACGTGTGCTTGTGTGGACGGGCGACCTGGCGACACGCCACCCGCGTTGGATCTTGATCGGAGCTGGCGGCTTCACCCTGCTGATGCTCATCGGCATCACCCAGGTCCACTTCTCCCATCGGCCGCTCCACTGGTTTCCGGAGCAAGATCCTGTCCGCGTGGCGGCCGAATGGGTCGATCGCGAGCTGCGTGGCACCAATAGCGTGGAGGTCTTGGTCGACAGCGGACGCGAGAACGGTCTTCACCGGCCCGACGTTCTGAAGCGTATGGAGGCCGCCATGGGCTACGCGCAGGCCATCGAGGAAGGGGAGGTCTTTGTCGGAAAGGTCATGTCGATCGTCGACATCGTGAAGGAGACCAACCGCGCCCTCCACGAGAATCGGCCGGACCACTACACCGTCCCGAGCGAACGCGCGCTGATCGCGCAGGAGCTTCTGCTGTTCGAGAACAGCGGGTCGGACGATCTGGAGGAGATCACCGACTCGCAGTTTCGGAAGGCTCGTATTACGCTGCGGGTGCCGTCGCTCGATGGCGTGGTCTATCCGGCCTTCCTCTCGCGACTTCGCCACGGGTTCGAGGAGATCCTGGGCGACGAACTGCCCTTTTACATGACGGGGCTGACACCGCTCATGGTACGAGCCCTCTCGGCCATGACCACGAGCCTGGCGCGTTCCTACGTCTTTGCCCTGCTGATCATCACGCCCCTCATGATTCTCATGATCGGTCGCTTGGGGGTGGGGCTACTCAGCATGGTTCCGAATCTCTTGCCGGTCGTGACCACGCTGGGCGTGATGGGTCTCTGCGGTATCCCACTTGATGCCTCGAACATCGTTGTCGGAAGCGTCATCATCGGCCTGGCGGTAGATGACACGATCCACTTCATGCATCGCTTTCAGCGGGACTTCGAGCAGAGCGGAGACGTACGCGAGGCGGTCAGGCGCACACTGGCAACGACTGGATCGGCCCTGCTCTTCACCTCGCTGGTCCTCACCACCGGCTTTCTCGTGATGGCGGGACTGGCCAGCATGCGCAACACCATGGTCTTCGGGCTACTCGCGTCTCTCGGGATCGTCACCGCCTTCATTGCCGATGTATTGGTCATGCCCGCGCTGCTGGCGCTCGTTGCTCAGCCGCGCACCGAACTCGATGCGGCACATGAGGCGGGACTCTTGCGCTTCGATACGCGCGCTTAGGAGCCCGACCCCGTCTTAGCGCGTTATCGGCGAGCACAGCTCGCCTGCGCGCGGGCGCCGGACTTCGTCGGCGCCCTAGTAGCGTGTTATCGGCGAGCTGAGCTCTGCTAGAGGAAGTAGTCGAGCCGCTCTTCGGCGGGTTCTGACGCCAGATCGGTCAGCGGATCGGAGATCATCTTCTCGAGCCACCAGTTGACCCCATTGTAGAGGCAGGTCACCTCGCGACACTCGTGGCTCGCATCGAAGTCGTCGACGATGTGAAGCGGCCGCTCGCCGGTCTGGCTGCGTTCTCGGGATCTCGGAAAGCGCCGAGGCCGCTGATCTTCGCCTTCTCCACTCCACGATGAGCGGGGCAGTTGTAGAGTCCCGTGGGCGTGAGTACCTGGCGCAATGCCTGCATGTGGCAGGTCCGAGGCTGACGCGTGAACTCGCGCCACGTGCCACCCTCGAGAACGCGCAGGTCGACGCTCTCGTAGAGGTGAATGGTCTCGTCGACCAGCTTCTTCGCTTTGTCCACCTCCGCGCGGATGCGCGAGACGACGCTCTCCATCGCGGCGTCGGACTTGGCGGGGTCCATCACCTCGGCGCCCTCGGGACGACGCTCCAGCACCGGTTTGAAGGCGATGAAATCGAACTGGTACTGCTTTGCGCGCTCTGCCGCCATCACGATCTCGTGGATGTTCTCGTGGATCTTCTCGTCATCCCGCGAGACCCCGCTCCAGAAGATGATGTACGAGAACCCGACGCGCGCCTCGGGGTTGCGTTGCTTGATCCTAGGGACCCATTCGCAGCTGGAATCGAGATCATGCTTGGGGTCCGCCGGTCGGTGCATCGTCAGAAAGAGTTCGTTGCTGCCGGAGTCGAGCGAGAGCCGGATCCAATCGCGTTCGCTCAAATGCGCCGCCGCATCGGCGAGCATCTCTCCGCGGCTCCCGTTGGACACGATCGCGACCTGAAGCTCCAGCTGCTTGAGGAAGCCGACGAAGTCCGCGAAATGTGGATAGACGGTGGGCTCTCCAGCGCCGATCAGAATAACCGAGCGCAAGCCACGTTCCGCCATCAGCCGGATACTGGAGCGGAGCTCCTCATCCTCATGCTTGTGACGCGTATTGAGGATGTCCCAATCAATGCAGTGTGTGCAGCGAAAGTTGCAGGCCGTGGTGAGATCCAGATTGATCGAGATGGGTGCAAGCGGGGGCGGCGGCGGGTCGGGCTCTCCGGCTATGCGGGCCCGCGCCAGAGATCGTCGCCACTCAACGTAGGCGCTGAGCTGGGGCGCGAGTGAGGGCTGGCGCAGCTTGGCTTTGAAGTCGTGAATTGCGTGCGATTGCGTCTGGGTCCGTTAGGGGGACAGCAGAGGCTCGCGGCGAGCACTGCGCTAGCAACTGGAACTATGACCCATAGGGGACGACTTTTTCCACTCAGGCGTGGCAGGCGTCCAGGGTGGGCTGGGGCAGAAGCCCCAGGGGCCTGGGTGCGGCGTTATGCCGACTCCCTGTTTGCGGGCGCTCTACAACGGCTCCACATCCGTGGGCTTTGGGGCCTTGGGCGGCGGGTCGTTCGGGTCCAGAGAGTCAATGCTCCCGAATCTCAGCCTTCGGATCACTCATTTCTTGGAGTTTCTACTTCGCATCTACGCGCCGGCGTGCAGACCCGCGCGGATAAGATCGGTCTGGGTGATCAGGCCGGCCAGGCTGCCATCCACCTCGACCACCGGAAGATGTCGGATGTGATGCTTCTCGATCAACGCGATCGCGTCTTCGAGCGAGTCCGACACGCAGGCCGTGATCAGCGATGACGACATCAGATTTCTCGCGGCTTGCGGGATGCCCTCCCGGCCCGAGACCAGCTTGTATGCCAGCCCGACAATGTCTCGCTCGCTGATCATGCCGATGGGCGTGTTGTCCTCACACACCACCACACACGAGATGCGGTAGGCGTGTAGCTTCTTCAGCACGTCCGGCACCGGGCAGTCCGGCTCCACGCGGATGACCTTACGCGTCATCAGGCTGTCGATTGTGGATGAAAGCAAGCGAGCCCCCGACCCACTACATCGTAGAAAAGGGGAGAGCGCTTTAGGCCTGCGGGTGCAGAAGGCGCTGGAGCGTGTGGTTGCCCCCACGCTCGATCTTTCGGCTTTGCTTGCGCTCGTCCGTAACAAGCTGGAGCCATAGGGCCAGCACATCTGGTCCCTGCGGCACGGCCGCTGGACCTCCGCGGTGCTCTCCGGGGAGTGCCTCTCGAATGAGGTGTGCGCGGGTCCCGGAGGGCTCTGCCAGTGCATGTTTTGAGCGAGCGGGGCTCGGCCCTGGCTGCGGACTTCCTCGAGGTCGCCGAGCGAGCCGAGCAGCGGAAGCACGCGGTCGCCGCCCGCAAGTCCACACGCCGCCGCAAGGCGGGCTGAGGATCGGTCAGTCCTCCCTGCCTAGAAGGAGATCTGGTTTGCGGGCGCTGGTGCCTCGTCCGGAAGTTCAGGCTCCGGATCGGGAGCAGCCTCTTCGCAGGGAGTGTATTGGGTCGGATAGCGTTGCTCGGAGCGCGAGACGGAGCCCGCCTGCCTTTCGAACGTCAGGGTCACTCTCTGTTCGCGGGACAGGGTCACCAGTACCTCCTGCGGGGGTGCGCTGTCGAGACGAACCCGATAACGGCCCTCGGGCAGCAGCAGCGGCTCACCCGATCCGAGAGCTCCGCTGGCGACGACATCTTCTCCCCGGAACACACGAAAGGGTGTCCCCACGGTGACGGCCAGGGCGTCCCTCAGCTCTTCGGCACTGCTGGCGGTGAAGAAGCGGCCGCCCGATGCCTGGGCGATCGCGGCGAGGCTCGCCGTGTCCTCGTCCACCGCGTTCCCGAGTCCGAACCCGATGACGTGTACCGCGATTTCCCGCTCGCGCAGCGCCCGGGCTGCCGCCACGGGGTCTCCGCCGCAGCTCTCGATACCGTCGGTGACGAGCACGACGGCCCGCTCACCCTGGAAATCGCCGAAGTCGTCCGCAAGCTGGCTCAACGAGAACGCGAGGGGCGTCTGGCCGCGGGGCCGCAGCTCACTCATCGCCTCGCGGACTTGCTGCTGGTTCGCCTTACCGAACGGTACCAGCAGCTCCGAATCCGAACAGTCGCGCATGTCCCGCGGGCTGCGGTGGCCGTAGACGCGCAGCGCCAGCGTCAGATCGTCCGGGAACCAATCGATCGCGTCCTGCAGGATCTTCTTGGCAACGCTGATCTTGGGCTGGCCATTCATCTGCCCCCACATGCTGTTCGACGCATCAAAGACGATCGCGACGGCACGTTCGGAGATGGAGAGCGCCGGTTGTCCCCCGCTGGTTGCGCTCACCTCCAGCTCCCCGCAGCCCGGCGCACCCACGGTTATGATGATCGAGCTCTCTTCGGTACGCTGGTCGAGAGAGGTCGCCATGGCCACGATGTGGTTCTCGCCCTGCTTGAGCGGGACGCGACCGGAAAAAGTGCCACCGACCAGGTGCGCGGGGATGGGCGCGGAGTCATTCACGCGCAACGTGACCCGGTCTACGCCGGTGGTGCGAAGGTTCAGGAACGCTTCAGGGAGCTTCCTCGGATCGGTAACATGGACGAAGCTGGCGCCGGTTCCCGCGGCGAGCTCCTGCAGGATGGCGGCGCCTTGCTCGTCCGATCCGAGCAGAAGCGTGTTGATCGCGACGCCCTGATCCCGCGCTTCCTGCATCGCTCGGCGGGCTTTCTTGTCGTTCGACTTGCCATCGGTGAAAAGTAGGATCGCGCGGGTCGAATCGGGTCGAGCGTTCCGCTCGAACTCCTCGAGCGCGGTGCGGATGCCAGCGGCCAGATTGGTGCGGCCGAGCTGATTGAGCCCTCGAATGGCTTGCGCTACGGCTGCTCGGTCCTGGGTCAGCGGCAGCACCAGCTTGCCGTTCGAGTCGAAGTCGACGACGCTAATCTGGATGTCGCTGCTGGCGGGTAGGCTCTCGACCAAACCGATAGCACCGGCCGAGCGACGGTCCCTGGGATCGGTGCGTCGGAGGCTCTTCGAGGAGTCGAGCACCAACGCCAGGTCGAGGTAGCGCACACCGCCGAAAATCGATGCACCGCCCTCGATGTCGATCCAGGTCTCGCTATTGGTCAGGAAAAGATCCCCGGAAGGCGTGTGGATCTCCACCTTGAGATCGGCCTCGGGGATGTATGTGGGGAGCCGCGGCCCTGGCTCCATAAACGCCTTGTCGGGAGACGACGTACAGCCTAAGAACACGACAGCGAGTGCCACGAAGAGAACGCTTCGCATCGGGATGACCTCCGAGCGCTGGGAATAGTCTGATTACCACTATGGTGGGTCGGCGTGCGCAGGTCCCAGCTTTATGGCTCAATCGCAGCAGGTGTCAGAGCAAGACGAACGTCGCCGCCTGGGACGCCTCCCATGGGGGGACCCGAGCAGAAGAGCCCTTCCAGCTCGCGTCTCGCGCTTCCGAGCGGGACTTGATGTGTCCGCCCCTCCGCAGGTAGACTGCCCTATCTCTAGTCATACTAATCGAGATCAAGGCACACGCGAAGCCGTGTGCCGTGCCGGCAGGCGGGCTCAGCCCGCCGATAACCGGCCAGTCCAACGGCCAGTGCAACGGCCAGGGGAGACGGAGTATGAAACGTTTCATCCACTACGATGAGCTGGCCCGTGATAGCCGGTTCGTGCGCCAGACGAACCTGTTGGCCACGGTCCTGGCTACGCTTCCGGACGATGTGGACAAGGTTGTGGAGGCCTTCTGGGCGCTCGATCCCATGATCGGGAAGTCCGTCAAGGGCACCGCGGCCGAGCCCCTCTACGATGCATACGGTCCGGCGTTCGCGCTGGTGGCGCTGAACGAGCCGTTGCGCGCCGACGATCCCGCGGTGAAGACCCGTCTGCTCATGCGCATGCACGGCATCTTTGCGGGCGAGCTCCAGGCGCTGGAGGGCGCGGGCCGCTCCCTCTGGGATTTCCCAGAGGCTCCCTGGGAGTTCAAGATGAACATGGCCCGGCAGTGCTGGGACGAGGCACGTCATGTTCAGATTTACGAGAAGCTGCTTCATCACGTGGGCGGCAAGGTCGGGATGTTTCCGGAGACCACTTTCCTCTTCGAGTGCGCGTGCGCAGATGATCCCGCCATGCGCGTGGCGGGAGTCAACCGTGGCCTCGAGGGCCTCGCGTGCGATGTCTTCCGTGACATGATCCGCTTTGCGGACGAGACCGAAGACGAAGTGATGAAGCAGGCCATCGATTACGTTCTGGCCGATGAGCTCACCCACGTACGGTTCGGAAGCGAGTGGGTGAAGGAGTTCACCAAGGACGATCCCGAGTATTTCAAACGGACCCAGGAGTATCAGCGCCAGGTTGACAAGCAGTTTAGCTTCGGGGGGTCGCGCTCCGACCGGAAAGACGCTGCCATCCCGATCGCACGGGCGGATCGCAAGGAAGCGGGGTTCACGGACGAGGAGCTCGATGAGCTCGCGCAGCTCTCGGGCGAAGGGCCCTCCAGGAAGACGATGCGTGCCGCCTCCAAGATCATGCGCGAGCGGCACCGTGAGCGACAGCGCAAGGAGCGCGAGGCGACCGCATGACCCAGTCGCGGATGTACCCCGGCACCGGACCTGACGAGCACACGACATTCGCTCCCTACTCGGCCTTCGACATCCCCGCGGACCTGCGTGAGCTCTACGGTCGCTACGATGTCGAGGCCACGGCGCGGCGCGTACGGAATTTCCGCTACGCGGAGGAGTGGATGATGATGATCATGGGGGGCTGGCTCGCCACGATCCCCGAGCTCCCCGTGAAGACGGGTCTGGGCAAGATCATCTGGGAAACCGCACAGGCCGCGGACGTGCTGGGCCGACGCCTGCCGGAGCTGCGCTGCGGGCGCGCCTCGGTTGCGGTCTCGGAGTCGCCGAATGAAGGCTTCGCGGAATTCATCCAGCGAGCCGCCGAGCCGGAATCACCCGACCTCACGATAGAGAAGCTGGTTGGCATCTTCGGCGTGCTCAAGCCCCATCTGGTCGAGGTTTACGAGCGCACCATGCGGGAGACCGACCAGATCGCGGATGCGCCCACCATCGAGCTGCTGGACGACATCGTTCGAAAGACCCGCCGCCATCTGGCCTGGGGTTCAGATGTGCTCGATACCCTGGCCGATACGGATGCGAAGCGAGAGCGGCGTCGGCAGCGGACGGAGACGTTGAGGGGGCTGCTCGAGACCTGCGGCGGCGTCTCCGGCGAACTCGCGCACGCCTGACCACCGACGACGCCAGATTGCTCTCGACAGTGCTGCCTGAGCTCTAGGGCCGGATCAGGCCCAGCCCGCGGAGCGTCCAGGCTAAAGAGGGCTCTTCCCGGATCCGAAACCCCTACCGAGGAAGGGCGCATAGTGGCGAACGAATCCCCTGTCGAGCGTCGAAAGTATCCGCGCACCAAGACTGAGGTCTTGGCCGCGATCGAGCGCGAGATCTCGCCCAACGTTATCGCCTACGCGGTAGATCTCTCTCTGGGGGGAATCCGCTTTCGTTACCTCGGGACTGGTAGCGAGTTCGAGGTGGACGAGCTCGTGCGCATGTCGCTCAGGATTGGCGGCGCCGATGCCAGCGTGATGGGCCAGGTCATGCGCGTACAGGAGCTGGATAGCAATGCCTACGAGCTGGCACTGTCCTTCGTCGATATGGACGCGGAGACGCACGAGCTTCTTGAGGAGTACCTCCGGGAAGCCGAGGAGTCCGGCCGTTAGCGAAGGTAGGGATGGCTGATGCGCTATCTCATCATCTTGCTGGTCACTGCAGGCCTTGGCTATTACGCCTTTGGCCTGGGTTACAACAGGGACTGCTGCAGGTGTGTGGCGGAGAAGATCGCCCGCGATAAGTTCTCCGGCAAGGTTATGAGTCGAGAGCTGGAGAGGGTCGGCTCGTTGGGTGGGGCGGCGGGAAGCGTTTGGGTCCGGAATAAGGAGTATGTTGGGTGTCGGACTGGCTTCCGCGTTCCGCGCGCAATCCTGGGCCACTGTCGCGTCGCCGGAGCCAATCCCATCTGCCCACTCTGAAGCAGGGTGGCTCCTAAGTTACTCCGAGCTCACTCAGGAACCCGCTGATGGCCTTCAGGACTCGGCGGCGTCCGAACGGAGCAATGTGGCTTCCCCCGTACCAGTGAATCCGCGGTCGGCCCCAGTGATGCCAGAGGCGGGCTGCGTGCTCGCTGGGCACGACACGGTCGCCGCGTCCGGCCACGATCATCACCCGTTCACGGGGAACCGATAGCGGATGGGTCAGGGGCGAGTGGATGCGGTAGGCGTCAAGCAGCTCCTCAGCCTGCGGCACGGCCTCGGGTTTCCGCCGGTAGTGCCGGCTCTTGGATATGAAGCGGAAGGCCATGTCTCCGAAGCAGACCGGAGCGGCCATCGGCACCACGAAGTCCAGGTCGTCCACCAGCGAGGCCATCAGCGCCGCAACGTATCCGCCGAGGCTTAGACCCAGAAGTCCGACGGGACGATCGCTGCGTGACCTCAGCCATCGGATCAGCAGAGCCAGGTCGTGCACGGCCTGGCCGATGGCCTCGTTGAGATGGGAAACTCTAGGGCTCGCGAAGAGCTGGCCCGAGAAGCGCGAGTCCTGCGGCTTACGTTGTCCATGAAGGGGCAGCGTGAACAGAGCAACGTCCAGTCCTAGCCTGAACAGGTTCGACGCCATCAACGCCGGCGCGTCGAACAACGGGTTGCCCATACCGAACCCATGCAGCGCGATCAGAGTGCCTCGCGCTCGATCGTTGCGATGCAACCACAGCTCTGCCCGTACCGTATGATTCTCGATCTGTCGAGCGTGTTCGGTGCGATGATCCGGGTCAGCCGGCTCGTACGCGCTCTTGAACTCGAGCAGGTATCGATCGGGTCCCGAAGTCCGGGATCGCTTGGGGGTGAGCGAGACCTCGGGAACGGTAAGTGTTTGGTCGAGGAAGCTGAAGAAGCGACGGGGCTGCGTCTGGAACTCGGGCTGGAGGTAGAACTTCGCTGAGTCTCGTAGAAGGTCGAGTTCGTGAGGCTGCGGCATGATCGTCCAGTCGATCAGCGTGCGAGCCGCGGCGAGCGCCAGGCTGTCGACTCCGGCGGCGAACCGCGTCAGCCAGTGGAGCGATGGATCCGAACCTGAAGAGGCCGCCTGCATCATGCGTGGGCAAAGCTAGCAGGTACTCCGGGTAAGGAACCCTCGGTATGTGCTCGGTCGGGGCCCATCGGATGAACGCAATGCTCAGCTGCGGAAAAGCCCGTCAGCGTTCCAGGAGGTTGCGCGAGATGATGAGCTTCAGCACTTGCAACTTCCGGTCGTGAGTTGTTAGATCGCCCCTGCAGCCTGGCGGGAGGAATCGCTTGTATGAGGTCTCGGGGGTTCGGCTTCGCGCTCTTGCTACTGGCGCTTGCTTGCCTCACCCGGACGCTCCATTACCCGGAGACGCCGCGCGGAGATCAGGTAGACGTCCTCCACGGGGTACGCGTTGCCGACCCCTACCGCTGGCTGGAGGCCATCGATTCGGAGGAGGTCCGCGCCTGGATCGGAGCGCAGAACGAGCTGACCTTCGGCTACCTTGGCCGGATCGCCTTACGGGAGAGGATTCGGCAGCGCCTCGCAGCGCTCCTCGACTACGACAAGTACGGACTCCCGGTACGGCGCGGAGGCCGGTACTTCTTCACCCGCACGCATGGCCTCGCGAACCAGCCGGTCCTGTACTGGTCCGAGTCGCTTGGCAGCGAGCCCAGGGTGCTCCTCGACGTGAATGCGCTCTCGGACGACGGGACGGTCGCGCTCAGGCACTGGAGCGTCAGCGAGGACGGCCGTCTGCTCGTGTACGGCACCTCCGTTTCCGGCTCCGACTGGCAGGAGTGGCGCGTACGGCAGGTGGACAGCGGGGTTGATCTCGAGGACCGGCTCTCGTGGGTGAAGTTCTCCGGCGCGGCCTGGACTCACGACGGCGGGGGCTTCTTCTATGGCCGCTACGACGCCCCCGAGGCGGGGACCGAGTATCGCGAGCTCAACTATTACCAGAAACTCTACTACCATCGCATCGGGACCGCGCAGGCGGACGACACACTGATCTACGAGCGACCCGACCAGAAGGAGTGGGGCTTCGGGAAGATCGTGACCGAGGACGGCCGCTACCTGGTGATTTCGGTGCGAGTGGGGAGCCAGCGCAGAAACGCGGTCTTCTACAAGGACATCGCCTCCGAGGACGGCGAGGTGATCGAGCTGCTCACGCAGTTCGACGCCCGCTATGGCTTCCTCGGGAACGACGGTCCCGTTTTCTATTTCAAGACTGATTTCGATGCCCCCAGGTCGAGGATCATCGCGATCGACATCCGCAGCCCCGACCTCCGCAACTGGCGAGAAATCGTACCCGAGTCGCAAGACACCCTACGCAGCGCGAGCTTCGTGCACGATCGGATCGTGGCCGTCTACCTGCGCGACGCGTCGAGTCGAGTTCGGGTGTTCGATCGGAGCGGACGGCAGGCGGGCGAGATCGAGCTTCCGGGGATCGGAACGGTTTCCGGTTTTCGCGGAAGGCGCCGGGACCCGGAGACCTTCTACGTCTTCAGCGGATTCACGGCGCCGCCCACGATCTATCGATACGCTATTGAGACCGGCAAGAGCTCGATCGTCTATCGAGCGGAGCTGGACTTCGACCCCGACGCGTACGTCACGCGCCAGGTCTTCTACCAGAGCAAGGACGGAACGCGGGTTCCGATGTTCGTCACCCACCAGAAGGGACTCGAGCGGGACGGGTCCAACCCGACCTACCTCTACGGCTACGGCGGTTTCCGCGCCTCACTCACGCCCCGTTTCTCCGTTTCGAATCTCGTGTGGATGGAGCTCGGGGGCGTTTATGCGCAGGCGAACCTTCGCGGTGGCGGGGAGTACGGCCGGGCCTGGCACATGGCGGGAACCAAGCTCGAGAAGCAGAACGTATTCGACGACTTCATCGCCGCCGCGGAGTGGCTGATCCAGAACGGGTACACGAAGCCACGTCGGCTGGCGATCGGCGGGGGAAGCAACGGGGGGCTTCTCGTTGGCGCAGCGATGACGCAGCGCCCGGACCTCTTCGCCGCCTGCGTGCCGGCCGTGGGCGTGCTCGACATGTTGCGTTTCCACAAGTTCACGATCGGCTGGGCCTGGGCCAGCGACTACGGCTCGCCGGAGAATCCCGAGGAGTTCGCGTCCCTTCTTGCATACTCGCCCTATCACAACGTTCGCAGCGGAACCGCGTACCCCGCCACGCTCATCATGACGGGCGACCACGATGACCGCGTCTTTCCGGCGCACAGCTTCAAGTTCGCCGCGGCGCTCCAGTCGGCGCAGGCCGGGCCGGCCCCCGTGCTGCTCCGGGTGGAGACCGAGGCGGGCCATGGGGGCGGAACGCCGACCACGAAACGGCTCGATCAGGCAGCCGATCGCCTGGCCTTTCTGGTGGACGCGCTGGATGTGCACCCGCTCGGTCCGCGCGCACCCTCGTGGTAAGCTGGGACGGGTCAGGATGGGGTTTTAGGAACAGCGACCCGCGCCCCGCATCCGGCTCCCGACACTTCCCTTCTAAGATCACCACTCAAAGGATAGAAGGATAGACCGGCGGCCTGGCTCCAGTCAGGCGAGCAAAGCATGGAAGTATCCCCCCAGCAAGAGAGCGTGTTTCACTCGCTGCAGAGCGCTGTGCGAAACCGGGTTCGTGAGCTGAGAGAGAACAGGCTGATGACTCAGGTACAGCTGGCGAAAAAGGCCAAGGTTGCAGTTCGTACGATTCAGTCGGTTGAGAAGGGCATGGATTGCAGGATGGTCACCAAGCGTAAGCTCCTCTTCGCGTTCGACCTCTCCCTCGATCAGATGAGTCAGGTTTTCGTCAAACCGCAGGCGCGGCGTGCGAGCGTGGACTAATGAGCGAGCGCGTGCAGCTTCACGCCAATCCGTGGCTCTGTGGCGATCAGCAGCAGACCTATGCGGGGCCCATTGCCGCAGACTTGTTCCTGCCCGACTCCGTCTGGTCCGATAGGTTTATCGATTACCTATGGGCCGAGAATGCCGTGATAGAGATGGTCCAGGATCAGGCCCGCAGTCTCAGTGCGGATGAGATTGTGGGCTATGTGCTCACGCTCGATCCCTTCGCCGAGAGAGCAGGTCGGAGGGGCCTGGCTGTCTCCGTCACCGGCACGGCGGTCCGTCGCTACGACTCCGACTCTACCGCTCCACCTCGATCGTGAGCTGACGCTGGAGGATGCGCTCCCGTTTTCGTCTGGCTTTTTTGGCGAGCTGCGTCTCGAGCGTCCGCAGCCGGAGCTGCTCGAGCAATAGCTCGAGGCGCTTGCGCGCTTCAGCCGTGTCACTCGAGGTCTTCTCGAAGGTCACTGTTCGCTCGAGGCTGCGGCTGGCCCCACTATCGTCGTGAACCGTCACGCGCAGCAGGTTCTCGCCCGGCACCAGTGGCGCGAAGCCGTCGAACGTGCCATCGGGGAAGAGTCGCACCGCGCGCGCCGACCGGCCCATGGTGACGTTCTCGATCTCGAGCTCTCGCAGCTTGGTCAGGCTCATGTACGGTACGTACTCGACGATCTCTCCGGGATTCTCGACGATCAGCAGCTCGCCACCGTTGGCCCGTGTCATGTCAATGAATACGTCGGGGTTAGCCGCGACCTCGGTGCCGAGGGCGAAGGCGTAGATGCGGATCTTCGCCTTGGCCGCGTGCTGGGAGGCGCGCACCGCGGCCTTCGCCGCGAAGGCGCTCGGCGGGGGCTCGTTGGGGCGGCCATCGGAGAGGAAGATCATGGAGCGGTGCCGACTTCCGTCCTCGGGCCCCTCGGCCAGCTCGAAAACCTTGATGGACGCGATGATCGCGCCGTAGAAGTACGTGCCGCCCTTCTCGGGTCGGTTCGGGAGCCGGTCGAGCACGTCCAGTAGCTCCTTGCGCGAGCTACCGAGTCGGGCGAGTACCCGTTCGGTGCGGCCGAAGGTAACGAGCCCCATGCGCGTGGATGTTGGGTCCAGACGCTCGATCAGTCTCCGCGCCGCGATCAGCTGCGCCTGTGCGATCGTGTCGTCGGGGTCGGAGATGCGCTTGATCCACTGCCCGTAGCGGGTCGGAATCTTGACGATCTTCCCGACTTCGCCGTCTCCATCTACATCGACGCCGGAGGGCAGGAAGGTGCTGGCCGTGCGATCGATCACAATCACTACGTCGTGGGATCCTCGAATTCCTGTGCCGGCCCAGCCGCGCACCTCGACCAGTCCGAAGGGCTCCCGAACCAGTTGGTGCTCGTACGGACGCTCGAGCTCCGCCCAGATCCGATCTGCATAGGCGGCGCCCGGGCATAGCAGCAGCAGGCACGCGATGAGACTCCGTAGGGCACGGCACACAGGCACAATTCGAGTCCGCCTTCGGCACATCGATCAACCACCATCGAGCTGCTTGGCAAACGAGCTTCCGCAGAACAGATCTGACGCGGCTTAATATACTATGATCCGTCTCCATGTCTGTCCGAGGCATCAAACTCTCCGGCAGGCGTCTAGTGCTGATGGTCGTCCTGACCAGCGTCTCCTCGCTGGCCACGGGCGCCGTGCTCTATGCGCGTGCGACTGAGCACATCGTGGCTGCCGAGCAAGACAAGCTGAGCGCGCTGATGGAAGTGCGGCGAAGCGAGCTCGCGCAGTACCTAGGGTCGATTCGGGAGGAGATCCGCTTCTGGGCTAAGAATCGAATTATGCGCTCCGCCCTCGTCGAGTTCTCGGCGGCCTGGGAAAAGCTGGGCGGGAATCCGGAAGCCACGCTTCAGAAGCTCTACATCGCGGACAATCCCCATCCCTTGGGTGAGAGGGATAACCTGGAGTTTGCGCGCGACGGGTCCGAGTACAGCGAAGTGCACGAGCGCTATCACTACTGGCTGCGTAGCTTCCTGCTCCATCGCGGCGTCTACGACGTCTTTCTCTTTGACCCCGAGGGCAACCTTGTCTACACCTCCTTCAAGGAATTGGACTACGCAACCAACCTGGTGAGCGGGAAGTGGAAGAACACGGACCTGGGTCGCGCCTTCCGCAGCGCGCGCGACAATCCGTTCCCGAGCTTTGTGGCTTTCTTCGACTTCGCTTCGTACGAGCCCAGCCACGGCGCGCCGGCGAGCTTCATCTCCGCCCCCGTGCTGGAGGACGCGGGCGGTTTCTTGGGCGTCCTGGCCTTCCAGTTTTCGGCCAAGCGCATCAATCGAATCATGCAGTTCACCGCGGGCATGGGAGAGACCGGGGAAACTTATGTAGTGGGGGAGGATCTTCTGATGCGCAGCGACTCGCGTTTCTCCAAGCAGCCCACGACGCTCAAGACCCGGGTTGATACCGTCACCGCACGCCTCGCACTCAAAGGCGAAACGGGCTTTGATGTGATGCCGGACTATCGGGGGATCCCGGTCTTCTCCGCTTATGGACCGCTCCAGTTCGAGAACGTGAGCTGGGCCGTGATGGCCGAGATGGATGAGCGTGAGGTGATGGCGCCCGCCCTCGAGCTGCGGCAGCTCGTGCTGGGGGTGGGACTCGGGATCGGCGCCGTCATCGGGCTGCTCGGGGCAGTGCTGGCGAGCGCAGGTTGGTGGTGAGAACTCTCCTCGGCATCGTCCTCGTCGGGGTCTTGCTCGCGGCCCTGTATGTGGCCGGGGCCTGGCTGCGGCTCTACGGTCAGCATGAAGATGCCGGGGAGGTCACCTCGGCGATCATCCCGAAATCGGTCGTGGCGGCGCGCGCGCGCGTACAGGGGCGCGCCGCGGGCGCCGTCACGGTCAGGCAGTCGAAGCTGATCCTCTTCGGCGACCTCCACGTCCATACCACGTTCTCGACCGATGCCTTTCTGTGGAGTCTGCCCATGGTGCAGGGCGAGGGCGCACACCCCATCGGCGACGCCTGCGACTACGCTCGCTTCTGCTCGGCGCTGGACTTCTGGTCCATCAACGACCACGCCGAGGCGAGCACGCCGCGCCGCTGGCAGGAGACCAAGGACATGATCCGTCAGTGCAACGCCGTGGCGGGCGACGTTGAGAATCCGGACGTGACGGCGTTCCTGGGCTGGGAGTGGAGCCAGGTCGGACGCTCTCCGGAGGACCACTACGGGCACAAGAACGTGATCTTTCTGGGACTGGAGGAAAACGAAGTCCCCAGTCGCGTGATCGGAGCCGCGGGCCTCGCCACGTCGGGGCTACGGGGCGGGGTTCAGCGCATGCCGCGCGTGCTGCCGCTGCTCGATTTCCCGCAGCGGCAGCGTTACTACAACTTTATCGAGTTCATGCAGGAGCTACGGGTGCCCCCGCTCTGCGAGCCCGACGTGAGCTCCCGCGAGCTCGATGCGAATTGCTACGAGTCTGCCGCAACACCGGGGGAGCTTTTCAGGAAGCTGGATCAGTGGGGCTTCGACGTGCTCGTGATACCGCACGGCAATACCTGGGGCTTTTACTCCCCGCCCGGGATCACCCTCGACAAGCAGCTGACCGCGGCCGAGAACGACCCCGAGAAGCAGGGCATCTTCGAGATCATGTCCGGCCACGGCAACTCGGAGGAGTACCGCGACTGGCGCGGGGTCCATTTCGATAAGGCGGGCCAACCTTACTGTCCGGAGCCGACCCGGGACTATCTGCCGAGCTGCTGGCGGGCGGGGCAGATCATTCAGGCGCGTTGCCTGAAATCGGAAACCGATGCCGCCGAATGTGAGTCCCGGGCCGCGGAGGCCCGGCGCAACTACCTGGCAGGTTCCGTGGCGGGTCACTGGGCCGTTCCCGGAGTCCGCTTCGAGGAGTGGCTTGACTCGGGCCAGTGTAAGGACTGCTTCCTGCCCTCCTTCAACTACCGCCCCGGTGGCTCGGCCCAGTATGCGCTCGCGATCTCCAACTTCGATGAGCCCGGCGAGCCCAAGCGTTTCCGCTTCGGCTTCATTGCCTCGAGTGACAACCACAGCGCACGCCCGGGCACCGGCTACAAGGAGTTCGACCGCAGGGCCACCACCGAGAGCAGGGGAGGCCGTGACGAGACCTGGCAGCGGCGTCTGGCCGGCGGCGCGCCCGCCGCTCCTGAGCCCCGCGCGACGACGGTGGACCCCACCGATTTCTCACGCGGCTTCTTCACTCTGGAGGCGGAGCGACAGGCATCCTTCTTCATGACAGGCGGTCTGGCCGCCGTGCACGCGGACGGGCGCAGCCGCAAAGAGATCTGGGACGCGCTCAAGCGCAAGGAGATCTACGGCACCAGCGGAGACCGCATCCTGCTCTGGTTCAACCTGCTGAACGCGGATGGACCCGATGTCCCGATGGGGGGAGTGACGGTCATGCAGCGGGCCCCTCGCTTTGAGGTTAGGGCTGTAGGGGCCTTCAAGCAGAAGCCCGGCTGTCCGGACTACAGCACGACGGCGCTCAGCAGCGAGCGACTCCAGAAGCTTTGCAAGGGTGAGTGCTACAACCCCTCCGACGAGCGCAAGCTGATCACGCGCATCGAGGTCGTTCGCATCCAGCCCCAAATCTCGGCGGGAGAGCCGGTGGCGGGCCTGATCGAGGATCCCTGGCGGGTCTTCCCCTGTAAGCCCAGCCAGGCGGGCTGCGTGGTCCAGTTCGAGGATCCGGACTTTGCGGCCCTTGGCCGCGACACCGTCTACTACGTACGAGCCATCGAGGAGGCCAGCGCCTCGGTCAACGCGGGTCAGCTACGCTGCAAGTACGATGAGGTGGGTCGCTGTGTCGAGGTCAGGCCCTGCTATGGGGGCTACCGCACCGACTTCTCGGACGATTGCCTCGTGCGGATCGAGGAGCGCGCCTGGTCCTCGCCCATCTACGTCGACGCGCGCTGAAACCGCCGTCCGGTCAGTGGCTCGAGGTCAGGGGTTCCCGGCGGCCCGTTGGGGTTCCTCGTCTGCCTGGGGCTCCTGGCTGGCTCGATGCTGCTCGCGGCGCGTGACTAGCATCATCAGGGCGGGGGCGAGGGTCACGTCGGCAAGGAAGGCCGTGGCCAGGGCAAAGCTGGCCAGGAAGCCGAAGTTGAACGTGCTCTGCATGTCTCCGAACATGAAAACCAAAAACCCCGAGCAGAGCACGAGCGTGGTGAAGAGCATGGCAAGCCCCGTCGTCCTCAGCGTCTCGTGCACGGCCTCCCGCGCGTTACCCATGCGCTCGTAGTAGCGCTGGAAGTTATGCATGAAGTGGATCGTGTCGTCGACCGCCAAACCGATGGCGATGCTGCCGATCAGCAGCGTGAACATGTCCAGGGGAAAGTCGAACCAGCCCATCACCCCCAGCGTGATCAGGATCGGGGCCAGATTCGGGATCATGCTGATCAGTCCCCACTTGACGCTGGTCAGGAGCAAGATCATGAGGGGTGTGATCACCAGGAACGCGATCACGTACGAGCGCGCCATGCTCGAGATCACGGCCTCGAAGGTTCGGCCCAGCAAAGGCACCAGGCCCGTGATGGTGACGCTCGCAGCGTCACCCACGATCTCCCGGTAGCGTTGCTCGAGCATGTCGATGAAATCGGGATAGTCGATGGCGTCGGTCCAGGGGGCCTTGAGAGTCATGCGGGCTACGCTGAACTGAGAATCTACGACGTCCTCGAGATCGTCGCTCCCACTGTTCTCGAAGAGCAGCAGCTCCTGGGCGACCAGGAGCCGGTTCTGCGGGATCGAGTAGAACTCGGCGCGGTTCTCGTTCAGCGCCTGATTGATCTCCTTCAGAATGTCGACCAGCGAGACGGTCTTGCCGATGTAGAGATCGCCCTGCTCGATTTCCTTGTTCAGCTGCTTTATCTGGTCCAGCTTGCTCAGCAGACCGGGATCATACAGACCGTTCTCCTTGCCGGTATCGAAGAGCACCTCCAGGTTGACCGCGCCCTTGAGCTCGTCGTTGATCAGAAGGGTGTCGATGCGAATCGCGTCGCCCTCGCGGAACCAGTTCAAGGGGTTCTGAGAGAAGCGCAGCTGGGCTGCGCCTACGGCCGCCAGCACCAGGACGGCCGAGGAAGCGATGATCACCTTCCAGGGATGACCCGTCGAAACATCGCCGAACCTGGTCAATAGTCGCTCCAGAGTCGGCAGTCGTGCGGGCGCGATGCCGCGTTCCTCTCGCAGGCGGGTGACCGCCAGCAGCGCGGGCAGTAGCGTCAGGGTGTAGACCAGCGCCAGCATGACGCCGATCGGGGCCAGGATCCCCAGGACGGAGATCGGGGCGAGCTCCGCGGCAATGAAGGACATGAGCGCACCCGCGGTGGTGGCGCTCGTCATGACGACGGCAAGACCCGAGTGACCCAACGCGAAGGCGAGCGCGTCCTCCTTGCCTGCACCGCGCCTCAGGCGTTGATAGAAGATGGTGAGAATGTGTACGGAGTCCCCGATCCCCACCGAGAGCAGGAAGGCCGGGAGGATCTGCGTGGGGACATGGAGCACGAAGCCCAGTATCGGGACCAGGCCGAGCGTCGTCAGCAGGGAGAGCACGACGACGACAAGGGGAATGAAAGTCCCCGATAGACGTCGGAACACGATGAAGAGGAGCACGCCCGATATGACGATGGCCAGCAATAGGAAGCGCTGCATATCGCCGCTTACGCCGGCGCCAATGCGTTCGGTAAAGACCGGTCCGCCCGCCATGTGCAGCTCGAAGCCCGGTCCCTCGAAACGAGCCATGACCTCGCGCACGACGGCCATGATCGCGTTGTTCTCCTTCCCGGTCAGGTAACGCCGCTGCTTCTCGGTGTCTCCGGTGAACTCGTCCTCGTCGTCGAAGCCCGCGAGCTCCGCCTCCTCTCCCAGGGAGGAGTAGGTGTCGAGCCGGACCGAGACCGTGGTGTAGCGCAGGTCCTCCGAGAGGAGCAGGTTGGGGTAGAGCTGATTCTGGAGTGCGAACTGCTTGATCCGCTGGAGCGCTGCTTCGTCCTGCGGCCAGTCCTCGAGCAGGTCTTCCACGATCAACTCGTCACCCTCTCCGCGCGTGTTGCGCGCATTGATCAGGCTGTCGACCTCGTGGAGCTGGGGAACCTCGCTCTCGAGTGCCTCGTGGAAGTCCCTGAGCTTGGCCAGGAAGGCTAAATCGAAGACATGGTCCGTCTTGATGGCGATCAGTGCGCGGTCGTCACGCTGGAACTGGTCTCGGAAATCGTTGTAGATCAGCAGGATCGGATCGTCGGCGTGCAGGAAGCCCTCGGTGCTCGTCTCGAGCTCGAGCTTCGGGAGCTGCGTGATGACGCCGCAAGACAGAGCCACGGTGATGATGATCGTGGCCCAGCGGTAGCGAAAGATGAAGCGCGCCCAGCGCTCGAACCCGGCCTCGATGCGGTCTCGCGATAGCATGAGATCTCCTGCAGCAGCCCCGGGCTGCCATCATCGCATACGTGATATATCTGGGGCCCAGGAGGTCTGTAGATGGCGCGGGATGATCGAAGCCTGGCCGGAAAGGTCGTCATGATCACCGGGGCTACAAATGGCCTCGGGCGGGTGGCCGCCGGCGAGCTCGCACGCATGGGGGCCCGGCTGCATCTGGTCTGTCGCAACCGGCCCAGGGCCGAGCGCGTGGCGCGCGAGATCGAAGCCGAGACCGGGAACGGCGATATCCAGCTCTTGATCGGTGATCTCAGCTCGCAGCGCGAGGTGCGTGGAGTCGCGGCCGAGTTCCTGGCCACGGGCGAGCCCCTCGACGTGCTCCTGAACAACGCGGGGGCCATCTTCGGGTTGGGGCGCCAGGAGTCGGTGGACGGCTTCGAGATGACCTTCGCCCTGAACCACCTGGCCTATTTCACTCTCACGCTGCGCCTGCTCGCCCGGATCAAGCAGAGCGCCCCGGCCCGGATCATCAACGTGTGCTCCGACGCCTACACCTGGGCCAAGGGGGGCTTCGACTTCGAGGACTCTAACGCGGAGCGGTCCTATGGGCCGATGCGCCAGTACGCTCAGTCGAAGCTGGCCAATATTCTCTTTACCCGGGAGCTTACGCGCCGGGTCCAGAAGAGCGGCGTCACGGTTAACTGCGTCACCCCGCCGGGCTTTACGGGAACGGGGTTCGCACAGAACACGCATTTTCTGGCCAAGGTGGCGCTCAAGCTGGCCAAGCCGTTTGTGCGCTCGGCCAGGAAGGGCGCAGCTGGCTTGGTCTACCTCTGCAGCTCACCCGAGGTCGAGGGCCTCACGGGTGCCTACTTCATGGGTCTCAAGCAGACCCCGCTCAAGCCCGAGCTCACCAGCGACCTCGACGCGGAGCGGCTGTGGAAGCTCAGCACGGAGGCGACGGGCGAGGACGCCTGATTCCACTAGGACTGCTTGTCGAACGCGGCGAGTAGCTCCTGGTAGCGGGCTTCGACGATGGGCCGGATCTCGGGGTGGCTCAGGATGTAGAAGTCGCCGCGTCGAATCCCAGCCACGGTGATGCGGCCCACCTCGTCGGGATCCATGCCTTCCGCCACGAAGTTCCGGAACTCCTCCGGCGACTGCTGCGCCCCGCCGAACTGCTCCTGCCGGTTGCGGCCCGCGTTCCAGATCTCAGTGCGCACCACGCCGGGGCAGAGGATGCTCACGCCGATCCCGACGGGCTCGAGCTCGCGCCGCAGCACGTCGGAGAGGCCGAGCACGGCGTGCTTGGTGGCGGTGTAGATGCCCATGCCGGCAAAGGGGATGCCGATGCTGTGCTCCGAGCCGGTGTTCAGGATGTGGCCGGGGCCTCCGCTCTCGCACATGCGCGGCACGAAGACCGAGCAGCCGTTAAAGACCCCGAACACGTTCACCGCGAACACCCACTCGGCGTTATGCGGCGGGGTCTCCGTGAGGGGCCCGGCGGCGCCCACGCCCGCGTTGTTGCAGAGCAAGTCGACCCGGCCGAACTCCTTCCAGGCGCGATCCGCCAGTGCCTCGACGGATGCGCGCTCGGTGACGTCGCAGTCGATCGCGAGGCTGCGGATGCCCTTCTGCTCAAGCTCCGCCGCGACCGCTTTGGCCGGGCCGCCTTCGACGTCCGCGACCACCACGTGGGTGCCTGCCGCGGCCAGGGCCCGCGCGATGCCGCGGCCGATGCCACTGGCCCCCCCGGTCACGACTGCAACCTTGTTCTCGAGCTCTTGCATGCTGGTTCTCCTCGCCGGCCGCTCAGGAGATGCTGCGGCCGCCGTCAATGTCCAGGCAGACCCCGGTCAGGAAAGAGGCATCCTCGGAGGCCAGGTAGAGCACGGCCGCGGCCACGTCACTGGGCTCCGTGAGTCGCCCGAGCGGAATGCCCGCGGCGAGTGTCTTCCGGACGTCATCCGGCAGGGAGTCCATGCCCAGCGCGCCCTTCATGAAGTTGGTTGCCGCGGCGACGGGGTTCACGGCGTTCACCCGGATCTTGAACGGCGCCAGCTCTACGGCCAGACCCCGCGTCATGGTGATGACCGCGCCCTTGGTGGCGTTGTAGGCGGTGACGCCGGGTCGGGGGGCCACGGCGCCGATGGAGGCGGTGTTGATGATCACGCCGCCTCCGCGCTCACGCAGCGCGGGGATACCGTACTTCGCTCCCAGGTACACGCCCTTGGTGTTGGTCGCAAAGACGCGCTCGTAGTCCTCTTCCGGCAGCTCCCACAGGGGCATGGCGCGATGGCAGAAGCCGGCGTTGTTCACCAGCACGTCCAGCCCGCCGAAGGTCGAGACCGCGGCCTCGATCATGGCCCGCACGTCCTCGGCGCGGGACACATCTGTCCGCACGAAGAGCGCCCGTGCGCCCGCTTGCTCGAGCTGGGACGTCACTCGCTTGCCACCCACCTCGTTCACGTCGGCGACCACGACGCTTGCGCCCTCGGCTCCGAAGCTCTTCGCAATGGCTTCACCGAAGCCGGATGCGGCTCCCGTGACGACTACGATTTTCTCTTTGAAGCGCATATGTTCGCAGTGAGTCCGCCTGCTGGTCTGCTAGATGACCTCTTGCCTTCTCAGATTCGCGATCCGATCCCGGTCGTAGTCGAGCAGGTCGACGAGAATCTGCTCGGTATGCTGGCCGAGCTCGGGCGCCGGGGCGCGTACGCTACCCGGCGTCTCGCTCAGGCGCACGGGCATCCCGACCATCTGGATGGTTCCGTACTTGGGATGCTCGAAGTCTATCGTGTAGTTGTTCGCGCGCACCTGCGGATCTTCGGGCAGGTCCCCCACGCTGTTCAGCCTTGTGTAGATGAAGTCGCCTTCGCTGCGGCGCAGGATTTCGAGCCACTCCGCGCGCGGCTTCGTGGCAAAGACCTGATCGAAGATCTCGATGATCTCCGCGGCGCGCTTTGCACGTGAGGGGACGTCCTGGTAACGCTCGTCGCTGCCCAGCTCGGGGTGGCCCAGAGCGCGACAGAAGTCTGCCCAGTAGCGATCCGGCTGCAGCATGGCCAGCGCGATCCACTGGTCGTCCTTGCAACGGTAGATGTTCCAGAGCGGGTTGCCCGAGGTCTTGCGCGTGGTCCTCGGCAGCAACCAGCCCATCATCAGCTTGGCCGACACATTGAGCCCCTGCAGCATGAGCATGCTGCCCAGGTGCGACGCGTCCACCTCTTGGCCGACGCCCAGCCGCTCGCGCGCGACCAGCGCGGCCAGCACCCCGTAGGCGAGCATGATGCCGCCCATCTGATCCGCCACGCCGCCCGCGATCCCGAGCGGCTCCATCTCGGGCTCGCCGATGGCCTGCATGATTCCCGAACGCGCCAGGCCCAGGTGGTCGAAGGAGGGCTCGGCGCTGTCCGGCCCCTCGGGACCGTAGCCCGTGGCACTGGCGTAGATCAGCTTCGGGTTGTGTTTACGCAGAACCGCGTAGTCCAGGCCCAGGCGGCCCGCGACCCCCTTGCGGAAGTTCTGCACGAATACGTCTGCTTTCACCACCAGCCCGTAAACGATCTCGCGTGCTTCGGGCTTGCTCAGGTCCAGCGTAACGCTCATCTTGTTACGGTTGCAGGCCTCGAAGTAAAAGTTGGGCCGATCGTCTGCGCTAACGCCGGCCATTCCAAGAATGCCACGCCCCGGGTCGCCGTTCTTGCGCTCCTCGAGCTTGATCACCTCGGCCCCGAGATCGCCCAACATCGTTGAGCAGATCGGACCCTGCTGCCAGATGGTCCAGTCGATGACCCGGATTCCCTCGAGTGGCATAGCCATCTTCACTCCTTTGCTGCGGCTACTGCAGGTAGGTTCCACCGCTGGCCCGCGTGGCCTTGGGATCGATGAGGACATGCACGAGAGCCACGCGGTCCGCCGCCAGCGCGCGCTCCAGCGCCGGCCGGATCTGCTCCGGCCTCTCGACCCGCTCCGCGTGACCATCCACCATCTCGACCATTTTCTCGTAGTGCGCGGGCAGGAGGCTCGCGATGCGCGGTGAGCCCGGTGGCAGCATATGGTCCTGGATGAGATGGCCTGCGATCCCCTCGTTGTTGGCAACCACGAACACGACCTTGGCGCCGATGCGTGCCGCGGTCTCCACCTCCATGCCGGCGGCGCCGAAGGCGTAGTCCCCCAGCACCGCGACCGATGGCCGGTCGGGCCGCGCCAGCGCAGCGCCGATGGCGTAGGGCACGCCCGTGCCCATGCAGCCGGTGGTGCCGGCGCTTAGCTGGGAGCGGGCGTGATAGCCCGGCAGGACCATGCGGGAGATGCCCATGATGGTCTCACCGTCGACGGAGAGCGTCACGTCGCGGCCGACCACGTCGCGGATCTCGCGCACCAGGCGATGCGGATTGATCGGAACCGAGTCGAGGCCCATTTCCTTCTGAAGCGTTGCCTCGTTTCTTTCGCGCTGCTGCCCGAGCTCCGCCAGCCAGCTCGTGCTCGCGGTCGCCAGCTTTCGAGCTTGCAGGGCATCGCAGAGCTGCTCCGCCGCCACGGCCGCGTCCGCCACGATGCCGAGCTCGATCTCCGCCGCGCTGTACATCTCCTCGGGCTCGATGTCGATCTGAGCGATGCGCACATCTTCGCGGTAGCGCGGCGGACGGCCAAACTGGAACATCCAATTGAAGCGCGCTCCCACCATCAGGATCGCGTCCGCGCTCTTGAGCGCGGCCGAGCGCGCGGAGTTCATGAAGTGCGGGTTGTCATCCGGAATCACCCCGCGGCCCATCGGCGACGTCACGTAGGGGATGCCCAGGTTAACGAGCCGCTCCAGCGGCGCGCCAGCATCTGCCCAGGCCGCGCCCTTGCCAACGACGATCAGTGGCCGCTGCGCGTTGGCGAGCAGGTCGGCGACGCGCTGGAGCGCTGCCGGGTCGGGGTGGGGCCGTGTAATCTCGGGGGTGGAGAGACGTAGCCGCACGTCCTCCTCCGCCAGGCGCCGGCGTACGTGGTGACCGGGAAAGTCGAGATACACCGCACCGGGTCGGCCGTTGGTGGCGCGGCCCAGCGCCAGGTGCAGCAGCTCCGGGATACGCTCCGTGCTGTCCACCTGGCCGGTCCACTTGCAGCCGGGCGTCGCGAAGGCGACCTGGTCGGCCTCCTGGAAGCCGCCGAGACGATGAGTGGAGCCATAGCTCGAGCCCCCGAGCACGACTAGCGGCATGGCGCTGGCGGTGGCCACGTACATCGGGGTCACGGTATTGGTCATGCCCGGGCCCGAGCCCGCCACGACCACGCCCGGCTTGCGCTTGAGGTAGCCCCAGGCGGAGGCCATGAAGGCCGCGTTCATCTCGTGACGGCAGCCCACGACCTTGAGTCCCTCCTGCTGGGCGCCTGCGAAGATCTCGATCATCGGCCCCGCGACGACGCCAAACAGGGTGTCCACGCCCGCCGCCTTGAGCTGCCGTGCCGCGATGCGTCCGCCGTTGATCTCCGTCATGGACCCAACACCCCTGTTGCTAGTAAGGTAGTAGAGTACACCACGCATCAGAGGAGATTCGCAAATGGCCGCAGGGATCCCCCTCGCTCTCATCTCGGCTGCAATGCTACTGGCTTCGATCACGCTGGTCCCCCCTCACGCCCGGGCCCTGGACGATCCCAACGGAGTGCTCTCGAAGGCCGAGCAGAAGTGTGTGGTGACGATCAACAAAAATGTCGCCGCCGTTGCCAAGGCGCAGGGCAAGACCATCTGTGGCTGCATCAAGGACGGCGCCAAGGGCAAGCTCGCTGGCCTGACCATCGAGCAGTGCCTCACCGCCGACAACAAGGGCAAGGTCGAAAAAGCTAGGACCAAGCTCGCTGGGAAGGTGTCGAGCGACTGCACGGGTCCCGCCCCGGGCTTCGGCGTGGACCCGAACGGGATCGCCCCGGACGCTCTCGGCGCGAACGCGATCGAGCGCGAGATCTCACTCGTTCACGCGATCTTTGGCACCGACCTGGACACGTCGATCAAGAGCAGCAAGCCCATCTCCAAGTGCCAGCAGGACGTGATGAAGCAGGCCAAGAAATGCTTCGACAGCAAGTGGAAGGTGTTCAACAAGTGCAAGAAGGATGGCCTCAAGGGCAAGCTGTCAGCGGGACAGCTCGACAGCGCGCGCGATCTCGTAAGGCTCTGCCTGCAATCGGATCCGAATGATCCCACGACCTCCCAGCCCGATGCCGATGGCAAGATCGCCAAGGCCTGCGATACGAAGCTCCTCGACAAGATCTCCAGCAAGTGTGACGGGCTGGGCCACGTGGCAGCGGCATTTCCGTTCTTTGACCCGAATGCCAGCCTCCCTGAGCTGCGGGACTTCGTCGACGCCGCGGTCGAGTGTGAGTTCTGCAAGCTGGTGAATGCGACCGACGGCCTGAAGCATGACTGCGACCTCTTCGATGACGGCCTGCCGAACGGGAGCTGTGACTGTCCCGAGTGCACGCTTGCCTACGAGAGCGACACACGCTGGCTCTGCAAGCCGGGCATGGCCGTGAACCAATGCTTCGTGAACAGTCTCGACGCGACCAAGATCCTGCCCGACGCCAACTCGACCGAGCTCGAGACGCACGTGGGCAGCGAGGACCACCCCTACGATTGCTTCTACGTCTACCCCACGGTCGACCTCTTTGGGCCGATCGGGAACCACACCGATTTCTCGGACCTAAGCCTCGAGCTCGACCCCCTGCTCGGTCAAGCGGCGCGCTTGAACAACTCGTGCCGAATCTTTGCGCCGCTCTACCGGCAGATCACGCTCCCGAGCTTTGGTACTCCCAACGCCCAGGAGCTCCTCGACCTTGCCTACCGCGACGTGAAGGCCGCCTGGGATCACTACCTGGCCGAGCACAACAACGGTCGCAACTTCGTCATCATGGGCCACTCCCAGGGCACCTTCATGACGACCCGCCTGATTCAGGAGGAGATCGACCCCTCACCTGGGCTGCGCAGCCAGCTGATCGTGGCCCTGCTGATCGGCGGCAGCGTGACCGTGCCTCAGGGAGGCACGGTGGGAGGCACCTTCCAGGACATCCCGCTCTGTACCTCCGATGCAGAGACGGGCTGCGCGATCGCCTACCGCACCTACGCCGAGGGCTTTGCGCCCGAAGGCGGCTCCAACGCGCCCTCCGACCCCAACACCTTCGACCGGGCCTGCACGAACCCGGCGGCGCTTGCCGGAGGGGAAGGCGTGTTCCAGGGCGCATATCTCCCTACCTCTAGCAACCAGACCATCTTCAACGTGACGCCGGATCCGGGCTATGGCACGCCCTTCGTCAAGTACGAGGACTTCTACGCCGGCGAGTGCGTCAAGGACGACCTCAATGCCAGCTACCTCGAGATCCGCGTGCCTCCCACGGATCCGAACGACGAGCGCGAGAACCTGATCCCGTTCGACCACATCCTCTTCGATCCGGGATTCCTGGGCACGCACATCCTGGACTTCCACTTCGCGATGGGCGACCTGATCGAGCTGGTGGAGACCAAAGCCGCCGCGATGCCGTAGGGCGCCGACGAAGTCCGGTGCGCGCGCAGGCGAGCTGAGCTCGCCGATACCACACTAGTAG
>SMWZ01000180.1 GCA_004356455.1 Deltaproteobacteria bacterium
GGGTGTGCGGGCGTACTTGAGTGGACGCCCGCGGCACGCCCGCGCATAGACGTTCATCGCTGTCCCCAAGGGGCACGACCTGTCATCCCGCCGGCTACGCCGCGTGCTCTAGAAGCGCAGGAAATTTGCCGATTCAGGATACGGCTCAGCTTGCGAAGTGGTGGGAGAAACGACCATCCAGGATCACGAGAAATCCAAGGAGGAGCTCATAAAGGAGCTCCAGTCCCTGCGCCGCACCGTTGGGGATCTGCGTAACCGCGAGTTCGAACGAGTTCGTGGCGAGCAGGCGGTGAGGGAGCAGCTGCGCCGTGAGGTCGAGGAGGCTCGTCGGGAGGCGGATGAGCTACGCGCGAACACGGGATTAACGGCCCAGGCCGCCGAGGCGCTGCGCCAGGCCAAGAAGCGCGCTGAAGCCGCCACCCGGGTCAAGAGCGAGTTCCTCGCCAACATGAGCCATGAGCTCCGCACCCCCATGACCGCGATCCTGGGCTACACCGAGCTCCTGCTCGAGGACGGTGATCTTGCCCGCGCGCCGACGCGCCGTATCGAAGCGCTGCGCACGCTGAAGCGCAACGGTCAGCACCTGATGCGCATCCTGACCGACATCCTCGACCTCTCGAAGATCGAAGCGGGCAAGATCGAGGTCGAGCATATCTCGACATCCCCGTGTGAGGTCATAGCCGACATCGAGTCGGTGATGCGTGGCGCGGCCGAGGAGAAGGGCATCCGCTTCGAGGTGATCTACGTCGACCAGATCCCGAGCAAGATCGAGACGGATCCAACACGGCTGCGCCAGATTCTGATGAATCTCGTCGGCAACGCGATCAAATTCACCGAGAAAGGCTCGGTCAAGATGAGGGTGCAGCTGGAGGGCGAGGGGGAGGGTCGGCTCCTCTGCTTCGCCGTCGTGGATACCGGCCGGGGTCTCTCCTCGGAGGCCATGTCCAGAATCTTCGAGTCGTTCTCGCAGGCCGACGCCTCGACTACGCGCGAGTTCGGCGGGACAGGATTGGGACTCACGATCTCGCGCCAGCTGGCCCGACTGCTGGGGGGCGATATCACCGTGGAGAGCGTCGAGGGCGAGGGCAGCACCTTCAGGCTCACGATTCAGGCCGGCGCGATTGCGGGTGCCGAGATGTTCGATGATCCCTCGGTGCAGGGCATCCAGCCGTTCGTGCTGCCGAGCGATCCCGGCTCGACGATGGCGTTCCTGGACGTCGTGAAGGATTCGGGACCGAGAGCACAGATCCTGCTGGTCGAGGACGGCGAGGATAACCGCCGCCTGATCTCGCTCACGCTCAAGAAGTCCGGCTTTGATGTGACTCTTGCCGAGAATGGAGAGGTGGGTCTTCAGGTCGCGCTTGCGGCCCGTGACCTGGGCGAACCCTTCGATCTGATCCTGATGGATATGCAGATGCCGGTGATGGATGGATACGAAGCGACCCGCCGACTGCGCGAGGCGGGCTGCGACCTCCCGATCGTCGCGCTGACGGCCCACGCCATGAAAGGCGATCGCGAGCGCTGTCTGGAGGCGGGCTGTGACGACTTCGCGACCAAGCCGATCAGCCGTCGTGATCTGCTGAAGACCGTACTTGCTCATCTGCGGAAGCCAAAGGAATAGGTCCAGATCCGGTCAGGCGTGTACGCGGATGACCGCCTCCGCCATCGAGCTTGGCGTGCCCTCTCCGTTGGGGTGGCCCCCGATCCACTCCGGTTCTCAAGTCGCCCCAACTATGTCCGATAGGGGGCAGGCGCGAAAGCGATGCAAGCAGGGGGACCCTAAGATGGCAACTCGTCGTGACCCGACCCGGCGTAAGACAGCGGTGCGAAAGCCGGCGCGGCGCAAGACCTCGCCCCGCAAGAGCGCACGCAAGAAGACCACTCGCAGCCAGACCCCGCGCGCGCCGGCGACGTTCCAGGCGGCCCCGGGTCGTCAGGGCCGGCGCAGACTCGCCAGCGCTTTCCCCGCTCTGGTGTTTAAATGGTCGCCCGCCAAGACCTTCGTGACTTTCCCCTATCGCGCCTTCCGCTGGGCCGCGGTTTTCGCTGCGGACTACCGCTCGTTCGCGGTCTCTCTCGACCGCTCGCTCGGCAAGAAGTCGCCTCCAGACGCGCCCAGGGGCTAGGTCTCGAGCGACAGGATCGCGCCGGCTGCGAGCAGGCGTTCGCGGATCCGCGTGACCTCTAGCTTGGGGGGTCGATGCCGGTGCGCACGGCGAGGGCCGCAGCGACTCCCGCCGCCTCGCCGGTCGCCATACAGGCCGGAATCTCCTTGGTGGCATGGTGCACGCGGGGGTCCACCGAGATGCAGCGTCCCGCCACCAGCAGGTTGGGCAGCTCCGCCGGGAGCAGGCAGCGATACGGGATCTGGTATAGGGAGCGGTACCTGGTCCAGTGTCCGGTCAGCGCCACCGCAGCGTCGAAGGTCTGGTCCATGTCCTCACGCCGCAGCACGTACTGGCCCTGAAGCCTGCGGCAGCACCCGCTCGCTCTCGTGTGCGCACCCGGGTGCGGCCCGTGTCCCCAAACCAGCCCCCAGCGCTGATCACGGCGTACTCGTTCCGGGTCATCGCTTCCCCACTCGCTGGCGGGCGGGAAGTGGGCCGCGTTACGGCGGGCCATGCGCTCGATAGTCTCCTGGCAAGGCCGCTCACCGCCTGTCGCCCGCGCCCATCGTCGAGCGTCAGCAGCAAGATGATGAGACCGCCCGTCGCGAGCCCTCCGAGGTAGCCGTAACGCTCCACCAGCATCACCTCGGCGCCATTGCGCGCAGCCGCGACCGCGGCCGCCACGCCCGCGGAGCCGCCTCCCACGACCAGGACCTCGGTTTCGTACTTGACCGGCGTCGTGCGCGCCGGCTCTTCCAGGAACGACAAAAGCTTCCTCCCGCGTCAGCTGGCACATTCTCCCAGGCCCCTGCGAGTGGTGCCACCCTTCTCCAGGGATCTGCGTTAGGTTCCCTCGTGGAGATCCCATGCGAAGGTCGCTCCTCATCTCTGCGGCTGTGGTGGTTATGAGTGCGGTCCTGCTGCGGCTTACCGTGCTCGCGCCCGAGACCATTCCCGTGAAAGCGGTGCGTGTGGAGTGGGGCCCGGTCGAATCCACCGTCACCAATACCAAGGCCGGGACGATCAAAGCCCGGCGGCGTGCGGGTCTCTCCTCCGAGGTTGGCGGCCGCGTGGTGGAGATCGCAGCTCGCGAGGGAGATGCGGTCGAGCACGGAGCTCTGCTCCTGCGCTTGGACGACGCCGCTCAGCGTGCCCAGCTGCGCCTCTCTGAGCAGAGCCTGCGCGCGGCCGAGGCCCAGCGGGGCGTGGCCTGCATCGCGCGCGATCGTGCACACCGGGAGCTCAAACGCAACCGCAAACTGGCGGAGAAGAACATCGTATCCGTCGATGTACTGGATAAGCTCCAGAGCTCTTATGCGTCGGGGAACGCTCAATGCGACGCGGCCAACGCCGACGTGGAGAAGGCGAGCGCCCAGATCGCCGTGACCCAGGTCGAGCTCGAGAAGATGATGCTCCACGCGCCCTTCGCGGGCGTGATCGCCGAGGTGGCGGTTGAGGTCGGGGAGTGGATTACCCCCTCGCCGCCAATGCTCACCGCTCCTGCCGTGATTGATCTGATCGACCCCAGCTCGCTGTATGTCAGTGCGCCCATGGACGAAGTCGATTCAGCCGCAATTCGAGCGGGCCAGCGCGCGAAGGTCACCATCGACTCCTACCCCGGGCAGGAGTTCTCGGGCGAAGTGGTGCGGGTGGCCCCCTATGTCCTGGACATCGAGGCCCAGAATCGCACCGTCGAGATCGAGGTGGAGCTCGACGACAAGGAGCTGGCGTCGAAGCTCCTCCCCGGCACCTCGGCAGACGTGGAGGTGATTCTTGAGGTACGGGACCGAGTGCTGCGTCTTCCCACCTCCGCGCTGCTCGAGGGAAACAGGGTGCTGCTGGCCAATGATGGCCGCCTGGTGGAGCAGTCGGTGGAGGTCGGTCTCAAGAACTGGGACTACGCCGAGGTCGTTTCGGGCGTCGAGGAGGGCCATCGGGTCGTGACGACGCTCGATCGGGTCGAGGTGAAAGCGGGCGCGCACGTCGAGGTCGAGGAGATCGAGTATCGTCCATGATCAAGCTCGAGCGCGTGTACCGCACCTACATGATGGGGGGGCAGCCCCTGCACGCCCTCAACGACGTGTCGGAGACTATCGAGGCCGGTGACTACGTCGCGGTGATGGGGCCCTCGGGCTCCGGCAAGTCGACCCTGCTCAACATCATGGGCTGTCTGGATCGGCCCAGCTCAGGTAGCTACCGCCTGGAGGGTCAAGACGTGGGAGCCCTGTCGGATGCGGAGCTCTCGCAGATTCGCCGCCACAAGCTCGGCTTCGTGTTCCAGACCTTTCATCTGGTTCCACGCCTGAGCGCCGCGGAGAACGTAGCCTTCCCCATGGTCTTCGCGGGAGTTCCGCGCGCGGAACGGCTCGAGCGAGTGGGCGTGGCACTCGAGGCCGTCGGGCTGCGCCAGCGGGCCGAGCATCGCCCGTCGGAGCTGTCCGGTGGTGAATGCCAGCGGGTGGCGATCGCGCGTGCGACCGTCATGCGTCCGCGTGTGCTCCTGGCCGACGAGCCCACGGGCAACCTGGACAGCGTCGCCGGACGCCAGGTGATGGAGGTGATCGAGCACATGAACGCGGAGGGGCTGACCCTCGTCGTTGTGACGCATGATCCGGCCATCGCCAGCCGCGCGGAGCGTGTGGTCGTGATGGCGGACGGCCGCATCGAGCGGCGCGTGACGGGTGCGGACCTGGCCAATCGAGCTCCGGCTATAGTCGTCCCAGAGGCGGCGCGGTGAGGCCCGCCGACCTCGTTCACTTCGCATCCACGGCACTCGTTCGCCACCGTCTACGCAGCCTGCTGAGCCTGCTCGGGGTCGCCATCGGCGTCGCGGCCGTGGTCATGCTCACGGCGCTGGGGGAGGGCGCCCGCCGCTACGTTACCGGGCAGTTTGCATCGCTGGGCAGCAACCTGGTGATCCTCATCCCCGGCAAGAACGAGACCACGGGCTCGTTTCCGGGCGTGGGCGGTGTCCCCAACGATCTGACGCTCGAGGATGCTCGCGCGCTAGAGCGCGGCATGCGGCAGCTGAGCGCGCTCGCCCCCGTCCTGATCGGCAACGAGACGGTCGCCCACCGGGAGCGTCGCCGTCAGGTGGTCGTGCTGGGCTCCACGCACGAGCTGCTGCGGATCCGCGGGCTCAGCATGGCGTCCGGCCGCTTCCTGCCGCCGGGGGATATCGCGCGCGGCGGGCAGGTCATCGTGCTCGGCGCCAAGGTGGAGGACGAGCTCTTCCCCAACCAGAACGCCATCGGTCGCGTGGTACGCATCGGCGACTGGCGCATGCGCGTAATCGGTGTACTGGAGGCGCGTGGCACCCAGGTGGGTCTCAACATGGACGACCTCGTGCTCGTGCCCGTGGCCACGGGCATGCGCATGTTCAACCGTACGTCGCTCTTTCGCATCCTGCTCAAGACGACCACGTACAGTGATGTGGACGGCACCTGCCCGCGCGCTGTCGCGATTCTGACCGAGCGGCACGACGAGGAGGACGTGACCTGCATCACGCAGGAGTCCATCGTGTCCTCGCTCTCCTCCATTCTCACCGTGCTTACGCTGGCGCTGGGGGGCGTCGCGGCCATCTCGCTCTCGGTGGCGGGGATCGGGATCATGAACCTGATGCTGGTTTCGGTCTCGGAACGTACGGCAGAGGTGGGCCTGCTCAAGGCGGTGGGGGCGGGGAACCCTCAGATCCTGGCCGTCTTCTTGGTGGAGGCGATCCTGCTGGCGACCGGAGGCGGGCTGCTGGGCCTGCTCTTCGGCTGGGCGGCCGTGCGGGCGCTGGTCATGACCTTCCCCGCGTTCCCGGCCTCTGCGCCGCTGTGGGCCACGGCCGCGGCGTTCGGGCTCTCCGTCTTGATCGGAGCGATCTTCGGCGTGCTGCCGGCCCGCCGCGCGGCGCGCCTCGACCCCGTCGCGGCGCTGGCGGGCAGGTAGTCCGATGGATCCAGCCGACTACTTTCGGATCGGTTTCGGCGCCCTGCGCGGGCACCGTCTGCGCTCGTTCCTGTCCATGCTCGGCATCGCGATTGGCATCACTGCGGTCATCCTGCTCACCTCGATCGGAGAGGGCACGCGACGCTACCTGATCACGGAATTCACCCAGTTCGGAACCAATGTGCTGGCGATCAACCCCGGCAAGACCGAGACCTCCGGGCTGCCCGGAGTGTTCGGCGGTACCACGCACAAGCTCACGCTCGACGACTCTGAGGCGCTCAAGCGTCTGTGGGGAGTGAAGAAAGTCGTGCCTCTTGCAATGGGACAGGCGCGCGTGGAGGGGAACGGTCGAGGTCGCAGCGTGTTCGTCTATGGCGTGACCTCCGACGTGCCCGAGGTGTGGAAGTTCGAGGTCGGGCAGGGTGCGTTCCTGCCGCCGGGCGACCCCCGCCGGGGATCGATGACGGCGGTGCTCGGACCCACGCTGAAGCGCGAGCTCTTCGGCGACGA
>SMWZ01000181.1 GCA_004356455.1 Deltaproteobacteria bacterium
CGTGTGAAGGTAGCACTCTACCGCTGAGTTAATCGCCCACTGGATTCCTCATATAGGGCACGGACCGGGCGAGTTCAAGGATCGGGCAGGCGGCGGAAGGCCTCGGCGAAGGCCAGGCCGTGGGGCTCGCCGACGTGGGCACAGTAGCCTCGGATGTCGCGCTCGAAGGCGGTGCGATCGTCGGGGTGGAGCTCGGGCTCGTAGCGGTGTAGGCGGCGGCCGAACTGCGAGACGTGGGAGCAGAAGGCCTCGATCTTCTGCTCGATCGTAGCCGCGATATCAACAAAGTAGTCCGGCTCGTGGCTCTCGAAGAAGAAGCAGACGGCGACCTCGTGCGGCTCGAGCCCTTCGTCCAGCAGCTCGGGGAAGTAGAGGTGCCAGCGCGCGGCCCGGATCGCATCCGCCGTATTCTGGGCCGCGCTTCGGTGATCGCTCTTGTGCCACTGCTCGAAGCGCGCTCCCGGGTCGAACGAGAAGACCGCATCCGGACGCAGGCGGCGCAGGACCGCGGTGGCCTCACGACAGAGCTGGCGCCGGTCCACGTACTCGAGCTCGCCATCGCCATGACCCATCCAGTGCAGCTGCTCAGCGGCAATGCCGAGCGCATGCGCGGCCGTCGCCTGCTCGGCCTGCCGAATCTGCCTGAGCCGGGTCCCGGTCATGCTGCGGTCACGCGAGCCCTTGTCGTCGTTGGTGTACATGACGAGGTGGACGCGGTTCCCGGCCGCGACCAGCCGCGCGAAGGTCCCGGCAGCGTGCAGGTCGTCGTCGGGATGGGCCCCGAAGCAGACGATCGTGCGCTCCGTCCAGTCCTCGATCCGCTCGGGCAGCATCCCGGCCCCCCCGGCCCCTGGCGTTACGAGGAGGACCGAGCCCGCTGCTTCCGCTTCAGCGCCGCGCCTACGAAGCTGCGGAAGAGCGGATGCGGCGAGAAGGGAGAGGATTTGAACTCCGGATGAAACTGGCAGCCCAGGAACCAGGGGTGATCCGGCAACTCGATCATCTCCACCAGGCGTCCGTCGGGAGAGGCGCCCGAAACCACGAGCCCTGCCGCCTCCAACCGCTCGCGGTACTCCGGGTTGAACTCATAGCGATGGCGGTGCCGTTCGGAGATCTCGCTCTGGCGGTAGACCTCGGCCGCCAGGGTCTTGGGCACAATCCGACAGGGGTAGGCGCCCAGCCGCATACTACCCCCCGTCTCCGTTTGCGCCCGCTGGTCCGGCAGAAAGTCGATCACTGGATGGGGGGTCGCGGCGTCGATCTCGGTGGAGCTCGCTCCGTCGAGGCTCGCGCGGTTGCGCGCGAACTCCACCACCGCACACTGCATGCCGTAGCAAATCCCGAAGTAGGGGATCTCCTGCTCCCGCGCGTAGCCGACCGTGAGCACCTTGCCCTCTGCCCCACGCGCGCCGAAACCATGCGGGACGAGTACCCCGTCCACGCCCGCCAGCGCATCCAGCGAGCCCCCCTCGAGCTTCTCGGAGTCTACGTACTCGATGTCGACTCCCACCCCGTTTGCGATCCCGCCGTGTGTCAGGGCCTCGTTGAGGCTCTTGTAGGACTCCGTCAGCTCTACGTATTTGCCCACCATCGCGATCCGCACGCGGCTGTCCGGGTTCTTGATGGTCGCGACCACGCTCTCCCATTGCTGCAACGAGGGATCGCCGGTCCAGATGTTGAGCCGGCTCACGATAACCTCGTCGAGCCCCTCGCCGTGCAGCACCAGGGGCAGCTCGTAGACGGTCTCCACGTCCTTGGCCGTGATCACCGCCTCCTCCTCCACGCTGCAGAAGAGCGCGATCTTGGCCTTGACTGAGCGCGGGAGGAAACGGTCGGTACGGCAGATCACGATGTCGGGTGCGATGCCGATCGAGCGCAGCTCCTTCACGCTGTGCTGAACTGGTTTTGTTTTGAGCTCGCCGGCGCTCACGATGTAGGGCACGAGCGCGATGTGCACGTAGAGCGTGTTCTCACGCCCCAGGTCCGGGCGCAGCTGGCGGATCGCCTCCAGGAAGGGCAGCGACTCGATGTCGCCCACCGTGCCACCCACCTCGACGATCAGGAGGTCGGTCCCCTCGCCCAGCTCGCGGACATGCTCCTTGATGGTGTCCGTCACATGCGGGATCACCTGCACCGTAGCGCCCAGGTACTTCCCGTCCCGCTCACGCTGCAGCACCCGCTCGTAGACCCGCCCGGCGGTCAGGTTGTTCTTGCACGAGAGGCGGACCGAGGTGAAGCGCTCGTAGTGGCCCAGGTCCAGGTCCGTCTCGGCGCCGTCATCCGTGACGTACACCTCGCCGTGCTGATACGGATTCATGGTGCCGGGGTCCACGTTCAGATAGGGGTCGAGCTTGAGGAAGCTGACCTTCAAACCGCGGGACTCAAGCAGCGCACCGATGCTCGCGGAGGAGAGCCCCTTCCCGAGAGAAGAGATGACCCCCCCGGTGACGAAAATGAACTTGGTGGGGCGCTTCATCTCGGGAGTCAACAAGTAATGAAAGGGCCGAGGTTCGTAAAGAGCGGGACGGCTAGGAGTGCTTCTTTGCGGCCAATACGGCCTCTACGCGGCTCAGATCCTCCGGCGTATCGACCTCGAGCGCGCGGTGGGAGACGGTTGGAACGGAGATGGGGTAGCCGTGCTCCAGCGCACGCAGCTGCTCCAGCCGTTCCCCCTTCTCGAAGGGGGTTTGCGCCAGGGACGCGAAGCGGAGCAGGAATTCGCGCCGGTAGGCGTAGACGCCGACGTCGCTATAGACGTGGAGCCCCCGTCGAGCGTGCTCCGCCTCCACCCGCGCTCGGTTGAAGTAACGCTGATCGGGCGGGACGTCCTCGATGATGGGTAGCCGGGTGAAGGTGAGTGCTCGCTCCCGCTCGTCCACCACGACCTTGCCGCGGTTGGGGTCGAAGCGGTCCTGGGGGCGCTCGAACTCGGTCTTGAGCGTGCCCATGGGGAGCTCGGGATCCTCTCGCAATGGCGCGATCAAGGCCGCCAGTATCTCCGCGTCGATCAGGGGCTCGTCCCCCTGCACGTTCAGCAGCAGCTCATCGTCCAGCCCGCGCGCCACCTCGGCCAGGCGATCGGTGCCTGTCGGGTGATCCGGAGACGTCATACGCACCTCGAAGCCGGCCTCGCGAACGGTGCGTTCGATGCGCTCGTCATCGGTGGCGACCAGCAGGCGATCCAGAATTCCCTGCTGCCGCGCCGCCTCCACGCGCTCGGCCACGTGCAGGATCATGGGCTTGCCGGCCAGCAGTACGAGCGGCTTGCCCGGAAAGCGGGTGGACGCGTAGCGGGCCGGGATGATCGCCGTGACGCGCACGCTGAGTGGGGATTAGCGCTTGCTGAACTGGAAGCGCGCCCGCGCGCCCTTTTGCCCGTACTTCTTGCGCTCCTTGATGCGCGAGTCGCGTGTGAGGAACCCGCCACGCTTGAGGGCTGCACGCAGCTCGGGGTTCCACTTCTCGAGCGCGCGAGCCAGACCATGCCGCGTGGCACCCGCCTGACCCGCGATGCCGCCGCCGTGCACCGTCACGTGCAGATCGAACTGGCCCATCCCATTCACCGCTTCAAGCGGCTGCTGCAGCATCTGACGTAAGTCGTGCCGTGGGAAGTAATCCTCGAGCGGGCGTTTGTTCACCACGATGCTGCCGCTGCCGGGTTCGAGGGTCACGCGCGCGACAGCCGTCTTGCGGCGACCGGTCGCCATGAAGCGGTTCGCGGTGGGTTGCGTCATGCCCTGATCTCCAGCCGCTCCGGCTTCTGCGCGGCGTGCGGATGCTCGGCCCTAGCGTAGACCTTGAGCTTGCGCAGCATGCGGCGGCCCAGCCGACCCTTCGGCAGCATGCCCCTCACCGCCTGCTCTATGGCGCGCTCCGGCCGGGTCTCGAGCAGCCGGCCCGCGGTGATCGAACGGATCCCGCCAGGATACCCGGTATGGCGATAGTACACCTTGTTCTCGCGCTTACGCCCTGTGAGCTCGACCTGGCCGGCGTTCACGACCACAACGAAGTCTCCCCCATCCACATGGGGCGTGAAGGTGGGCTTATGCTTACCGCGCAGGACCTGGGCGACCTGGCTCGCCAGCCGGCCCAGAATCTTGCCCTTCGCATCAACGACAAACCACACACGCTCCACGTCCTGGGGACGGGTACTCCGGGTGAGCCGCACAGGCGTCGTCATCCTCGCCTCCGAGGCGCGGTTTGCGCGGGCCTTGAAATAGCCCATGGCAGTAGTGGCTGCAAGCGGCGCCCCAGCGCTGCGCGCAGCGAGGCGAAGCCGAGCCAGGGGCGGGTGGGCGCGGCCGCCCGCGCCTGGGGCCCGCTAGTCCGGATAGCGGATCTGCTCGAGGCAGAGACCATGGGCAGGCGCCGTAGGACCAGCGAGGCTCCGCTGGCGGGAGGCCAGCAGCTCAGCCAAAGCGCCCGGGGAGAGCCGATCCCGCCCCACATCGACCAGGGTGCCGACCAGGTTGCGCACCATATAGCGCAGGAAGCTGCGGGCCTCGGCTGCGATCTCCACCTCATCCGCCCGCCGCTCCACGTGCAGCAGGTCCAGGGTGCGACGCGTCTCCTCATCCGCCGGAGGGCCGCCGGGGGCGCCACGAAAGGCCGCAAAGTCGTGCGTGCCCTTGAGCACATCGCTGGCCTCGCGCATGGCGCCCAGGTCGAGCGGCCCCCGGATGTGCCAGCACCACCTTCGGCGCAAAGGGCTCGCCACCGGGCGTAGCAGAATGCGGTAGACGTAGCGTTTAGAGATGGCGTCGCGGCGCGCATCGAAGTCGGGCGCAACCTCATGCAGCGCCCGCGCCGCGACGTCGGGCGGGAGCACGGCGTTCAGAGCCTTGCCCAGCTCGGCCGGGCCGAGACGCGTCGCAGCGTCGAAGTGCGCCACCTGGCCCCGCGCGTGCACGCCAGCATCGGTGCGCCCGGCGGCGTAGATGCGCACGCTCGTGCGCAGTACCTCGGCCAGGCCGGCCTCGACCACGCCCTGCACCGTGCGTGCGTGCGCCTGGACCTGCCAGCCCTCAAAGTCTGCGCCGTCGTACTCGAGCCTCAGGCGGAAGCGGAGCATGGTTCAGCTCAAACGAAAGAGCCTCTCCGCCGCCGCCACCGCGGCCAGCGCGGAGCCCCGCCGCAGGTCGTCCAGCGCGAGTACGAAGGCGAGCTTGCGGCCCCCCTCATCGGTCCGAATCCTCCCCAGATGGATAACGTCAGTTCCCATTGAATTTCGGGGAGTTGGCCACTGTTTTTCGTCCAAAACTTCCACTCCAGGCTGCTTCTCCCACAAGGCCCGCGCGCCGTCGAGTCCCAGCTCCCCCGAGAGCTCCACATGCACACAGGCGAGGCTCCCACCGAAGATGGGCACGCGCACGCGGGTCACCTCGATGGGCAGGCCCGGCGCCGCCAGCAGCCGGCGCAACACGTGGCGCAGGCGACGTTCCTCGGAGCTCTCCTCACCCTCGAGTCGCTCGCCCACCAGGGGCAGACAGTCGAAGGCCAGCGCACGCGGGAAAACCTCGGGCTCGCCCACCTCGCCCAGCATGGCATTCAGCAGCTGGGCGGTCTGATTGGCGAGCTCTGACGCCCCGGCCCTTCCCGCACCCGAGGCTGACTCCAGTGTGAGCGCCGTCACCCGCTCGAGGCCCACCTGCTGGCTCAGAGGTGAGAGCGTGATGCCGAGCCCTGCAACCACGCCGCGCGGGATCGCGAGCCAACGCGTGCCCTCCTCGTTCGCGCCCCGAGGCGAGCAGCCGAGCAGGTGAAGGGGAACCTCGGGGTCGAGTTCGAGGGCTCCGCTCACGTCCACCAGAAAGGTTCGATTGCGCGCGATCTCCTCGAGCCGACCCCGCAGCACACCTGGCGCCGCACACAGGATCAGGTCGCTGTCGAGCAGGGCGGGCGTCGTAAGGGCCTCGACCCGGATCTGCTCGCCCCTGAGCTCCACCTCCGCCCCCTCGGATGCCTCTGACGCGAAGGCGCGCAACGAGCCCACCGGGAAGTCCCGCTCCTCCAGCTGCGCCAGGATCTCCCTGCCCACCGCGCCGGTCGCGCCGAGCAGCGCGATCCGCAGGCCGCTTTGCGCCATCAGCCCAGCGCCTCGCGCACGCGCTTGCCCATCTCCCTCGTACCCACCCCCAGCCCCTGCGGGCCCCGCACCAGGTCTGGAGTGCGGTAGCCCTGGTCGAGCACTTGCTCCACTGCCTGCCGCACGCGCTCGGCTTCCCTGGACCGGGCCAGACCGTGCTCGAGCAGCATCGCCACGCTCAGGATGGCGCCGAGCGGGTTGGCCTTGTCCTGACCGGCGATGTCCGGTGCGCTGCCGTGGACGGGCTCGAAGAGTCCCCGCCCGGGCGCGCCCAGGCTGGCCGAGGCCAGCATGCCCAGCGAGCCCGTCAGCATCGCCGCCTCATCCGACAGGATGTCGCCAAAGAGGTTCGGGCAGAGAAGCACGTCAAACCGGGCCGCGTCGCGCAGCAGCAGCATGGCGGCGCTGTCCACCAGCTGGTGCTCCAGCTCCACCTCGGGATAGTCGCGCGCCACCTCCTCAACCACCTCGTTCCAGAGCTGGCACACCTCGAGCACGTTCGCCTTATGGATGTTCGTCACCCGCTTGCGGCGGCCCTTCGCGATCTCGAAGGCCACGCGAGCGATGCGCGCCACCTCGTCCTCATCGTACACCATGGTGTTCAGAGCCCGACGGGCGCCATCCTCATCGGAACGGCCACGCGGCTCTCCGTAGTAGATGCCGCCCGTGAGCTCACGCACGACGATCAAGTCGACTCCGGCTACGGCCTCACGCCGCAGAGGGCTTGCGTCGGCCAGTGCATCGAGCACGCGCGCGGGCCGCAGGTTCGCGAACAGGCCCAGCTCCTTGCGGATGCGCAGCAGCCCCTTCTCGGGGCGCTGTTCGGGCGCGAGCCCGTCCCACTTCGGACCGCCGACCGCGCCGAGCAAGACCAGCCCGCAAGCGCGCGCCTTCGCCAGGCTGGCTTCGGAGAGCGGCGTGCCATCGGCATCGATCGCGCAGCCACCGATCCGACCCTCCTGCAGCTCCAGGTCGGGCGCCACGCGCACCAGCACCTGGCGCGCTTCCTCCGTGACCTCGGGCCCGATCCCGTCGCCGGGCAAAAGCAGTACACGCGCCATGGCGGGCTCTCGCTCAGATTCCTCCGAGGGAGGTAAGTGTTCCGGTACTCCGACGCTGGTAGAGCTTGTTGAGGGCGTGGATGTAGGCCCGTGCGCTGGCTACGAGGATGTCGGTGTCCGCCCCCTGGCCGATCACGCGCACGCCGTCCTCCTCCAACGTGACCGCCACCTCGCCCTGGGCATCCATCCCGCTGGTGATGGCGTTCACGTGGTAGCGCAGCAGGCGTGACTTGGTCTGGGTGATCTCCGTGATCGCCTTGTATACCGCGTCGACCGGCCCATCGCCCAGCTTGGCCGTCTTCCGCGCCTCGCCGTCCACCGACATCTCCACGGTCGCGGTGGGGGTCACGAAGGTCCCGCACACGACCGAGATGTTGTCGAGCTTGTAGTGCTCCCCCACGCGCAGGAGCTGGTCGGTCACGAGCGCCTCGATGTCTTCGTTGTAGACGGTCTTCTTGGCATCGGCCAGCTCCTTGAAGCGCTTGAAGATTGCTTCGAAGTCGATCTTCTCGGGATCGAAGCCAAGCTCACGCAGGCGCTCGGCCAGCGCGTGGCGCCCGGAGTGCTTGCCCAGCACCAGCTCAGTCGCTCCCCGACCTACCGACTCCGGCGTCATGATCTCGTAGGTGAGCCGGTTGGACAGCACGCCGTGCTGGTGGATACCGGCCTCGTGCGCGAAGGCGTTATCGCCCACCACGGCTTTGTTGGGCGGCACCGTGATGCCTATGATCTGCGAGAGTAACCGGCTCGATGAGTAGATCTCCTTCGTCACGATGCCGGTGTCGCAGCCGTCAAAGTACTCGCAGCGCGTCTTCAGGGCCATCGCGACCTCCTCCATCGAGGTGTTGCCCGCCCGCTCTCCGATCCCGTTCACGGTGCACTCGACCTGGCGGGCGCCGGACCGGATCGCGGCCAGAGAGTTGGCCACCGAGAGGCCCAGATCGTCGTGGCAGTGCACGGAGAAGCGAACATCGTCGCTGCTCGAGACATGCTGGCGCAGATAGCGGATCAGCTCGGCGAACTCCTGGGGCATGGTGTAGCCGACCGTATCGGGCACGTTGAGCGTCGTCGCCCCCGCCTCGATCGCGCGCTTGTACACGCGCACCAGGTAATCCCAGTCGGAGCGCGTGGCGTCTTCGGCCGAGAACTCGACGTCCTCGCAGTAGCCACGCGCGCGCTCGACGGCGCGTCCTACCTCCTCGAGTACCCGCTCCGGCCCCATCTTCAGCTTGTCCCGCATGTGGATCTCAGAGGTCGCAATGAAGGTGTGGATGCGCGTGCGCTCGCCGTCGCGCAGCGCCTCCCAGGCCCGGTCGATATCGCCAGTGGAGCTGCGTGCCAGCCCGCAGATGATGGGCCCGCGCACCTCCTGCGCGATCAGGCGCACGGCCTCGAAATCGCCGTCCGATGCGATCGGAAAGCCCGCCTCGATCACGTCCACGCCGAGCTTCGCAAGCTGTCTGGCCAGGACCAGCTTCTCCTCCAGATTCATGCTGCAGCCCGGCGCCTGCTCACCGTCGCGCAGCGTGGTGTCGAAGATGAGTACGCGTTTATCCGACATGGCCCGTGGGCTCCCGCGGGGGCCCCTTTGTGGGTCGCGCGGTTGACTCGGTGGGCTCGGCCGCGACCGCCTGCGGAGCGCGGCGCCGGTCGATCAACCAGAGCGCGGGCCCGGACGCAATAAACAGGAGCCCGATTGCAAAGAGCATGGGCTCGTGGTGCAGGAGAATGGTCACCAGACCCAGCACGAGTGCGACGAGTGTCGTGAAGGGGTGGCGGCGCGTGATGTGGACCATCTTCCAGCTCGGATAGGGCACGGCGCTGACCATGAGCACCGCCACGGTCGCGAACCCGATCGTGAGCACCAGGCTCAGGACCGGAGAGAACGGCGGCGTCAAGCCGAGCCAGCCCATGAACCAGACCGTGGCGGCCACGAATGCACCCGCGGCAGTGCTGGGGATGCCGTGGTAGCGATCGCTCTCGTTGACGTGCACGTTGAAGCGGGCCAGACGCAGGGCCGCGCACAGGGCGAAGAGCGCCCCGATCAACCAGGCCCGATGCCCGAGCGGCGCCAGCACCCAGTTGTAGACCAACAGCGCCGGCGCGATCCCGAACGAGACCATGTCCGTGATCGAGTCGTACTCGACCCCGAACGGACTGGTCGAGCGCGTTGCGCGCGCCACGTAGCCGTCGAAAATGTCGCAGACGCCGGCCAGCACAATGAACAGCGCTGCGCGCTCGAAGCGCTGGTCGATCGACATCACGATCGACCAGAAGCCCAGCAGCAGGCTGGCGCTGGTGATCAAGTTCGGCAGCAGGTAGATCGCCCGCCCCCGGTCGCTCGACCGCGCCCGCCGCCGTCGCGCGCGTATGCGTTCTCTGGCGCTCACGCTGGAACCTCCGCGAGAATCGTCGCTCCGCCGCGCACCCGGTCCCCGGGCCGTACGGCGATCTCGCTCCGTATGGGAAGATACACCTCGGCGCGGGAGCCGTAGCAGATCAGACCGTAGGGCTCGCCGCGCTCCAGGGTGCCGCCCTCGCTCGCGTGGCAGACGATACGTCGGGCGATCAGCCCCGTGATCTGAGACACGCCGATGCGCGTCCCGTCGGGCCCCTCCAGGTCCAGGCGCAGCTGCACGTTATGCTCCGAGGCATCGCTGCGGAAAGCGGCGAGGAAGCGGCCACCCCGACGCCGGACGGCCCTGACCCTGCCCGAGAACGGGGCCCGGTTGATGTGTACGTCGAAAACCGAGAGGAAGATCGCGATGCGCCAGGCCGGCCCGACGAACTCGTCGGGATCGTCGAGCTTCGTGACCTCCACCACGCGCCCGTCCGCGGGCGACACCACCTGCCGATCCCCCTGCGGGATAACCCGGCTCGGGTTGCGGAAGAAGGCCAGGTTCGCAAGCGCCAGCCCCAGGGCCCCCAGGGCGGGCCAGCTCCAGCCAAGCCCCAGCGCCAGCAGCCCGACCGCGGCCAGCACGGCGGAGGCCGGATACGCCTGCGGCGCAATCGCGGATTGGAGCTCTCGTGGGACAGCCAAGGTCCAGCCTCTCTAGTGTCCTGTACCGGAAGTTCGCTCGCATTCTCGGCGCCCGCTGCATCCGCGCTCGCGGCGTTGCACTCGCTCGCCGAAGCTACGGATTCGCCTCGCTCGCGCGCCTTGCGAGCGCGGCGCCTCGGCCACGAGAACTGCGTCGGAACTCCCGGAACAGGACACTAGTTGCGGGTCTTATCGACGAGCTTGCGCTCCGACAGCCAGGGCATGAGCTCGCGCAGCCTGTGACCGACTTCCTCGAGCGGATGCTCTTCACCCTGACGCGTGAGCGCCTTGAAGACGGGCTTGCCCGCCTGGGTCTCGAGCAACCATTCGCGCGCGAACTGACCCGACTGGATCTCGCTGAGGATGCGCTTCATCTCCTCCCGCACCCGGGCGTCGATCACGCGCGGTCCGCGGGTAACGTCGCCATACTGGGCCGTATTGGAGATCGTGTAGCGCATGTTCGAGATCCCACCCTCATAGATGAAGTCGATGATCAGCTTCAGCTCGTGGATGCACTCAAAGTAGGCCATCTCCGGCGCGTAGCCCGCGTCCACCAACGTCTCATAGCCCGCCTGCATCAGCGCGGTGAGGCCGCCGCAGAGCACGGCCTGCTCGCCGAAGAGGTCGGTCTCGGTCTCCTCGCGGATAGACGTCTCCAGGATTCCGGCCCGTCCACCGCCGATGCCCTTGGCGTAGGCCAGCCCGACTTCCAACGTGTCGCCCGACGGGTCGCGATCTACGGCTACCAGGCAGGGTACGCCAGCGCCCTTGGTGTAGAGGTCTCGCACGATGTGTCCGGGCCCCTTGGGCGCAACCAGGAAGGTACTCACCCCCTCCGGAGGCGTGATGCAGCCAAAGTGCAGATTGAAGCCATGCGCCACGGCCAGGTAGTTCCCCTGCTTGAGGTTGGGTGCGATCTCACTCTCGTAGATCTGGGCCATGGTCTCGTCGGGCAGGGTCATCATCACCACGTCCCCGGCTGCGCTAGCGTCGGCCAGCGGCAGGACCTTGAGCTTCTCCGCCTCGGCCTTGGCCCAGCTCGACGATTCCGGGCGCAGGCCCACCAACACATCGATCCCGCTGTCGCGCAGGTTCAGCGCATGAGCGTGACCCTGGCTGCCGTAGCCCAGGATGGCCACGGTCTTTCCCGCGAGCCGGGCCAGGTCCGCATCCTTGTCGTAGAAAATTTTCATCATAAAGAGGTACCTCTGATCAAATCCCACGCGGGACGGCGATTCGCCCGCTGCGGATCACGTCTTCGAGCCCCAGCGGGCGCAGCAGATCGGACAGCGCACGGATCTTGCCCGAACTGCCCGTTATCGCGATGGCAAAAGAGTCCGGCGACACATCGACGATCTTCCCGCGGAAGATCTCGGCAATACGCATCACCTCCGCCCGCGACTCAGGCAGCGTACGCACCTTGAACAAGGCGAGCTCCCGCGCGACGTAGGCATCTCCCGGATGATCGAGCACCTTGATCACGTCGATCAGCTTGTAGAGCTGCTTCACGATCTGCTCGATCGTCTCGTCGTCGCCGTGTGTGACCAGCGTGATCTGAGATACCTTCGGATCCAGAGTCTCGCCCACGCAGAGGCTGTCGATGTTGTAGCCGCGCGCAGAGAAGAGCCCGGCTACGCGCGATAGCACGCCGAACTCGTTACGGACGCGGACGCTGATCGTGTGCTCCACGGGTCAGCCTCGATCGGGAGCCGAGTGGAGCATCTTGGAGGAGGGCGCGCCCGATGGAACCATCGGGTAGCAGTTCTCCTCCGGAGCACAGATGAAGTCCATGATGACGGGGCGCTTGCTCGCGAAGCCCTTCTCCAACACCGACTCCACCTCATCGGGACGCGTCGCGCGCAGCCCGAGGGCGCCATAGGCTTCGGCCAGCTTCACCCAGTCGGGACTCCCGGCCAGGTCGATCTCGGAGTAGCGCTTGTCGTAGTAGATCTCTTGCCACTGGCGGACCATCCCGAGGCAGCCGTTGTTGATGAGGACCACCTTGATCGGCAGGTTGTGCTCGACCGCCACGGAGAGTTCCTGAATGCACATGTGGAAGGAGCCTTCACTGGTAATACAAATGACGGTGTCGTTTGGACGACCGAATTGGGCTCCGATGCACGCGGGTAGGCCATAGCCCATCGTCCCCAGCCCCCCGGAAGTAATCCAGTTGTTCGGCCGCTGGGTGTGGTAGTACTGCGCCGCCCACATCTGGTGCTGACCCACGTCGGTCGTCACCACGGCCTTTCCCTGCGTGAGCTGATACACCTTGTCGATCACGAACTGCGGCAGGATCGGGCCTTCGGACCGCTGGGCGTAGCCGATAGGATGCTCGCGATCCCACTCGTCGATCTGGCCCCACCACTCGCGCAGGTGCTCCGGGTAGCGGTCGAGCTTCGGCTCGCTCTCCGTGAGCTTGAGGAACTTCTGCAGGCAGTTCTTCACGTCTCCCACGATCGGAATATCGACGTAGACGCTCTTGCGGATGGAGGTGGGATCGATGTCGATATGGATCTTTTTCGAGTTCTGGCTGAACTCGTCGACTTTCCCGGTCACGCGATCATCGAAGCGCGCGCCGATCGCGATCAGCACGTCCGCCTGGTCGACCGCCATGTTGGCACGGTAGGTGCCGTGCATCCCCAGCATCCCTAGGGACAGGCGATGGTTGCCCGGAATGCCGCCGATCCCCATCAGCGTATAGGTGACCGGCGCGCCGAGCCGCTCACAGAACTGCAAGAGCTCCGCGCTCGCGCCGGAGAGGATCACACCTCCCCCGAAGTAGACGACGGGCCGGCGCCCGCGGAGGATGAGCGACATGGCCTTCTTGACCTGGCCCCAGTGTGCCTCGGAGCGCGGCTGGTAGTGCTCGAGCTTCACCTCCGAAGGGTAGTGGTAATCGGCCGTGGCTTTGCTCACGTCCTTCGGCAGATCCACCACCACGGGGCCCGGGCGGCCGGTGGTCGCGATATGGAAGGCCTCCTTGATGATCCGGGCCAGGTCTCGCGGGTCCTTCACCAGGTAGTTGTGTTTGGTGACGGGTCGCGTGAGACCCATGTTGTCCGCTTCCTGGAAGGCATCGTTTCCGATCATGGGCGTCGGAACCTGACCCGTGAACAGCACCAGCGGGATCGAATCGGTGTTGGCCGTGGCGAGTCCGGTGAGCGCGTTCGTGACGCCGGGGCCCGAGGTCACCACCGCCACACCGCAGCGACCCGTGGCACGCGCATAGGCGTCCGCCATATGCACACCGCCCTGCTCGTGACGCGCCAGCACGTGGCGCATCTGCAGGCGATGGAACGCATCATAGACTTCGAGCACGGCACCGCCCGGGTGCCCGAAGATGATCTCCACTCCCTCCTCCTGAAGGGAACGCACTAGAATGTCAGCTCCAATTAACTTCATCAGACACCAGTCGGACGGATCCCGAAAAAGACCCTAGTTTCGCTAGATTATGGGTTCCGCGGAAGGGTGTCCAGCGCCCTTTTCTCCTCCGCCTCCGCCCTCCGCAGGTAGCGCAGCTCGACGGCTTCGGGAGCGCAAGGCGCCCCTTCGCGGGCCAGCCGCAGAGCGAGTCGGCCCACGCTGGAGGCGCGGGGCTGGCCCCGATCCGGCGCCAGCACGCACGCCGCCGCGCCCAGGATCTCCAGCGCGATCTCCCGGTAGAGCTGCGCGCCAGACCCCAGCAGCTGGAGCGGTCCTTCCTCGGCCAGCGACTCGAACCAGGGCCGGGGATCACACACGCGGTCCGTGCGCAGCTCGACGGCTTCGGGAGCGTAAAGCCCGGTGTAGATCTGGTTTCGGCGAGCGTCCAGGATGGGCACGATCCGAGGCGCAGCGCCCGCGTTGAGCGACAGCGCCGCCAGGGTGGGGACGGGCACGATCTTTCTCGCCGTGCCGAAGCAGAGTCCGAGCGCGGTGGCCAGGCCGATGCGCAGACCGGTAAACGAGCCCGGGCCGATCGAGAGCGCGATCCAGTCCACCTCATCCAGCCGGCGTCCGGCGCGCCGGAGAAGCTGGTCCAGCTCGGCCAAGAGAGCGCGCGCATGGTGCTGCCCGGGCTCAAGCTCACACTCCGCGATCAAATCAGTGCCCTCGAGGAGCGCCACCCCTCCGAACTCGGTGGCCGTCTCGAGAGCGAGAATCATCGGGCCTGGGGTACTGTTCCGGGAGCTCCGAGCGAACTTCCCGAATAGAACACTAGGTCAGCCCCTTGAAGAAACCCACAAAATCCGACCAGTGGCGCATGATGTCGTTCCAGAAGGCAAAGCCCATCAGCACCAGGATCAGCGACAGACCCACCGTCTGCGCGACCTCACGTGCACGCGTAGAGAGCGGCCCGCCGCGCAGCACCTCGGCCAGGGCCAGCACGATGTGACCACCGTCGAGCACCGGGATCGGAAGCAGGTTCAGAATGGCCAGGTTCACGCTGATGATGGCCAGCAGGTTGAGGTAAGGCATCCAGCCTTCCTCCCGGAAGTAGTCGCCGGCGAACTTCCCGATCCCGATCGGGCCCGCCAGGTTCTCCATGCCGATCTGGCCCGTGATCAGCTGCCAGATCCCCCCGAGGGTGAGCGCGAAGATATCCGCCGTCCGCACGACGCCCAGACCGAGAGCCCGCAGCGGATTGCGAACGACCTCCTCTCGTATCTCGCCCACGATGTGCGGTGGCCCTCCGCTGATCCCGATGGCCCAGATGGTCTCGACCTGGCCATTGCGCTTGGTCGGGGAGCGCTTGGGCGTGACCTCGACCTCGATCTCCTGGCCGTTGCGCAGCACGGCCAGCGCCAGGGGCGCACCCTCGCCGCCGCGAATGCGCTCGGCCAGCGCCTCGAAGCTGGATACGGTTTCGCCGTCGACGCGCAGAAAGATGTCACCGACCTCCAGACCCGCCTGCTTGGCCGGGCTGCCCGGATGCACCACCACCACGGAGAAATCCAGCGTCACGGCCCCCATGCGCATGAGGCTCCAGACGCCGAGGCCCCCACGCAGCGTGACGCGGATGCGTTCCTTTTCGTCGTCGATCGGGCGCGCGACCTCGAGCTCAAGCGGACCGCGGGCGGAGTGGAGAGCGGTAAGTAAGGCATAGCGATCTGCAACCGGCTCACCGTTGACCGCCAGCACGCGGTCGCCCGTGCGCAGGCCCGCGCGCGCGGCGATGCCGTCGGGATCGGGCAGCGCGAGCACGGCCATGGCGGTCGAGTGCTCAGCCCCGAACCAGATCCCCTTCCCTTTGGGCCCGCGGTCGGGAAGCACCGTGACCGTGCGGCGCTCGCCCGCGCGCTCGACCTCGAGCTGGAGCGGCTTTCGGATGCTCGCCTTCACGGCCGTGACCACGTCTTCCCAGCGCCAGATCTCCTCGCCGTTGATGGCCATGATGCGGTCACCGGGCTCAATGCCCGCGAGCGCGACGGGCGAGCTGGGCTCAACGCCCCCGATGAGCGAGGTCGCCTTGGGCAGGCCTGACATTGCCATGCCGGCCACCACCACCACCGGCAGCACCAGGTTCATGACCGGGCCAGCCAGCGCGATCGAGATGCGTCGCCCAACCGTCTGTCCGCTGAAGCTGCGATGGCGCTCCGACTCCGGCAGGGTCTCACCCGGCAGCTCGCCAAGCATCTTCACGTAGCCTCCGAGCGGCAGCCACCCGATCCGGTACTCCGTCTCGCCCACTGTGTGTCGGAAGATCGCGCGGCCAAACCCCAGCGAGAAGCACTCCACCTTCACGCCGAAGAGCTTCGCCACGATGAAGTGGCCGAGCTCGTGGATGAAGACCAGCACGCCCAGCAGGAGCAGGAAGGGACCGATGTAGTCTGCGAATACGCTCATGCGTTGATCCAGGCCGCGGCCCGCTCGCGCGCGCGCCGATCGGCCTCGAGAATCTCATCCAAATCGCGGCCCGGCCCCAGGGCCTCCGCCTCCAGAACTCTTTCGGCCGCGGCCGCGATCCCCGTGAATGGAAGTCGACGCTCCAAGAAGGCTTGGACCGCCACCTCGTTGGCGGCATTCAGGATCGCCGGTGCCGTACCACCGGTCTGGAGCACGTTGCGCGCCAGGGCGAGCGCCGGGAAGCGAGTCAGGTCGGGCGCCTCGAAGTGCAGGGCGCCGGTTGCGACCAGATCCAGGGGGGTGAGGTCAGGCAGGGGCAGCCTCTGGGGCATGCCCAGAGTGTACGCGATGGGCGTGCGCATGTCGGGAATGCCGAGCTGCGCCAGCCAGCTCCCATCGTGGTACTCCACCAGGGAGTGGATGATGCTTTCGGGGTGGATCAGCACCTCCATCTGCTCGGGCTCCAGGTCGAAGAGCCAGCGCGCCTCGATCAGCTCGAAGCCCTTGTTCATGAGCGTGGCCGAGTCGATGGTGATCTTGCGGCCCATGTCCCAGTTGGGATGGGCCAGCGCCTGCTCCGGCGTCGCCACATCCATCTCTTTGGTCGTCGCGTGCAGGAACGGTCCGCCCGAGGCCGTCAGCAGCACACGCTTGAGGTCAGCGCGGGAATGTCCGGCCAGGCATTGGTGGATGGCCACGTGCTCCGAGTCGAGGGGAAGGATACGCGCCCCGCTGCGCTGCGCCTCGGCCACGACCAGCTCCCCCGCCACGACCAGCACCTCTTTGTTCGCCAAGGCGACGTCGGTCCCCTTTCGAAGCGCTTCGAGCGTGGGCTCGAGGCCCACCCGGCCTACGATCGCGCCGATCAGCAGATCCGCAGGCTCGCGCGCCACCTCCAGTAGGCCCTCCGCTCCGGACCGCACCTCGACTCCGAGCTGGCCTACGGCCTCGCGCACGCGCTCCGCGTCCTGGTCTCGCACCACCGACACCAGACGCGGTCGAAACTGCTTGGCCTGCTGGATCAGCAGCTCGACGTTGCGGCCC
>SMWZ01000023.1 GCA_004356455.1 Deltaproteobacteria bacterium
ATTTTACCCGTGGGCCACTGTTGGACCTGGTAGTTCATACTCTCCCAGAAGAACTTCCAGGGAAGCCGCTCGAGCGCCTGGACGTAGCGCAGTACGCTCATATAATCCCCGCTCAGCTCGAGTATCAGTCCGTGTCGGAAGAGCCGGATCGGCCCTGAGCCCAAGTCGACCTTCCCCTCCGACCCCGACTCCTCGTCAGGGGCCAGCAGCGGGCTTGCCGGCACGCTCTCGAGCCGCACCAGCTGGAGACCGCTCTCGCGCCTAAGCAGCTCCTTCAGCACCCGGACCATCTCGGAGGGAGGAATCAGATCTGCGGTCCGCTCATGGAAGCCAGCGTCGAGCTCGGCAAGCTGGCGCTCGAGCTCCACCTTGCGCTTGCGCCGCTCCAGATTGGGATCCGACGCCAGCTTCTTGAGCGTGGCCTCTGCCTCGAGCTCGAGCGCCTTGACCTGCTTCTCCAGCAGCTCCGCATCAGACTCAGCTTGCTCCTCGCGCAGCTCCGATGCGCGCATCAGGACTGCGTCCCAGAGCAGTAAGAAGACCGCCACGATGGCCAGCAGCAAAAGCAGTCGCTGGCGCAGAGGCTGCGCGTCCACCCAGCGCATGCTGTCACGAATCTTCCGACGGTAGTCTGCGAGCATTAGCCCGCTCCCTCGTGCGTGCTAATGGTGAACCTCACCGTGTTGCTTTCCTTGGATGCCCGTTCGAGGAGCAGCCGACGGAAGTCGCGTCCCATGAATGCTGGCTCGCTCCTGAGCTTCTCGAGCAGCCTGGGAACGCCGTCGGGTTCGAGCGTGTGGCCAACCAGCATGAGGTCGTCGCCGCCCTCGGTGATGCGAATCGTTTGTAGCCAGACGCCATGGATCCGCTGACGGGCGAGGCCCTCCAGATACGATGAGAACCCCTCGATATTCCCTCCTGAACCGGGCACAATGACCTCGTATAGCCGTTCCCTGACGCGCACCTCCTTGCTGAGCGCTTCGATTTCTCTCCCGAGCACCTGGCCCTTTGCCGGGCCTGGAACCTGAGCCTTGAGCTCCTTGAGTCGATGCTCCTGCTCGGCCTTGCGCAGTTCCAGCTTGGCAACGCTCCGCACATCGAGCCACGCCGAGAAGAGGGCCTGCCCATAGAGCAGTAGCAGGAGGCCCGCTAACGCTCCGCTGATGATTAGAATGCCCCGAGCGTTGAGCCACGACTGCTCGCGATGGAACATCTCCTGATACAGATTTATCTGCTGCATCATGCCGCTTCATCCCTCGGCCGGAGAGCTCCCCCGATCGCTGTCACGCAGCGCGCTTGCAGGGGCTGCGGTAGCTCATCGCTGGATCTGAGAACCGCGTTGATGTCCAGCATGCTGACCTCAACGAGAAGGTTCGCGGACAGATATCGTCGGAGCCCCGAGAGGGGCTCCTGACCCGGAACCAGAACGAAGGCAGCTACCGGTCCCTGCTCCAACTGATGCTCGTAGTAATCGAGCGAACGCTGCGTTTCGAGCAGCAGACTTTTGAGCAGCTGTTCCGCTTCCTCCGACTGCTGGGGCTTGTCGTCCAAAGGCTCGGAGGCGCCGATCTCGGCGATGAGCTCGAGATCCGAGTGCAGACGCCGCGCCATGTAGAGCTTGCCGCTTTGGGTGATGGTCAGCACGCCAGATTCACCGCTGAGGAGCATGAGCGCTATTCCCCGCCTGTCTTCTGGAAGAAGTACCGCCAGGTTGCGTAGGGCGAGCTCGGTAATGTCAATGGCGAAGAGCGCAAGACCAGCGTCTTCGATCGTATCGACCACCTCGCGAATGACCGATGAAGGCGTAGCCGCCACGTAGATTCGCTTCGCCTTCCCCGCTGCAGCCGGAACGCCGAAGACGTCGACCACTCCGTCTTCCACCCGGAAATCGATCAGGTCCTTGATGGCCCAGCGCGCAGCCTCACGCATCTCGTCGAGCTGGACCGCCGGCGCGTCGATCTGTCGCAAGCTGTATAGCTCCGAGCGTAGGACAGCAACACAGGGCGCTCCCCCTAGCTTGTTCGCGCGTACAGAACTTGTCAGCGCGCGGCCCACCTCAGACGCAGAGGAGCAGTCCTCGAACACGCAGAGCTCCAGACTGGGCCTGCCCGAGAGGTCCGGCGCGATCCGAGCCATGGAGAAACCTCGCTCTTCCAGCACCACCGCCGTGATGCCTTCGGGCGTCGCTTTGCGCTTCAGCATCGAGAGCAAGAGTTCCCCCATGAACAGACGAAGCCCGCTGCACAATCCGGGTCAGGTATGCGACAGGCCTAACTATTTCTATTCGATGACTATTCGACGACTGATACTTTGCTCTTGAGCAGCAAGATGCAGGTTCAGACCGTGGGCCCGGAAAGCCCGTGCGGCGATCGCCCAACGTTCCCGCGTGCGGCGTGGGTGTCCGCAACTGCGACCTCTCGGTGACGCCAGGCGATCCGGGGCGCATACGGTCGATGCCGGCTCTGTGCTCCAAAAGCCGGGAGCGACAGCAACGTGTTCTCGGCCCCGCACTGTGATTTTCAGGATCCCTTCAGATGCTTGTGCCGTTCGCAATCGTCTGCTCACAAATGGCCGTACGCGTCAACGATCCCTCCATGCTCTAGATCAGCGCCAATGTGCTTGCGAACCCACTCGATCCCTGCGCGGGGAGATGGACTGGCTCGGATCGCCGACAGGCGCTGGTGGCGCGTGCTGCCACTCCCGTCGGCATGCGATAACTTCAGGCAGCCTCCGCGCTCAGCGCGGGCATCCACGAGGGAACGATGTCGCAGGATCTGCCGCGAGTGGTGATCGTGGGCGCGGGCTTCGGCGGATTGCGCGCGGCGCGAAGCCTGGCCCGATTACCGGTCCGCGTGACCGTGATCGACCGGCGGAACTACCACCTATTCCAGCCTCTGCTCTACCAGGTCGCAACTGCGGGCCTCGAGCCGGAGTCAATCGCGCACCCCGTGCGGGCGATCCTGCGACGCCAGCAGAACACGGAGTTTCGCTTGGCGGAGGTGCGAGCGATCGACTTCATCGCCCGCCGGCTAGAGACCTCGTCCGGCGAGCTTCCATACGACTATCTCATCCTCGCCATGGGCAGTACAACGAATTACTTCGGGCTGGAATCGGTCATGAGAAACGGATTCGGCATGAAGAGCCTCGAGCAGGCCGTCGCCATTCGCAATCAGGTGCTGCGTCAGTTCGAGCTTGCGATCCAGGACAGCGACCCGGAGGTACGCCGGGCACGGCTCACGTTCGCGGTCGTTGGGGGCGGCCCAACGGGCGTCGAGATGTCGGGGATGCTCTCAGAGCTGACCCTTGTGGTGCTCGCCAAAGACTATTCTCAGCTCGACCTCGATGACGTCCGGGTAATCCTTCTCGAAGCGACAGATCGTTTGCTTACTGACTTTCCGAAGCGCTTGCAGCTCGCGACATCCGCTGAGCTGCGGCGAAAGCACGTTGAGGTGCGCTTTGACGCGAAGGTGACTCACTTCGACGGCGAGAAGGTTCAGCTCGAGGGCGGGGAGAGCATACCGACTCGCACCGTCATCTGGGCCGCCGGCGCGCGCGCTGCGCCGCTGGCTGACCGCCTGCGCCTGGCACAGGATCGCCTCGGGCGTATACGCGTCGCGGAGACGCTACAGCTCCCAGAGAACGAGCGCGTCTTCGTCATCGGGGATGTGGCGGACGTACCGGCGGCTGCATACCCGCTCCCGATGATGGCTCCCGTAGCGATCCAGCAAGCTGAGGTAGCGGCCCGCAACATCGCCCGCCTTTTGCAGAACCGGCCGCTGGAGCGGTTCGCGTACCGGGATCCCGGAAGCCTGGCTACGATCGGGAGGGGGTCGGCGGTCGCACGACTCGGGCGCTTCCATTTCCATGGCTTCCTGGCATGGGTCCTCTGGCTGGTCGTGCATCTCGTACAGCTGATCGGATTTCGCAACCGGCTGCTCGTACTCGTCAACTGGGCATGGGATTATCTCTTCTACGAGCGTGCGGTGCGCCTGATCTCGACGGATGACAGGGACGCTGGCCCGGGAAGCTCGCCAGGCTAACTAGGCAGGGATGCCCCGGCTGGACGCCTCCGCCAGCCGTTTCAAGTTGAGCAGCTGCCTGCGCATCATGATCAAGTCCCCCCAGGGCAGGAGCCAACGCAGCAGCTGCCCCAGGCCCCCGCGAGGGTATTGTACGAGGAGCTTGGCGAGGAGCCGGCAGCGCGTGGAGCTCGCTGGCACGATCAAATAGCTCACGATCACGTCTCCGAAAAGCCGGGTGGAGCGGCCCCTCGCTTTGGTGCGAATGGTCAAGTGTCGCTCGGGTTCGAAATCGACCAGCTCGAAGATCCGCATGATCTCCTGGCCGCGCTCCAGATTTTCGAGGCCGTCAATCAGAACCGGTGGACTCCTGCGCCCCCAGTTGTCGATCCAATCATAGCTGTAGGGAGCCACACGCAGCTGGCAGAGCCAACGGAAGACGACACCCGCAGGCGCGTCGATGGACACCCCGCGATAGTAGGCATGGGCTGCGCCCGCTGCGTGGAGATCACAGGGGAAGCGAAGCTGGCGCTCCGCGGGCTGGCTGCCCCAGGTCTGGCTGATGCACATGGTCCTGCCTCCGAGCCAAAGCTGCAAGCTCTTTCGTGGTAAATTATATATGTGGCGATGGCACGCTACGACTATGACCTCTTCACCATAGGCGCCGGGTCGGGCGGTGTGCGCGCAAGCCGGGTTTCGGCCGGCTTGGGCGCGCGCGTTGCGATCGCCGAAGAGCGTTACCTGGGCGGGACGTGCGTCAACGTCGGCTGTATCCCCAAGAAGCTCCTCGTCTACGCGTCACACTATACCGAGGACTTCGAAGATGCCCGTGCCTACGGCTGGACGGTCGGCAAATCGTCTTTCGACTGGGCGACCTTGATCCGGAACAAGGATCGCGAGATCGCCCGACTCAACGAGGTCTATCGCAAGCTCCTGGACCAGTCAGGTGTGAAGCAGATCGAAGGACGCGCGCGTATCGTCGATCAAAATACGGTCGCCATCGGCGACCGGACCTTCTCCGCCAAGAACATCCTCATCGCGACCGGCAGCTGGCCCAGTGTGCCCGAGATTCCCGGAATCGAGCACGCCATCACCTCCAACGAAGCCTTCCATCTCAAGCAGCTTCCGCGGCGGGTGATCGTGGTCGGTGGGGGATACATCGCGGTCGAGTTCGCATCCATCTTTCACGGGCTCGGAGCTGAGACAACTGAGCTCTACCGAGGACCGCTCTTCTTGCGGGGGTTCGATCACGACGTGCGCCAGGTTCTGGCAGAAGAAATGCGCAAGAAGGAGATCGATCTGCGCTTCGATCTGAACATAGAAAGTATCGAGCAGGCCGATGACCATCTGCTGGCCACGCTGTCGGACGGCAGCAAGTTGGAGGCGGACCAGATCATGTACGCGACGGGACGCCTGCCAGCCACCTCAGACCTCGGTCTCGAAGAGGCCGGAGTCGAGCTCAATCAGAAGGGCGCCGTTGTGGTAGACGAGTTTTCGCGTTCGACGGTGGCCAACATCTGGGCCATCGGCGACGTGACCGATCGCATCAACTTGACACCGGTGGCAATTCACGAAGGCATGGCGCTCGCGGAAACGCTCTTCCACGACCGCCCCACAAAGCCGGATCACGAAAACGTGGCTTCGGCCGTGTTCAGCCAGCCACAGATCGGTGCGGTCGGCCTCAACGAGACGAAGGCGCGTGAGCGCTACACCGAGCTCGAGATCTTCCGCACTCGTTTCAGGCCACTCAAACATACCCTTACGGGCCAGGATGAGACCACGATGATGAAGCTGATCGTCGACCGCGCAAGCGGGCGCGTGGTTGGCGCACACATGGTCGGCCCTGAGGCAGGAGAGATCATCCAGGGAATCGCGATCGCCATCAAGTGCCGCGCGACCAAAGCGGAGTTCGATGCAACGATCGGGCTCCATCCGACGTCCGCAGAGGAGTTCGTCACGATGCGTGAGTCTGTAGTAAACTAAGCGGTCGTAGTACGGAGGAAGTCGTATGGGACAGCGAAGCTCGGCCTTTTCCCAGCACCCAGACTACCGAGTTGACCTCCAGCCGAGCCACCGGCGCGTGTGGATCGTCTTCAATGGCGAAACGATCGCCGACAGCAAACGTTCCTTGCGCGTGTATGAGACCGCGCACGAGCCCGTTTACTACTTCCCGCGAGAAGACGTGCGCCTGGACTTGATGGAGCGAACCGACCACCACACCTTCTGTCCCTTCAAAGGCGAGGCCTCCTACTGGACACTCCGTTCGGGGGATCAGAGAGCCGAGAATGCTGCCTGGAGCTACGAAGACCCCTTCGAAGAGGTGGCGGGTCTCGCAAACTACGTCAGTTTCTACGGAGACGTGGTCGAGCACCAGTCGGATGTCGAGGCCTAACCCGATCTCCTCGACGCGCCATCGTTCTTGTGTAGACTGAGGGGAGAGGAGCGGTCCCATGATCACCGTGACAGAGGCTGCAATCGCGCAGATCAAGAGCCTTCAGGAGAGCAACGACGCGAGGGGTATGGCCATTCGCGTGAAGGTGCGCGAGAACGGTCCCGCGGCCTTTGAGTATAACGTTCGCTTCGTACCGGTGGAGGACAAGACCGAGCAGGATCAAGCGGTCGAAGAGCAGGGTATCGCCTTCTACATCGACGAGGAGAGCGCATCGATGCTCCAGGGCGCTTCACTCGACTTCGTCGAAAGCGTCCAGGGTGCCGGCTTCAAGTTCGACAACCCCAACAAGCCACCGCTCTTGAACGACCCTCTGGCGGCGCGGGTGCATCAGATCCTCGAGGAGAAGATCAATCCTGGCGTGGCATCGCACGGAGGCCGCGTGGCCCTCATGGACGTAAAAGACGGCCGGGTCTATCTCAGGCTTCAGGGAGGTTGCCAGGGATGCGGCATGGTCGATGTAACGCTGAAGCAGGGTATTGAGGCAACGCTCAAGGCAGAGATCCCCGAGATCACCGAGGTGCTCGACACGACCGACCACAGCGCCGGAACGAATCCGTACTACGAGCCGGGAGGCTGATGCTGCCGCGGCGGCCGACCGCCCTCACCATTGCGGGCTCCGACTCCGGTGGCGGCGCCGGCATCCAGGCCGACCTCAAGACCTTCCAGCGCTTCGGCGTGTACGGGACCAGCGCCTTGACCCTCATCACCGCGCAGAATACGCTGGGCGTGCAGGAGGTTCACCTGCTGCCACTCGAGCTGGTCAGGAGACAGATCGAGGCTGTGGCCAAGGACTTCGATGTGGGCGCGGCCAAGACCGGCGCGCTCGGCTCCGTCGAGCTGGTTGAGACGGTCGCCTGGGCGGTCGACGAGTACGCGCTCCCCAAGCTCGTGGTGGACCCCGTGATGATCTCGAAGCATGGGAATCCTTTGCTGGCCCCTGAGGCCGTGGCCTCGCTGAAGCAGCAGCTCATTCCCAAAGCGTCCCTGATCACCCCCAACCTGCACGAGGCGGCGGCGCTGCTGGGGAGCAGTGTGGATAGCGAGGCGCGCATGCGCGACGCCGCCCGGGCGCTGCATGACCTGGGCCCCGGGGCCGTACTCCTGAAGGGCGGGCACCTACCGGGCAAGGAGGCCGTTGACCTGCTCTACGACGGCCACGAGTTCGAGCGCCTGGCCGCCACGCGTGTCGACACACCTCACACCCACGGCTCGGGCTGCACGCACTCGGCGGCCATCACGGCACTGCTGGCCCGCGGTGAGACACTGCTCGAAGCCGTGCGCCAGGCCAAAGCCTTCATCACCCGGGCGATCTCCAGCGCGCCCGGTCTGGGCGGGGGCCATGGGCCGGTGAACCACTGGGCCTGATCCCTCCCCCGAGGCCAGCGCGTGCGAGCCTGCTGCTCTATCTTCCTCCCCGGGTTACAAACCATAGGGAGAGAGAGGCATGAATCGTCCTTACCTGGTAGCGCTCATCGCGTGCGTCACCCTATTCGCGACGGCCTGCGTCGTCATCGAGGACGGAGAGGTCGGGGTATCGAAGAGCTTCGGCACGATCAGCAACGAGACGGTCCCGCCAGGGGTCGCCATCGTGGTGCCGATCGCGCGTCAAATCGAGACCTGGAACATCAAGCTGCAGGAGCTCAAGGAGACGGCCACCGTACCATCGTCGGAGGGCTTGATCGTCGGGCTGGACACGTCGCTGCTCTTTCAGATCGTACCGAGCAAGGCGCCCGAAATTCGCAAGACGGTCGGCAGGGATTACCTCCGTCGATTGGTCATTCCCTACTTCCGCAGCGCGCTGCGAGACGTGGTGGCAGGGTATCCCGTGAAGAACATCTACGCCGAGCAGGGTCGTAAGGAGATCGCTGCGAAGATCGGTCAGGTCCTGCGCGAGAGCCTGGAGGAGCGTGGGATTAATGTGGTGGACGTGCTGTTGCGCGACGTGAAGCTACCGCTACGCTTCAAGGAGAGCATCGAGGCCAAGCTCACCGCGGAGCAGAGGGTTCAACAGAAGCAATTCGAGCTCGAGCAGGCGAAGAAGGACGCCGAGATCGAGGTGGCCCGCGCCGAGGGAGCAGCCAAGGCACAGCGGATCATCCGGGAGACGCTCTCGGACTCCTATCTGCAGTACCTCTGGATCCGGACCCTGAACGAGAACCCGAACGTGATCTATGTGGCCACCGAGGCCAACATGCCGATCTTCAAGGCGGTGGCCGGAAGATAGTCGGGCGCTATGCCAGAAGCATCTGGGGGCCACGAGGTCGGCCTGATCCTGCTGGCCGTGGCCCTGATTCTGCTCGTGGCCAAGCTCGGGGGCCACGTCTTCGAGAGCCTCGGGATGCCCGCCGTGCTGGGGGAACTCCTGGGGGGCATCCTGCTCGGAAACCTGACCCTTCTCGGCCTGGATTGGTTCGAGTTCCTGCGCCACGACATGGCCCTCGAGGTCCTGGCCGAGATCGGAATCATCTTCCTGCTCTTCACGATCGGGCTCGAGTCGAAGCTGTCGGAATTGCTGCGGGTGGGCCTCTCCTCCTTGCTGGTGGCTGCGCTCGGCGTGATCGCCCCCTTCTTCCTGGGCTTCTTCGTGTCGCAATGGTTTCTGCCCGAGGCGGCCACGCTGGTTCACGTCTTCATTGGCGCAACCCTGTGCGCGACGAGTGTCGGGATCACGGGCCGGGTTCTGAGGGATATCGGAAAACTGGATACCGATGAAGCCCGCATCATCCTGGGTGCCGCCGTCATCGACGACGTGCTCGGGCTCATCATCCTGGCCGTCGTCACGGGTTCGATCTCGGCGGCCAACGCGGGCACCACCTTTTCGACCGATGCGATCGTATTCATCTTGTTTAAGGCGCTGATGTTTTTCGTCGGCGCAGTCGTGATCGGACTTTTCGTATCCCCCCATCTTTTCAGGATCGCATCCAGATTGCGCGGGAGCGGGATGCTGCTGGCCGCAGCTCTGATCTTTTGTTTTGGGCTGTCCGCCCTTTCGGCGCTCATTGGGCTGGCGCCGATTGTGGGTGCCTTTGCCGCAGGTCTGGCCCTCGACGAGATTCACTACCAGGATTTCCTGGATCGTGGGGAGCACAGGATCGAGCATGTAATCGAACCGATCACGTCATTCATGGTGCCGATCTTCTTTGTTTTGATGGGAATCAAGGTGGACCTATCCACCCTGGCGAGAGGAGACATCCTGGGCTTCGCGGCCGTGCTGACGTTGGTCGCGGTGATCGGCAAGCAGATCTGTGGGCTAGGAGTTCTGGTACCAGGCGCCAACCGGCTCGCCGTGGGCCTCGGCATGATCCCGCGCGGTGAGGTCGGCCTGATCTTCGCGGGCATCGGTGCCAGCCTGGTTCTCGCGGGGGAGCCGGTGATCGCGCCCCCGATTTACTCGGCTGTCGTATTCATGGTGATTGTGACTACACTTGTCACACCGCCGGTCCTGGCCTGGTCGCTCGCGCGCGGAGATCGCGGGGAGAAGGCAAGCTGGGCGGATCAGGATTCGGAGTCAGGCTGAGCCCTCCCGGGTCCGATCTAGAATGCGAGAGAATCTGCGATCCGCGCTGACCGAACCGCGCGGCACAAGGAGACGATGGTCCATCTGACCGAAGTTCAGGTCGGTGTGCTCCCGCTCAAGCGGTTCGCCAAGGTCATCGGTCGCGAGCAGATGCGTGAGGCGCTGAAGACCGGGGCAAAGCTGCGGAGACGCCTGGCCGGGCGTGTCGTCTGGAACGTGAATTCTACCGCCGTAGGCGGCGGGGTCGCGGAGCTGCTGCAGTCGCTGCTCTGCTATGCGCGCAGCGTGGGCATTGACGCACGCTGGGTCGTGATCCGAGGCCAGCTCGAGTTCTTCAAGATCACCAAGCGACTGCACCATGCGCTACACGGCGCGACGGGGGACGGGACGGAGCTGGGGGAGCGCGAGCGTCAGATCTACGAGGAGACCCTGCGCGAGAATACGCTCGAGATGGCTTCCCTGGTCCGCCCGGGAGACATCGTATTGCTTCACGACCCGCAGACCGCGGCTCTGGCACCCGAGCTCGTGCGGGCCGGGGCGCTCGTGATCTGGCGTTGCCACATCGGATACGATGCTTCGAACGAGGAGACCGAGCGTGGCTGGGCGTTCCTGGCCCCCTATCTGGAAGACGTTCCCGCCTTCGTATTCTCGCGCTCCGCCTACGTGCCCGAGTACTGCGATCACGGCAAGACCACGATCATCGAGCCCAGCATCGACGCCTTCTCACCCAAGAACCAGGAGCTCCCCGAGGCAGCCGTACACACGATCCTGGTCCAGACGGGCCTCGTGGATGGACCTCCCCCCTCTCCGCCCAACCCCAGCTTCACGCGGGAGGATGGATCTCCGGGCCGGGTCACGCGGCGCGCAGACGTGATCCGCCTCGGCCGGGCTCCGAGCTGGGATACTCCCCTGATCGTGCAGGTCTCGCGCTGGGATCCACTCAAGGACCCGATCGGCGTGATGCGTGGCTTCGCCGCCTGGATGCAGGGCGACTCCAAAGGGAGCGCCGAGCTGCTGCTCGCCGGCCCCGAGGTCTCGGGGGTGACGGACGATCCCGAAGGCGCCATCATTTTCGCGCAGGTCGAGAAGGCGTGGCGAGAGCTTCCGGACGCGGTGCGCGATCGGATCCACCTTGTCTCGCTCCCAACCGCAGACGTGGCGGAGAACGCCGCGATCGTGAATGCGTTGCAGCGGCATGCCACCGTGGTCGTGCAGAAGAGCCTGCGCGAGGGATTCGGCCTCACGGTGACGGAGGCCATGTGGAAGTCGCGGCCGCTGCTGGCCAGCGCGGTGGGAGGAATCCAGGAGCAGATCGAGGACGGCGTTAGCGGGATCCTGCTCAAGGATCCGACGAATGTGGAGGAGTTCAGCCATGGGCTCTCCCGACTCCTCGGGGATGCCAGCTACGCCCGGCGACTGGGCGAGGCCGCGCGCGAGCGGGTCCGCGAGCGCTATCTTGGCGTGCGGCATCTTCTGGCATACGCTCGGCTGATCGAGGCGCTCGATCGCTGACCTCTGAGCGAGGGGGAGCGAGTGTGACCACGGAGAGCGTAAATCCAAAGTCCGTGGGGACACCCGCTGGCAACGGGCTGACGCCCACCATGATGCTCAAGCGCAAGCCGATTGCCGAGCAGTATGCGGCCGCGATCGAGGCCCTGTACGCAGCCTGATGGACTCGCGATTGGGGAGAGGGGATAACGTGGATGGAGTGCGTGGCGGAGCTGTCAAAGACGTTGGCACCGGAGGCCAAGCGAGCGCTCAGCCACGATCTGCTCGGCCGTGCCCGCGCGGTCGCCGAAGCCGCGGGTGGTTTTTTGGGTCTCGCTAAGATCTCCAGCTCGGAGCAAGCCGTCCTGACGGAGCTGGAGCGCGCCTTCTCGTGAGCTAGCTGCGTGCGTTTCCCGTCCCGAGAGCGCTCCTTCGACGGCAAGGTCGTCGTCGTCACCGGGGCTGCTGCCGGGATCGGGCGCGCGCTGTGCCTGCGCTTCGGGCGGGCCGGCGCCCGGGTCGCGCCCCTCGACCGGGATGCCGCGGGCCTCGAGGCGCTGGTGCGGGAGCTCGCCCAAGCGGGGATCGATGCCATACCCGCTGCCTGTGATGTGTCTCAGCCGAACCAGTGTAGGAGCGCGCTGGCTGTGATCGAAAAGCGACTCGGCGGTATCGATGTGCTCATCAACAACGCCGGCATCACCCACCGCAGCGCCTTCACGAGAACCGACATCTCGGTATACGAGAGGATCATGGCGGTGAACTTCTTCGGCTCGCTGCACTGCACCAAAGCGGCCCTTGACTCTCTGCTTAAGCGCAAGGGGATGATCATTGTGATCTCCAGCATCGCAGGTTTCTCCCCCCTGCTCGGACGGAGTGGCTACAGCGCAAGCAAGTATGCGCTAAACGGGTTCTTTGAAACCCTCCGTTGCGAGCTCGCGGGCCACGGGGTGCAGGTGATGATCGTCTGTCCCGGCTTCACGGCCACGAGCATCGAGCGGAACGCCCTGGACGGGAGCGGCGGCCGCGCCGGATACCCTCAGTCGGGATTGGGAAAGATGGCGAGTCCGAAACAGGTTGCGGATGCCATCTACCGCGGCGCAGCTTCCGGAAAACGACTGCTCGTACTCTCCCCTCTCGGCCGCGTGGTACGGCTCCTGTCTCGATTCGCACCCACCACCTACGCGCGCGCGATGTCCCGACGCTTCCGGCGCGAGCTTGATCCCTAGGTCGCGTGATAGACTCCGCGCAGGACCCACACCCGCAGGAGCCAGCCATGGACGCACCCGGGAAGGCAGCCAAAAAAAACGTCACACGCAGAAAGACCGCACGCAAGGCCGCCGTACAGGAGAAACCCAGCCAGAAAAAGAGCTCGAGCAAGAAGTCCGCCACGGCCATAGCGCGAGCACGCACGAGTGCGGTCCTGGATCGCCTGGAGCGGGAGCTACCCCCCACACTTCGGGACTACTCACGTCGCGTTCGACAGCAGCTGGGCAAGCTCGAACAGGAGATCGGCCGCACCCAGGCGAGATATCGACGCCAGGCTGTGCGGCTCCTGCGAGAGGGCAGCCACCGGCTGGGAAGCCTCGAGGCGTTGGGAGAGCGGGGCTGGCGGAAGCTGAGCGAGCGCACCCGCAAGGAAATCCTGAACATCCTGCGTCGGCTGGAGCACGCCGTAGAGACGGCGGGGACCCAAAAGCCGACGCGTCGGAAGAAGACAGCGGGCAAGGCCAAGCGCAAGACGCGAGCGAGACCACGGATGGCCGCGTCCCCCTCGCAGGACAGTGGCGAATCCAATGAGATCCGCGACATCTTCCAGACACCGAGTTCACTCGGCGGCTAGTGTCCGAGCGGCCCGGACCCCGGCCTCGGCTCTTCGACACCTGGTCGCGCTTCTACAATCTGCGCTGGTTCCAGTGGCTCACCTATCGCCCGGTTCACAACGCTGTGCTCGCGGCGCTGCGTCAGTCCGATTCTCTGCGCGTGCTCGATGTGGGCTGCGGAACGGGTCTGCTGGCCTCACGCATACGCCGCGAGCTGCATAGGACGCGCGTGATCGGCTGCGACTTCTCGTCCGGAATGCTGGAGCGCGCCGCTGCGGGCAGTCGGGATGTGGCGTGGGTGAGGGGGAACGCGCTGCGCCTGCCCTTTCGCACCTCCAGCTTCGAGGCCGTCGTCTCCACCGAAGCCTTTCACTGGTTTCCGGACCAGGCCGCGGCCCTCGGCGAGTGCTTCCGAGTGCTTACCCCCGGTGGGCGGTTTCTACTCGGTGTCATGAGTCCAGCCTCCGAGGGAATGAGCCGCGCTCTGCGCCTCGGGTCGCGACTGCTGGCCGAGCCGAGCAACTGGCCCACGCGACGGGGGCTGCGAGCACAGCTCGAGGACGCGGGCTTCAAGATCGAGACGCAGCAACGTGTCTATCGGCTGCTGGGAGGGCTTCTGCTCCCTCCCTTTCTCACTGTGGCCACGCGGCCGGCCTAAGGTGGCTTACTTGAGCGCAAAGATGTGCACGCTCGTGACCACTCCGAGCAGGTCCTTGACCTGGTCGGTCGTCAAGCCGAAACGATCCATCGCGTCGCAAACCAGGGGATCGTCGAGCGAGATCACGTTGCCAAATCCGGTCTCGCGTTCGATTCGCACCTCGCGAAAGCCCGCCTTCTCGATGGTCTGCATGTACTCACCGCGTACGCTCGCGCCGCCGACGCAGCCGATATAGGCCCCAACGCTCTGCAGGATCTCCGACGGTAGTGGCCGCTCTAGCACGACGTCCGACACCATCAGCCGCCCACCAGGCCGCAGAACCCGGTAGGCATCGCGGTAGACCTTGTCCTTCTCGGGTGAGAGGTTGATCACGCAGTTCGAGAGAATCACATCTACGCTCTCGTTCTCGAGCGGAAGCTGCTCGATGTAGCCCTTGCGGAACTCGACATTGGCGTAGCCGCCCTTACGTGCGTTCTCCCGCGCCTTATCGAGCATGGCATCGGTCATGTCGACCCCGATTACCCGTCCCGTGGGCCCAACTTGGCGCGCAGCCAGGAAGGCATCGAAGCCAGCGCCCGAGCCGAGGTCGACCACGACCTCACCAGGACGTAGGGAGTCGATTGCGGTCGGGTTCCCACAGCCCAGGCCCAGATTCGCGCCCTCGGGGGCGGCCTCGAGCTCTGCTTCGCTGTAGCCGAGCCTGCGCGCGGTCTCGCCGGCGTGGGGCAGAGTCCCGCCGCAGCAGCTAGAGGCACGCTCGGCGAGATTCGTGTACCCCTCCCGCACCATTTCGCGCATCTCCCCCGCGTCCTCGGGTCGCTTGTCCCAGCTCATCTCGTCCTCCTTGGCGGTCTCAGACCAGCGCGCGAGCCTCACATCGCCGGCAGGTCATCGATGGCATCGACCAGCAGGCGCAGGGCGTAAACCACATCCTCGCGTCGGTCCTCGGGGATGCGCCCCCAGATGCGCTCACAGTACGTGTCCGCACAGCTCTGGAGCTTGGCCGCGAGTGCGCGGCCGCGTGCGGAGAGCGAGACGAACACGTAGCGCCGATCCCCTGC
>SMWZ01000182.1 GCA_004356455.1 Deltaproteobacteria bacterium
GCCGGAACACGGAGCGTCTCACCGCCGAAATCGATCGTAAACTCAGGGAGTTCGGCCACGACTGTGCTCCAGCGTAAGCCCCCGACTCTTCACGTCAACCACTGCTAGCGCGTGATCGGCGAGCGGGACTGGCCGGGTAGCGGCGGGCCTTGCCCGCCTGCCGGCACGGCAAAGCTCCGCTTTGCCTTGTCGCCTGCGCGCACTACGCTCGGCCACGCCTCGCAGCCCTGCGGGTCTTGCAGAACCTCCAAGCAAGAAAGGCCACCGTCCCGCGACGGCGGCCTCTCTTCGAAAAGGCTCCGGCCTCAGTACTTGAACTTCTCGATGTTAAGGCTCCTGACGCCGCCGATCTTCTTGATGTCGTTCACAAAGGACTGGGCTATGTCCCAGCCCGCAACCTTGCCTTCGACCGTCACATTCCCGTCCGAGACCTCGACCTTGAGCTTGCCCTTGGCCTTGGTGCGCGCGAGGTCCTCGTCCGCCTCGATGGCCTTATCGATCTTCTTGATGAGCACCTCATCGGGCGCGGAGGCCACGTCAGGGTCACGCACGCGGATGCGGTTGCGGATGTCCTTGATGCCCTTGACCTCCTTCGCCAGCTCGTCGGCCTTCTTGAGCTTCTCCTCGGTCGCCACGTATCCGGTCATCATCAGCGTGCCGCGCATGGCACGCAGCGTGACCTCCATCATCCCGGGTTCCTTGTAGAAAATCTTCTCCGCCTTAAGCGTGCGCTTGCCGTCGGCGGTGGACTGAGCAACCGCGGCCGTCGTCCAGCTCAGGACGAGGGCAGCCAGGGTCAACGCAACTAAGTGATGAAACGACCGATTTTTCATGCTTCCCTCCGCAGCTGTGATCTGGGTGCTTTTTGCCCCAAGAATGAATCCAAGCGTAGCCTATAGGACGCCGGGTTCCGGGGTCAACCACCGGGCTCGCTGCGGGTGGGGCCTGCGCGCCCTAGCCCGGATAGCCCCCCCGGTGGCCTCCTGCGGCAACCTGGTGAGAGATCCAGGCTAGAGACGGTCTCAGTACTTGGAGTATTCGACCAGCAGATCGGTACGCCGGTCCCAGGCCCCTTCCCAGCATTCCAGCAGGTAGCGGCCGGGACTCGTGCCGCGGTCGAGGATCTCGTAGAGCGGGTCGAGGAAGAGGCGTTCATCCTCCCCCGCTCGGTTGCGCCGGGCGAGACTCTGCAAGCCACGCGCGGCCAGATCGACGAGCTCTTTGGCGAGCACGTGCATGGGACCGTCCGGTGTCTGTGCATCGAGGCCCGCGCGCGCCACCTCTCCCTGCAGGCGATCCACGTCCTCGAAGCGCCAGGGGCGGAGCCGTGCCCAGGCCGCAGCCAGCGCGTCCTCGTCGTACAGCAGCCCCGTCCAGAACGCCGGCAACGCGCACACCAGACCCGGCGGGACCGCATCGGCGCTGCGCATCTCGACCACCTGCTTCAGGCGCACCTCCGGGAACAGCGTAGTCAGATGCAGGTTCCAATCCGCGAGCGTCGCCCGGTAACGCTCGTGCCCGTGCGCCAGGTAGTCCCGGAAGCTGCGTCCCTGCATGGGCAGGTGGCGATCCTCGCGCAGGATGAAGAGCATGGGCACGTCGAGGGCCCACTCGAGGTAGCCGCTGTAGGCATGGTCTTCGTCCCAGCGCTCGTCAAATACAAAAGGCAGCAGCCCGGTGCGCTGCGGGTCGGTGTGACGCCAGACCCAGGCTCTGCGCGAGATCATCCCGTTGGGCTTGCCGCGTGAGATGCTGGAGTTCGCGTACAGCGCCGTGACCACCGGCGAGGCCGCGAGCGCAACTCGCAGCTTGCGCGCCAGATCCGCCTCGGAGCCGTAGTCGAGATTGACCTGCACGGAGCCCGTGCCATGCATCATCTCAAGCGCATGGCTGCCGCGTTTATCCAGGTACTCGCGCATGATGGTGTAACGCTCGCGCGGCATGCGCGGGAGCTCGTTGACGGAGGCCAGCGGATGGATGCCGAGACCCAGCCACACCATGCCGAAGTGCTCCGAGCAGTGCTTCATCAACGCCAGGTGATCGTGGAACTCGCGACAGGTCTCGTGCAGCGTTGCCAGGGGCGCTCCCGACAGCTCGAGCTGGCCACCGGGCTCCAGCGTGATGCTCGTCCCGTCGCGCTCCAGGCCCACGAGTCGCCCTGCGTCGAGGAGGGGGCTGAAACCATGCTCGCGCTCGAGCTCAGCGAGCAACGCCCTGATCCCACGCTCGCCCTCATACGGAATGGTCTGAAGCGTGTCTTGGTACAGGCCGACCTTCTCGTGCTCGGTTCCGATGCGCCACTTCTCAGGCGGCTTTTCCCCCGAGCGGAAGAACTCGATCAGCTGCGACTCGTCCTCGACGGGGCGTGCCAGCGCAGGGTCTTCGCGCGTGAGCGTCATTCGTACTTGCCGCCATACAGCGCCGGGTGCAGCCAGCGCACGAACGCACAGGTCACGGCCTGAGCCGCATAGTCCACCCGCGTGAGCACGCCACCGCTCAGACGGCCGATGTTTCCCGCCCCGGGTCCGGGATCGGGCCAGCCGATGGGCGGCTTGAAGATCGCATCGAAGGACGTGCCCACGGGCGTGCGCGCGGGGCCGGTCGCGGCCTCGACACAGGCGCGCGGATACTCGAAGCCGGCCGTGAGACCGACGGCTTCCTGCTCGCCGTCGAAGAGCACGCAGCACCCCACGTTCATCTGCCGCTCGGGCGGTCCGTCGAGAGAGATCAGCCCATCTTCGATGCCAACGCCGAGGTCGCAGTTTCCCGCCGCTACGCTCTGGCGCGCCCGGGCGCGGGCACCGAGCAGGATCTCGTCGAAGCCGAGCGGCTGCTCAGAGACGCCACTCTGCGCCGCCAAAGCCTCCACCTCGACCTGATCGAAGAAAGGCGCGAGGCCCCGCCGCACGGCCTCCAGCTTCGCACGGTTGAGGCTTCCCACCCGCACCTTCAGCGTGCGCTTCATCTCTCGGATGCCGCTCGGATCAGACGCAGCAGCAGCTCCTCGAGCGCACGCTCCACCTCCGCGCCACGCAACGGGTAATCGGCGCAGGGCTTCTCGGGCTTGCCGCGCCGGAAGGGACCCACCAGCGTCACTTCGCCCTTGGTCTTACCCACGCACACCACCTCCCACCGACCGCGGGCCACCCGAAACTGGATGCAATCGACGTGCTTATCGTCCGGCTCCACCGGCCCAACCTCGAGATGGGCCAGGTGCGGCGCATCCGAGTCACGCGCCGCTTGCTTGAAGGCCTCCACCAGCGCGTGCGCGCGACCGCGCAGGTGCTCCGCGGCTGCGCGCACGTCCTGCAGCGCCGCGCTCAAGCCCGCATCCCGCGCCGCGAGTTCACAAGCCAACTGCTCGAGACGCTGTGTGTCCATGCTTCAAGTGTAGATCATTTACGCTGCTATACTTCGTGCGCGATGAAGCACTCCAGAGCGTTGCTCGGGATCACTCTGGGGGGTGTCCTCTTCGTCGCGCTGCTCTTTGTGGGGCATACCGCGCTCGCGTACACCGCCTTTCTAGTCGGGTTTCTCTTTTTCTGTCTCACCACTCGCATCTCACTCAACTGGCAGATCCTGCTGGGCGGCACGCTCGGTGCGCTCTTCGGCCTCGTTCCAGAGAGCCAGGTCGCCTCCGTTCAGATCGTGGGGAAGCTCTTCATCGCCATGCTCAAGATGCTGATCGCGCCCATGATCCTACTGGCCATCACCCACGCCATCGCGCAGATGAGCACGGCGCGCGATCTGGGACGTCTCGGCGGGCTCACAGTCCTGCTCTACCTCGGGACCATGGCGCTCGCCATCGCCACCGGTCTGGTGCTGGTCAATATCTTCGAGCCCGGCGCGGGCAGCACCCTGCGCGAGACCACGTTCTTCCAGGAGGCGGCTGCAGCTGAGCGACCCGAGCTGGCACAGGGCCTCTCACTGCAGGACTTCCTGCTTCAGACCGTCTATCAGATCCTCGCGAACCCGTTCGAATCGTTGACGCAGGGACGCATTCTGCCGATCGTCGTGTTCGCCATCCTGCTGGGCATCGCGCTGCTCCAGATCGGACCCAGCGCACGCGCCGTCGTGGACATACTGGGAAGTGGATACAAGGCGGTGATGCGCATCATCGGCTGGTTCATCCGCCTGGCGCCACTCGGGATCTTCGCACTGATCGGTCATCTGGTAGCAAGCGTGCCCTTCCAGAATCTGGTGAAGTACCTGGGCGAGTTCGTGCTGGTGGTGATCGTGGGGATCCTTATCCACGCCTTCATCACGCTGCCCCTGGTGGCCCGGTTCCTCGGCGGGGTGGGGCCCGCTCAGCTCTTCCGCGGCATCCGCGAGGCTCTGCTCGTGGCCTTCTCGACCAGCTCGAGCGCCGCGACGCTGCCGATCACGACCCGCTGTGTCGAGGAGAACCTCAAGGTTCCACCTCGCGTTTCGAGCTTCGTGCTGCCGCTGGGCGCAACCGTGAACATGGACGGCACGGCGCTCTATGAGGCGGTCGCCGCGCTCTTCGTGGCTGCCCTCTACGGGATCGAGCTGGGGGTGGGGGCGCAGCTGGTGATCTTCCTCGTCGCCATGGTCACCGCCATCGGAGCGCCCGGCATTCCCTCCGCGGGCATGGTGACGATGGTGGTGGTGCTGGAGTCCGTGGGCTTGCCCGTGGAAGCGGTCGGACTGCTGATCACGATCGACCGCTTCCTCGACACCTTCCGCACCATGGCCAACGTGGAGGGAGACGCAGTCGTCTCCGTCTGCGTGACACGACTAGCGCGGTAGCGGCGCGCGAAGCCCGCCTGCGCGCACTTCGCTCGGCTGCGCCTCGCTGCGCGGCCTGCGGCCTTGCACTCCAGCGCGGTAACGGCGGGCAAAGCCCGCCTGCGCGCACTCCGCTCGGCTGCGCCTCGCTGCGCGGCCTGCGGCCTTGCACTCCAGCGCGGTAACGGCGGGCGAAGCCCGCGCGCGCTTACATCGCGGCTTCGAGTACCAGCGCGGGTGAGACTTCGAGCAGCTCCGCGAGGCGCAGATCACGCATCTGCGCGAAGCGCGGCTGCGCGATGACGGTCACCGGCCGACCGGCCGGAAACTTCACCTTGAGGGGATCCACGAAGCGGCCGCCAAGCTTCAGGCGGTAGTCGAGGTGCGGCCCGGTGGCGAGGCCCGTCCGGCCGACCCGACCGATCACCTGTTTCTGCTGCACCCGCGAGCCCACATGGAGCCCGTCGGCGTAAGCGGAGAGATGGCCGTAGTAGGAGATGTAGCCGTTGTTGTGGCGAATCTTGAGCAGACGACCGAAGCCTCCCTCCCAGCCCTTGAAGACCACCTCGCCGTCCGCCACCGCCCACACCGCCGTACCCGTCGGAGCCGCGTAATCGATCCCCTCATGCGGACGCCGTACCTTGAGGATGGGATGCAGGCGCGACTTGGAGTAGCGTGAGCTGATGTGCGTGTAGTTGACGGGAGCGCGCAGGAACGTGCGCCGCACCGAGTTTCCATCGGGCGTGTAGTAGTCGGCGTAGCCGTCCTTGTCCTTGAAGTAGAGCGCGGTGAACTCACGATTCCCCGAGCGGTATTGCGCAGCCAGAATATTCCCGTAGCGGACGAACCCCTCGCGATCGTAGAACTTCTCGAACACCATTCGGAACTCATCGCCCGGTCGAGTCTGAGACGAGAAGTCGATGTCCCAGATGAAGACGTCGGCATACTTCTCGGTCAGTCCGGCTCCCTCGCCCAGCTCGTGGACCGTCTCGAACAGTGAGCGATCGATGACCCCGGCCAGACGCACCACCCGCCGCTCCAGGGGCAGCTCGGAGCGGACCCCTCGCAGGCCTTGCTCATCGCGCTCCAGGCGATACACGGTGCGCCGACCGCGCTGGTACTCGAATGAGAGAATCTCTCCGGACTCGTCCTGAATCAGTGCGTAGAAGTCGCCCGGCTGGGCGCGACGGAAATCGAAGAGCGGTCGCAGCGTACGACTGATGCGATCCACCGTCTGGACCGCGACGCCCTGGCTTCCGAGTGCAGCGGCCAGAGTACTGGCGCGCGGAATGTGGCCCGTCACGACCTGCATCGTGGCGGGCTTCTCCTGCGGCGCAGCCGCCTCCACATGAGGCAGGTCGGAAGGAAGCCCGGGGCCGAAGAACTCGGGCAGGCTGGGGGGCCCGAACGTGGCCACGGCCGCCAGCCCCAGCTGGCTGCGCTCGCCTCTGGAGTCTCCGAAGCCAGTGATTACCCCGTAGGAGACGCAGGCGGAGAGTACGAAGACCAGCGCAGCGCTGCCGAGCGCGCCTTCCCCCAGACGCAGCCCACCCGACACCGGGACCCGCCAGGAGTGGCGGCGCTGGAACCTGGACCGCTGCCGTCTGGATCGCCAGTCACGCATAAGCTCCTCTCACCCCAATCTCGCGGCAGCCGCAACGCCCGCGGCGGCCGAAATCAATGCCGTATACTGCCACGGGAGGCAAGGGAGAAGCCATCGGCAGCCCGGTGCGCTCGGGACGGACAGCATGACTCTTCTGGCGGGCGCGGCGCGCTGCGACATCACCCCCGAGCCGGGAATCCCCCTCATGGGCTACGCCGCCCGCCGCGGCCCCTCCCGCGGGGTGCACGATCAGCTCTTCGCCCGGGCCCTGGCGCTGGCTCCGGCGCCGCAGGAGGGGTCGGGAATGGTGCTGGTGACAGCCGATCTCTGCTTGATGACCCCTCAGCAGGCCCTGGAGGTCCGCCAACGCATCGCGGCCGGCAGCGGGATCCCGGCCACGCATATCGTGGTCTGCTGCACCCACACCCACTCAGGTCCCGAGATGGGGCTGCGCGACCTGGCCAAGGGTCGCAAGGCCCCGGACCACGTCCCCAAGATTCTGAGCGGGCTGGTCGAGGCCGGCCTGGCAGCCCATGCCGCGCGCCGGCCGGCGCGCCTGGGTTGGAGCCGTTGCAGCGTCCGGATCGGCCGCAACCGCCGCCTGCAGGACGGCCCCGTCGACCCCGAGCTACTCGTGCTGCGGCTCGAAGGGCTGGACGCTCGCCCCATCGGCCTGCTGTTTCAGCACGCCTGCCAGCCCACCGTGCTTGGACACGAGAACCTCGAGCTCTCCGCCGACTGGCCCGGCGCCGCCACCA
>SMWZ01000183.1 GCA_004356455.1 Deltaproteobacteria bacterium
GATTCCAGTGGCGGTCGCCGATGAACGGCATTCCAAAATCCTGGGGAGCGCTCGTGAAGAGGATGGCCCGATGCCCGATCTCGCGGCATCGATGGATCTCGGCTACCGCGGCGTCGACGTCCCAGAAGGGGGTCGCCATCACCGGGATGAAACGGCGCGGATCGGGAGAGACCCATTCGATGAGCCAGTCGTTGTAGGCCCGCACGCATGCGAGCATGAGCTCGGGGTCGTCCAGTCCGAGGAAGGTCTCGCTGCCGAAGCCTCCGATGTTGGGGTAGAGGGCCATCGCCCAGGCGCCAATCTCGTCCATGTACGCGAGGCGCGCCTTGGCGTCATAGGCGGCGGGCGGACACTCGTCCAGGTTCTTGGGAATGGAAGGGAAGGGCTCCGGCCAGCCCGCCGCCGCGGTGGCGCCCACCGGGATCTTGCGCTCGCTGCGTCCGAACTGCCATAGGTCGACTCCGTCGTCCGTGCGGATCATGCGCGGCGCCGCATCCTGGAATTTCTGAGGCAGCCGAGACGTCCAGACATCTCCCGGCTCAGTGATGTGGGTATCGGCATCGATGAACCAGTCTGTGCATTTCATCGGGGCATCTCCTTGGAGCTGGGCTGCGGCTGCATCTCATGCCGAGCTGGAGAATGATAACAGCAACCCCTACCTGCCCATAGGCCGAAAACGCGGAATCGCCAAATCCGCGCTCATATCCTCCCAAACGAGTTCAACCGGAGATCCAATCTCGATCTCATCCGGATTCACGTCGACGAGATTCGAGATGATCCTCACACCGCCCGCACCTTCCAGTGCGATGACCGCGATGACGTAGGGAAGCTCCTGGCCCGCTGCAATGGGGCGGTGCACGATGGTGTAGGTGTAGACCTCACCTCGGCCCGAGACCTCCTTCCAATCGGAGTCTGCGGAGCGGCACTCGGGACAAACTGGCGCAGGGGGAAGCCGCGTATGCTCGCAAGACGTGCAGCGTTGTACCACGAGTCGGTGCTCAGCGGCGGCTTGCCACCAGGGGAGTGTGGTGGTATCCGCCAGGGGCGGTGGCATGCTGTCGGGAAAGAAGCGTTCGCTCATCTTCGCCCCAGCAAGATTGCGCTCGAGGGGACGCAGGCTGCACTCGTAACCAGGCAGACTTCGGCGTTATCGACCGGGCTGGTGGACTCGCCGCGCAGTGAGCGTACGCCCTCAACGACGTGGTTGAGGCCGTGGATGTAGGCTTCGGAGAGACTTCCACCGTGGGTGTTGGTGGGGAGGCTCCCGCCTTTCCAGGCCAGGGCACCGCTTTCGATGAAGGGACCTCCCTCGCCTCGCTTGCAGAAACCGTAGTCTTCGAGCTGCATGAGGACGCAGCCCGTGAAGTGTTCGTAGAGCTGGGCGACATCCACATCGCTGGGGCCAAGGCCCGCTTTGCTCCAGAGGCGACCGGCCATCTCCTCGCAGCCGCCAGTCGCGTAGAGCTCATCGGCGATGTTGGCGTTGGAAAATGGCCCGAACGCGTATCCCTTGGGTGCCCCCTGCTCGCTCGCGAGGATCTCAACGGGTCGCTTCGCGAGGTCGCGTGCACGTTCCTCCGTGGTGACAACGACGGCACAGGCTCCATCGCTTTCAAGGCAGCAATCAAAGAGACGATGGGGATCCGCGATCATGGGCGAAGCCTGGTGATCCTCGAGCGTCATCGGGCGCCCACCCATGACGGCGCGTGGATTGCGACTCGCGTGCTCCCGAAATGTCACCGCAAGCATGCCCAACTGCTCGCTCGTGGTTCCATATAAATGCATATGACGTCGTGTTGGCAGGGCGTACGCCGCAGCCGCCATCAAGAGGCCATAGGGCATGGAGAAGCCTATGGAGGCCAGCATCAACGACTTGGCCTGCTGCAGCTTCGGGGGCTCCGGGTCTGCGGGAGCAGCCGCATTCATCCCCCCGGTACCAAATCGAAAGAACTGCCCCTGGCAGAGCGAGCGATAGACCACGACCACTGCGGCCTGGCCGGTCTCCACCGCCATCGCGGCATTGGAGATGGCCGCGCAGCCTCCGCCTCCGCCGGGCATCCAGACCATATTTCCAAAGCGCAACGCGGGCAGCCCCAACTCGGCCGCGAGGAAGACGGCCTCATTGCGATCCTCGGCGAAGGAAGCCAACCCGTCGACGTCGTCCATTGAGAGGCCGGCATCCGCGACGGCACGCTGGATCGCCTGGCAGGCCAGTGCGTGCTCCGTCACATCGCCGATCTTGCCCCATCGGGTGTACCGAGACTCTCCAACACCGACGATGTGCGCCCGAGGCCGACTCATGCTGTGCTCCCGGGTAACGGGCACAGTGAACCCTTACGCCGCGGGCAGCCCATGGGCCGCGATCTCTCGACCGAGCCGATCGAGCTGATGCCTGGCAGAGCCGAACTCGTGCTCGATCTGAATCGCCCACGTGAAATAGCGATGCAGCGGGTAGTCCATATCGATCCCGATGCCACCGTGTAGATGCTGGCAGGCGTAGGCGGCGGACTGCCCGCCCTCGGCGGCCCAGAACTTCGCGACGGTGACCTGCTCCTCGACAGGCAATTCTTGGGAAAGGCGCCAGGCTGCCTCCAAGGCGGAGAGACGAATCCCCTCGACGTTGATATAGGCATCGGCGGCCCGCTGATGAACGGCCTGAAAGCTGCCGATCGGGCGGTCGAACTGAACTCGCTCGCGGCTGTACTGCGCCGTCATCTCGAGCGCGCGTTCCGTCACGCCGAGCTGCATCATGCAACGCGCGGCCACGGCTCGATCGACCAGCCAGCGAAGCACTTCAGCCCCATCATCCCGTAAGTCCAAGCGAGCATCCTGGGCGACACGGGCGCGCTCCAGCTCGAGCTGGGCGTGGGGCTGGCCATCCGAGGTCTTCTGGGCCGTGAGGATCACCCCATCTCTGCCCGGTTCCACATAGAAGAGCCCAATCGACCCATCTTCTAAGCTCGCCGGCACAAGGATCTGCGTGGCCTGCTCAGCGCAGGGCACATTGGTCTTGATCCCCGTGAGGCAAACCTCATCGCCCTGGATTTCGGCCCGGGTCGCGGGCGTCAGGAGATCGCTCGACTCGAATTCGCTGAGCGCGGCCGTCAGGATCCGCTCGCCGCTAGCAATGTCGGGCAGCCACTCTTTCTTCTGTGCCTCGCTGCCGAATTGCGCAAGCGGCAACGCACCGAGCACGAGCGCGGGAAAGACGGGGACCGGTGCCACCGTCCGCCCAACCTCCTGGAGCAGCAGGCAGAGCGACATGAAACCGAGATCAGATCCGCCATAGGCATCGGGGATCGCCGTGCCGAGGAGATTGGACCGCGCCAGGGCCTGCCATAGCTTGCTGTCGTAGGGCGCCTCGCTCGCTTCGAGTTCCTGCATGCGTTCGTTGGTCGCGTGATCCTCGAGGATCTTGCGCGCCAACTCGGCCACTGTCTGCTCCTCTTCTTGAAAGCTGAAGTCCATGGCTCAGTCCTTGTAGTTGGGCATACCCATGCCCGCCATAGCGATGATGTCTCGCTGAATCTCGTTGGTCCCCCCGCCGAAGGTGAGGATCAAACCGTTGCGATACGAGGACTCGATCTTTCCCTGCAGCACGGCGCCGGGACTGCCCTTGGCAAGAATGCCCTGAGCGCTCAATACCTCCATCAGGGCACGATAGGCCTCGATCTGAAACTCACTGCCATATACTTTGATCGCCGAGGAACCGGCCATCTGTAGCTGGCCCTTCTCGGCGAGCCAGGTTTGCTTCCAATTCATCAGGCGAAGCACCTGCATCTTGGCGTAGACCCGGGCAAGGTTGTGCTGCACCCAGGGTTTGTCGATGACCCGCTGGCCGTCGACCTGGGTCGCCCTCGCCCACTCGGTGACCCCCTCGAGGCTGCGCCGCAGCATTCCCACGGTCGTGAGCGAGATCCGCTCGTGGTTGAGCTGCCCGGTGATCAGGCGCCAGCCGTTGTTCTCACCGCCAATCAGGTTCTCAGCAGGGACGCGGACATCGTCGTAGAAGGTGGCATTCGTGGAAACGCCCCCAACGGTGCGAATGACCTGCCTCGAATAGCCCTTCGAAGTCGTCGGCACGAGGAATATGGAGAGACCGCGATGCTTCTTGGCTTTGGGATCCGTGCGAGCAGCAAGCCATATGTAGTCGGCGTATTGAGCCAGGCTCGTCCACATCTTCTGTCCATTGATCACCCACTCGTCGCCGTCGCGAACGGCGGTCGTCTGCAAGGAGGCGAGGTCGGTGCCGGCAGCGGGCTCGGAGTAGCCGATGGCAAAGAAGATCTCGCCAGCCAGGATCTTGGGGCAGAAATACTGACTCTGTTCCTGGGTGCCGTATTCGCGCAGGGTCGGCCCGACGGTACTGAGGGTCAAGAACGGGAGAGGGAAGCCGATGGCCTGGACCTCGTCCGCGAAGATGAACTGCTCGATGGCGGAGCGCTCCTGGCCTCCGTACTGCTTGGGCCAGCTGATGCCAAGCAATCCATCCTGGCCCATCTGCTTCATCGCCCTGCGAAACTCTGGGCCACCGCCCTCCCCGCCCGACGAAAGCTCGGTGGTGAGCGCGCCGGTCATCATGTCGCCGAAGTAACACCGCAGTTCGTCTCGGAACTTGCGCTGCTCGGTCGTGAGATCCAACTCCATGAAAATCCTTCCGTCAGTGGCCGCGGGGGAGCCCGCGAGTCTGGATCAGGCTTCGGGCGTGAAGCGCACCTTCATCTCCGCACAGGTTCGCACCAGAGTCGAGGGGACGAGCACCGGACCGCCCGCTGCGTACTTCATGTCGGGCATACGGCGCAGGACCTGTTCCAAGGCTACTTGCATCTCCATGCGCGCCAGGTTGGCTCCGAGGCAGAAGTGGCTGCCTACGCCGAACGCCACGTGCGCAGGTTTGCGATCGATGCGGAAGGTATCGGGATCCTCGAACTCGTCCGCGTCCCGGTTCGCAGACGGGTAGATGAGAAGGATCTTCTGGCCCCGCTTGAGCTGCTTGCCCCGCAGCTCGGTGTCCTGGGTGACCGTGCGGCTGAAAGAATGGATGGGCGTCACCACGCGCAGCATCTCCTCGACCGCGGCGTTGAGGAGCGAAGGATTGTCGATCAGCTTCTGCCGCTGGTCGGGGTTCTCGA
>SMWZ01000184.1 GCA_004356455.1 Deltaproteobacteria bacterium
ACCGCGGGCATCATCAGCCAGACCGGACGCAACCTCTCCGGCGTACCTCCCGAGGATGCTCGCCAGGTGGCTTTCATCCAGACGGACGCCGCCATCAATTCTGGATCGTCGGGCGGCCCACTGATCTCGCTCCAGGGCGCCTGGGTCGGCGTGAACACCGCCGGCATTCTCGAAGCGCAGAACGTCGGATTTGCCGTTCCCGCCTCGGAAGCGCTCGAGTTCCTGGACGAGGTTCTCGCGGGTAAAGGCGACCCGGACCGAGGGCAGTACTAGAAAAGTGTCGCTCGTATCAGTCGGCGGGATCGTCGCCGGCGATGTCCACGCCAGCGAACCCCAGGAGAAAGTCGAGGAACTCGAGTGGGTTGAACCCGAGCCGTGCGTTGATCAGCAGCAGGTGCGCGCCCAGCTGGAGGTCGGTCGCGGTGTTGAATGAGAAGAGAGGCGAGGCGTCCTCCGACGAGCCCTGGATCGGGACCCAGCGGCTGGCCGTCACCTTCCCGTCGAGAAGCTCGCCCCCCACGATGGTGCCGGTCTCGGGCAGTGGCTCCTTGTCAATCGGATCGTCGATCTCGAACAGCGCATCTAACCAGTCGAGTGACTCCCAGGTCCCGCGCCAGCCTGAGTAGAGGAATGCGTGCCCCCACGGTTTTTCTTCGCGCCGATACCAGTAGGTCGAGTATGGATCGCTCACTCGAGCCTCGTACCAGGGGCCGTCGATGTCGCGGGACTCGAAGCCCAGCATCGCTGACACCGAGAGCAAGCCGAGGGCCGGGTGCGTGAGGTCCCCTAGCCTGGCGTCCATCGACAGCCCAAAACCCAGGCCGATGCCGATCCGGCCGGAGTCCTTGAGGTCGGCCACACGGCCCGGGGCACAGCCGAGCCCCGCCAGAGTGATGAGCACGACCAGCCACGATCCCGAGCTCTTCAACCCCGTCTCCTTCTGGACGCGCACCCGCGGTGCGCTAGGAAACTACGGGTCGGAGCCGTACCTCGATTCTTCGGTTCTCCGCGCGGCCCTCCGGGGTGTCGTTAGAGGCGATGGGCTGACTCTCACCGCGGGAAATCACCAGCAGCTGCTGCGCCGGAACGCCTGCCCCCTGGAATAGGCGCACGACGCTGGCGGCGCGCGCGCCCGCCAGCTCCCAGTTCGAGGGGTAGCGCGCGGCCAGACGAGGGCCGACGGGAACATTATCGGTGTAGCCAATCACCGCGATCTGGTAGGGGAGCTGCTCGAGCTCCTCCACCAGCTTCGTCAGCACCTCACGACCGGTGTCACTGAGCTCGTCCGAGCCGGTCGGAAATAGGATCTCCTCCGAGAGCACGAGGTGAAGCCCGTCCTTAAGCAGCTCCATCTTGATCAGGCCGGCCACCACCCAGGTCTCGAGCTCCTCCATCAGCTCCTCCTGCTCCCGCGTAAGCTGCTCCACCTCCTCGTCGCGAAGCGCGAGCTCCTGACTCAGCCCCGCGGCGACGCTCGCGAGCCGCTGGCTCTGCCTCGTAAGCTGCCCCGACTGCTGCCGCAGTATCTCGTTGCTCGCCGCGAGCTCATCCCGCTCCGCGAGCATCAGATCGTACTTGCTCTGCGTCACGCAGCCCGTGAGCGGAGCGATGGCGAGTGAAGCAGCGAGCACGAGGGATCCGGGGACCGATAAGTTCCGTTTCATGTCTTCCTCCCTGACAGCCGGGCGCACTCTATCACGCAAGGCCGCGCCCACGCAATTCGCCGCCGATCTCGTTCCCGCTCATGAGACGATTGCTGGACTCATCCGGTCACTGGGCTTCTAAGCAACCGTCACAGCATCGGAAGTTGGAGCGGGAAACGGGACTCGAACCCGCGACCCTCAGCTTGGGAAGCTGATGCTCTACCAACTGAGCTATTCCCGCCCGCAAGCGAGGATACCGCAGGCCCTGCGCCGAAGGTAGCCGAGTCCACGCGGAGGATTCAGCGTGAAAGATCCGGCAAGCCAACTGCCCCCGGGGGCAGTTACACGGCGCCGTTGCTTCCCTAGTCGTCGATCGAGATGTCGTCGAAGAGGGCGTCGATCTCATCGGCGGTCGCCTGGGCGCTGCGCCCGACCGCAGACTGCGGGGTGGTCACGTGCTCGGGCTGGAGGCCAACGACCGTAGACTCCTCGTCTTTGGACAGAGACTGTGGTGCCTGCTTGGGCGGAATCGCAGCCGCCGGCGGGAGGCCCGAGCGATCGTTGCCCTCGATCTCGCTCCACAGGCTCTCGAACTTATCCATAGTATCGAGGCTCTCGTCCTCCTGCTCGAGGAGGAGCGGACTTTCGTTGCGCGTCGCTCGAGGCACGGCAAGCTCGACCTCCTCGGGACCCTGGGAGCCCTCGACCAAGGCCTCCGGACCCGCGGCTGCCGTTTTCGACTTCAGCGCAGGAGACTCCTGCGCTGAAGCAGCGATTTTCCGCTTCAGCAGCCCGGGAGCCGCCTCACGTTCCACCGCTGCAGGCTCGTCCTCGTCCATCCGGGCGATCAGCTGCTCCATGGATACGCAGGTGTCGTCGTCCTCCGTGAGCGAGATCGCGGTCAGCGTCTCGGCGTGGGCCTCCAAATCATCGTCCTCCGGCAGGGGCTCGGGCGCGACAGGCTCGCTTTCCGGGGCAGGCTCCGCGAGAGCCGGCGCGAGCTCCCGCTCCAAGCGTAGCGGCATCTCGGGCTTGGAACGGGGCGCTCCGGGTCGAAACTGGTTCACGCGGGAAGCGGGCGTCACGCAGGCCTCCAGGCCGAGCTGGTCTGCGGCCGCGATGATGTGTGTGCGGCTGATAGCTCGAGACTGCTCCACGGCTCCCTCGAAAAGCGCGTTGTCCGCAAGGGTGTTGATCACGCGAGGAACGCCACCCGAGTAGGTGTAGAGTGCATCCACCGCGTCCAGGCTGAAGATCTCCCGAGCGCCATTGACGCAGGTGATTCTGTGCTGCACGTAGGCCGCCGACTGCTCGCGGTCCATGGGAGGCATCTCGGCGCGGATCTCGATGCGCTGGGCCAGCGATACCTCGACCCGCAGGACCTCATCCAGCAAGGGAAGACCGAAGAGGACCAGCGAGAGCAGCTTCCGCCCCTCGTGCACCAGGTTCAAGAGCGCACGGAAGTCCTCCAGCACAGCTTTGTTGGAGAGCAGCTGCGCCTCGTCGATCAAGAGCACGGCCCCGGCTCCTCCAGCCGCCAGATCCACGAGCAGCTGCGAGAGTTGCGCCAGGGCCGCGAGCGCATCGTTGGCGGGCTGGGCCACGCCGAAGCTCTTGGCAACGCTGCGAATCAGCCAGCCGGAGGGACACGCCGCGTGGGGAATCACGGCCATACGGACGGCCCATTTTTTTGAATCCAGATTCTCGAGCAGATGATGCGCCAGGGTCGTCTTGCCGCAGCCCGGCCCAGCAATCAGGAGGGAGAGAGCTTTGCGCTGTTGGACCCCCCGCATGAGCCTCAGACGCGCCTGCTGCTGAGCGTCGCTCGCATAATAAAAGCGAGTGTCCGGCTCGTTCTGGAACGGCTCGGCATCGAGATTGTAGAAGCTCAGGTAATCCAACTTGGCTCGCCTACTTTCGCTGGCGTTCAGCTCAGCTGATCGATTCGTTCACTGACCTCCCGATAATCGGGCTCGATCGCAGCTGTCTTGCGAAACGCGTCCAACGCCTCCGGGCGTCTGCCGTCGGCCAGCAACGCCTCGCCCAGCTCGTAATGCAAAGGAGCCTCAGTCGCGGGGTCGCCACCGCCGCTCGACAGTGCCTCCTCGAGAACCTCAGCGGCCTCGGCCGGGCGGCCAAGACTGAGCTTGCAGCTGGCCTGCAGCACGGCGAACGCCTCGAGGGGCATGGTCCCTGCCTTGCGCACCAGCTCGAGCTCCGAGACCGCATCGTCCAAAAGCCCCATCTCTTTGTAGGCGATCGCCAGGTCGTAGTGCGCCTCGGATTCATCCTCACCGATCTGACGCTGGATCTCGCGCTTGAAGGCACGGAAGACCTCATCGAAGCCTCCACTCATCTGTCCGGCGAGATCGTGATCGGGGAGCGAGTCGAGCTCCGCCGCAAGATCGAAGCTTTCCTCTTCCACCTTTTGGCCTCGCACGGAAGCAGCCGACTTGTGCGGCTTGGGGGCGGGACTGACCAGGGGCTCCGGTTCCATTGACGGTGTCTCAGCGCGCTTCGGGCTCTGCTTGCGGGCCGCGGAAAGCTCGCCCATACGCAGCATGGCCGTGGGATGCTGCGGCGCGCGCTCCAGAATATCGCGGTACGCGCGCTCGGCCTCGTCCAGCATGCCGTGGTTGAAGAAGAACTCGGCCTCCTCGAGATCGACGTTAACGTGCGCCGACTCCAAAGCCGGCTCGGGGTCACCCGTGGGGGTCTCCTCACTGGGGACGGAGTCCTCGAGCAGATCAAAATTTGAAGCTTCAGGAGCTCCCGTGGTTTCAATCTCGAAGGAGCCAGACGCGTCCAGGTCGATCTCGAGCTCCACCTCCTCGAGCTCATGCGGGGGATCCACGGAGGCGAACTTCGCATCCTGATCCTCATCGTCTTCGAGCACCAGCTCGATATCGGGCAGGGGCCCTGGATCGGCGTTGCTCCCGGTGTCGAGGAACTCGCTGCTGGTATCCGTGAGTGAGGGTTGAGTGTCGTCCACCTCACCGATCGACCCGATGGAGTTGGGCTCCGGTGCCAGCCCGCTCGAGGACGCTCCGCAGATCTGGTTCAGCAGTTCCTGCGCCTCTGCGTGGCTGGGATCGAGCTTGAGCAGCGAGTCGAGCCGCACCTGGGCTCCCTGCATGTCCCCGAACTCGAACGAGATGCGGGCCTCCGCCAGCAGATCCTCCGGGGACTGGTCGGCGTCTTGCGCAGGCTGCGGCTCCGCAACCCGGGTGTCCTCGGAATCGAGGGACGGCCCCTGCTCCTCCTCCAGCACTTCGGACAGGATGATGCTGGGCGCGGTATCCGGCTCGGCCAATTGGTCCAAGGTGACGAAGCGCTGCAGGATCGCGCGCGCCTGATCGTTATCCCCGCGCGCTTTATAGATCTCGGCGATCTCGGTGTAGGCCCGCTGAACCCCGACCTCATCACCTGCGCTTTCGTAGGCCTTCACCAGTGCTTCGCGCACGGAGATGTCGCTGGCAAAGCGAGGTAGCGCGCGGTTGAGTAGCGAAATCGCCTCGTCGACCTCGCCCAGCCGGACCTTGGCGAGCCCGAGGCCGGCGAAGGCCTCAGGCTCGTCGGGGAAGGACTCCAGCATCTGCTTGCAGACGCGCCCAATGAGCTCCGGCTCATCGCGCTCGATCACCTCCTTGAGCAGTGAGGAGTACTCCTCTCGGGCCTCACTCTCGAGGTCCTGCTTCGCTAACAGGAGCGCAAGCCTGAGCCGATTCGGAACGTTGCCGGGGTCGAGAGAGGCCACGCGCTTGAGTAGATCGAAAGCTTCGCGCTTCAGCTCTCGCTCCTCACAGATCTGGATCCCCTTCTGGAACTCGCGCAGAGCGTCGGACATTAGTCCCATGCGCTGGAAGAGGTCGCCGAGCTTCACGTGCGCATTCAAAGAGGAGGCATCGATGTGCAGGATCTGCTTATAGATCGCGACGGCCTTCGCATCGAAGCCCGTCTTGGCAAACTGCTCGGCGACCTGAGCGTAGGCTCGGGTCGCCTGATCCGTCTCGCCCCGCTTCATAAACAGGTCGCCGATCTTGAGACGGATGTTGGTATCGGAAGGATCCGCCTGAAGGAGCTTGTTGTACTCCTTCAAGGCCTTGTCATAGGCCCCCTTCTGGACGAACTTCTGCGCTGCCTCGAGGGTCTTACGCTTGTTGATCGCTGGCGCCAGAACCTGCCCTCGCTTGCCTCAGGAGACCTCTACGGGGCACACCTGTCCTGACAGGCAACGGCTCCCCGCTAGGCAGCAGTATCGGCGGATGAGGGGATTCTTCTTAGGGAAGCGGGGGGACAGCCAGACAGTCGCGCAGTCGAGCTGCGTGTCGCATGCGAGCCAGGTTGAGGTCCGGCTCGGCTAGCGAGCCCAGCTCGAGCTGGCCGCCCAGAGCACGTGCAAAGGCACGGCACAGCGCCTCCCGCACCTCTGCCAGCTCCAGCTTGGCGGATTCCTGAGGCCAGGGAGGGCGCTCTCCCAGAAGGGAGGCGTAGAGCAAAGAGTCATCGCTCAGACGGATCGAACCGTGCTGAAGAAAGCCCGTACGCGTGCGGCGCTGCGCGCTCCCGACCCACTTGGCACGATCCAGCTCGATCTCGAGCCCGGTCGCTCCCGCGAAGCACAGGTCGAGCCGCTCGGCCCCCTTCACCGCCGGGCTCGCCTGAGCCCGCACCCCGATGGAGCGCAGACCGCTCAGCAGGACCTCTCGAATCCACTCGCAGCTTCCTCTGAGATCAGCCGGAAGCTCAGGGCAGGAGCGGGGCGCGGCCAGCGCGTACGTCAGGTCTCCTGCGTGGAGTACGGTGCCGCCACCGGTGATGCGCCGGACCAGCTGCAGGCCGAGCTGGTCAGCGCGCTCGCGCCAGGCCGGAACCGGCTGCCGATAGCCCAGGCTCAGCGAGGGCTCGGCCCAGCTATAGAAGCGAAGCGTCGGCGGTGCCGTATGCACATGAGCGAGCAGCACCTCATCGACGCACATGTTCCAGGCAGCGGACCCCGGCGGATCCAGGAGCAGGCGCCAGGGACGCGCCCCCATCTACTTCAACCGGTCGAGGAGCGCGAGCAGAGCCAGCTCATACCCGATGGGTCCGAGCCCCGTGATCTGGCCCACCACGATATCCGACACCAGCGAGGTGCGGCGAAACGGCTCGCGCGCGTGGATGTTCGACAGATGGACCTCCACGATGGGCAGGCCACTAGCCACAAGCGCGTCGCGCAGCGCAACGCTGGTGTGTGTGAAGCCCCCTGGATTGATCACGATCCCCTGGTAGGCGCCGCGCGCGGCCTGAATCCGATCCACCAGCGCACCTTCGTGGTTGGACTGGAAAGACTCGAGACTGACCCCGTTCTCGGCCGCAATCTCGCGTAGCCGGGTGTCGATCTCTGCCAGCGTGGTGCGGCCGTAGACCTCCGGCTCGCGTTCCCCGAGGAGGTTCAAGTTCGGCCCGTGGAGTACGAGGATCTGCATGGGATCCTCTTGTTTACAACGCGTCCCGCAGCTCCTGCAATAGCGACCGGACCAGGTAGCGGGCCTTGCCGAGGCTGCCGGTTGTTTTGAGTGCGATCGTCACGAAGAACTCGTCGTCGATCTGGCGAAAGTAGAGCTGATGAACGCTCGTGATCAGGATGAGCTCCTCCAGGCCCCCGCCTGAAGGCCCGTATAGGGCGCCCGCGACCTTGCGGGCCTGGTCCAGCACGCGTTGAAATTCGACGGCGACCGCCGTGAGGTCCACGCTACCCTCCTCACGCTCGAGCTCATCGATGGGAATCCCGTCGGCCGCCATCACGGCCCCGGCCAGGGCCCCAGGTGTCTGTAGCACGATCCGCTCCAGAATCTCGCGGAACGTCATACCTGTGCCCCCTCACGCGTGCGCCGCCGAAAGTAGTCCAGCCAGCCCTTCAGTACCTGGATCCGCCGCTCGTCCGGCGCCAGCGTGGGCCTCAAACGGTTCCGCACCGCGAGCGCGCGGGCCTCCCCTGGGTTCCGGGCGAGTGCCCTTTCGGCGACCTCCAGCGCCTTGCGCGTGTGACCTTGCTGCTCCAGCAGCTCCGCCATGGTCGACGTGGCCAGGGCCGGTCCGGGGTCGACCACCGACACCGGCTCGGGCTCCCGACGCTTCTTCATGGCCTCGAGCGCCGCCCGCAGAGCGGGGAGCGCCAGGCTCTCCTGTGCCTCTTCCAGGAAGCGGTCCACTAGCGCCCCAACCGCGGCCTCATCGGGCTCCGCCTCAAAGGCTCGACGCAAGCTGTCGATGGCCTGGTCGTGCTCCCCGAGGGTCCAATGTCCCTCGGCCAGTGTGAGTCGGATTCGGATCGAGCTCTTCACGCTCGAGCCCTTCCCTGCTTGATGATCTCCTCGGGCGCAACCGGGAACACCCCGGCACGACCGACGTCACGTAGCACCACGAATCCCACCTTTTCCCGCTTCATCTTCTTATCGACCACAATGGCTCGAAGGTAGGTCTCCCGCTCCTCGCCCCAGTCGGGTGGCTCCGTGGGCAGGCCGATCCGCTTCAGCAGGTCCGAGAGGCGCTCGGCGACCCCGTCGCGCGCAAGGCCGAAGCGCTCCGACAGGCGCGCCGCAAACACCATGCCCGCAGCCACGGCCTCACCATGCCGTACGCGCCTGTAGCCGGTCACGCTCTCGATCGCGTGCCCCAGGGTGTGCCCGAAGTTGAGCAGCGCGCGCAGGCCGGCTTCGCGCTCGTCCAGTCCGACGATCTCGGCCTTGATGCCACACGCCCGCGAGATCGCGTACGAGAGCGCTTCTCGCTCGAGTTCGAGGACTGCCTCCACATTCTCTTCTAGCCACGCGAAAAATTTGGCATCCCAGATCACTGCGACCTTCACGACCTCGGCCAATCCACAGCGCCGTTCACGCGGCGGAAGAGTCGCCAACACATCGGGATCAATCCAGACCAGGCGCGGCTGGTAGAAGGTACCGATCAGGTTCTTGCCTCGCGCGTGGTTCACGCCCGTCTTCCCACCCACGCTGGCGTCGACCTGCGCGAGCAGGGTGGTCGGAATCTGGACCAATGGGAGCCCGCGCAAGAAGGTCGAGGCCACAAAGCCCGTGAGGTCGCCCACGGCACCACCGCCCAATCCCAGCAACAGGGTCTCGCGGTCCGCACCGATCTCGATCAGCTCGTCGTAGAGGCGCGACACAACGCGCAGCGTCTTGGCCCGATCCCCCTCGGGCACGTCAATGCGATGGGGGTAGAGCTGGACGCGGGCCAGGCTGGTGGCAACCGCACCATAGTGCGCCACGGCCACGCGCGGCGTCGTGATGACCACCACCCGTCGCGCAGCGAACTCCTTCAGCAGGGCCTCACCGACTTCCGAGAGCGAACCCGGTCGAATCCGAATCGGGTAGCTGCGATCCGCCAGCAGAACCTGGACCGTCGTCATGCTGCCTGCTCCCACCCCAGTGCGGCCAGTACCGCTGCGCACACCTCTTCAATGCTGCGTTCGTCCGTGGGGATCCGCAAGTCGGCTTGTGCGTACGCCGCGCCGCGCTCGGCCTCCAGCTCACGCAGGCGCTCGATCCGGGCCTCCCCGGTCGCACCCACCAGCAGCGGGCGAGCGTCCTCAGTGCTGATGCGCATGGCCAGTGTCTCGGGCTTGGCCTCCAGCCACACGGAGATTCCCTTCGAACGCAAGCTCGCGCGGTTCTCGAGAGAGAGGACCGCTCCGCCCCCCAGGGCGACCACGGCCCGCCGCTGGGGCAGCGACTCGATCACCTCGCGCTCGCGTTCGCGAAAGGCCGCTTCTCCCTCTCGGCGAAAGAGCTCATCGATCTTCAGTCCGCACGCGGCCTCCACACGCTCATCCGTATCGATGAACTCCCACCCCAGGCGCTCGGCCAGGGCACGCCCCACGCTCGATTTGCCAGAGCCCATCATCCCACTGAGCAGTACGGCCCGCTCGCGCTTTACCTTCCCCATCGCGGGAGGCTAGCAAAGCTTCCCCTAGAAGTCGGAGCTCGGGCTCGTAATGATTCGTGGCGTCACGAAGATGAGTAGCTCTCGCCGCTCGTCCTGGATCGTTTTGCTCCTGAAGATCGCCCCCAGTAGCGGAATGTCCGCCAGGAAGGGCAACTTGGTGGTGCTCTTCCCGCTATCCACCACGTAGATGCCCCCCAGGACCATCGTCTCACCGTCGCGTACAAGCGCCTCGGTCTCCGTCTCGTTCTTCGTGATGCCCACGATGTCCCCGCTGGCGCTCGAGAGCTGAGGCGCATTCCGTGAGACCTTCACCTTCATGATGATCGAGCGATCCGCCGTGATATGAGGCGTCACCTTGAGCTCGAGCACTGCATCCACGAAGCTCGTTGTCACCGTATCCCGCGTGATCTCGGTGAACTTGATCGCCACACCCTGCTTGATGATGGCCTCCCGGTTATCCAGGGTGACCACGCGCGGTGAGGAAATCACCTTACCCCGGTTATTCGACTCGGCCGCCATCAGCTCGAGATCGAGCTGTATCCGATCGTCATGACCCAGGAGCCCGAGCCGCAATACACCGGTGAGGATGCCCACGACCGGGTTCGCCGAGATGAAGTTGCTCTGCTGCTCACCATTGGGGAGCGGAATCAACGGGTCCAGCGCGTTTGTGCTGTTGGTGAGGTGCAGATCCGGGAAGCCGCCGGCAGAAGGCGTGGCAACGCCGCCCGCGGTCTTGGTGCCGGTGAAGCCGAGCCCCCAGTTGGCGCCAAGCGCACGCGCGAAGGTCAGATTCGCCTCCACGATCTTGGCCTCGATCAGAACCTGAGGCGTCTGGGTGTCGATCGCCTTGACGAGCGCGGTGGCCTCGTGGATCACGGACGGGATGTCCTTGATAATGAGCGTATTCGTGCGCGTATCCACCATCACCGATCCGCGCGCAGAAAGCAGGTGCTGAATCATGTCCTTCATCTCTTTCACGTCCGCGTAGTTCACGGGCTGGAGCTTCACCACCAGGTCCTCGAGCTTCTCCCTGGAGCGGCGCTCCATCAGCCGCGCTTCCTTCTCCGCCTTGAGCGTCTCAAGTGGGGCGATACGCAGAACGTTCCCGACCCGGACGAAGCCGAGACCCTTGGTCAGCAGGATGACATCCATCGCCTGGTCCCAGGGCACGTCAACGAGCCGGATGGTGACCTTCCCATCGACCTCCTCCCCCGCGATGATGTTGAGGTCGGAGACCTCGGCGATCAGGCGCAGGATGTTCGCGATGTCGGCATCCTTGAAGTCGAGCGAGATGCGTCGCCCGTTGTAGGTCTTCTCGTCGTCGAAGCCACCTTCCTCGAGGATGTCGATGGAGGCCGGCTCCGCCGGTCCTGCGAACAGTGGGTCCACGCCGAAGGCCGCCGGCAGTAGCGGGCCTATCGGTCCGCCCGGCCGCCCAGCCGCAGCCATGCCCGGAGCCATTCCCGGGGCCGAGTACACGCCGGGAGCCGGGGGTCCCATGAAGGATGCGGGGGCGCCCATGGCCGACTCGGGCGGGCCCATGGGCGCGGGCGCGAGCGGCCCCGGACCGGGAACAGCGGACGCGAACTCAGCCGGAACGGTGGTGCCCGGAAGATAGGCGCTGCGGCTCGCACGTGGCAGCTCGATCAGCAGGCGCCCGTCCTCCCAGCTCAGTCGCACCTTGGCGGAACCTCGTCGCTTCAGCACGACCCGAACCTGCTCCCGTGGAACGTCGGGCGTTTGAAAGACGGAGAACATCTCCAGCGGACCGCCGAACTCCCGGGTATCGATTCGGCGCTCGCTCTCGGGCTCGATGCGGCTGCCGGGCAGATCGATCACCACGGTGATCGGATCCGGCTCGTAGACCAGCGCCTGCAGCTCAGCCCCGACGTCCAGCACCACGCGGTCGGCGCTGGGAAGGGACTCGAACTGTACGCCCTTGACCCACACGCTCTCTCCACCAGCAAAGCCCTGTCCGTCCTCGTTCTCCTCCATGTACTGCGCAGGAGCGGCGACCGCCGGGCCGGGCGCGTAGACTTCCTGTTCGTCTTCGTCCGCAACGCTGTCGCTGTTGAGCACGATGCGCACACCGTTGTCGCTGGCCTCGACGGTGTGCGACGTCACCTCACCGCGCAGGTCCAGCACCACGCGCACCTTGTCCGCATGCTGCCCGATGCGAACCTGC
>SMWZ01000185.1 GCA_004356455.1 Deltaproteobacteria bacterium
CTCTCTTATCCCTATTTCAACCGGCATCTCTTCTTCTACTCTTTAACCAGGTCCAAATTTAAGAGAGGAGGAAGGCATGAAGTTTAAGATCAACAACGCGAACCTCCTGCAGGGATTGGGACGAATTCAGGCCATCGTAGAGCGACGTGGCACGCTACCCATTCTTTCGAATGTCCTTATTAAGGCGACCAGCGATGGTATTGTTCTGGCTGCAACCGATCTCGAGGTAGGCGTGGTCTCCACGCATCCTGCAGAGATCGAGCAGGAAGGGTCCGTCACACTTGCAGCCAAGAAGCTCTTCGAGATCGTGCGCGAGCTCGATGAGGATGATGTCAACTTTGGTTTGGAGAATGGCACACGCGTGCGTATCGAGTGTGGCTCTGCGCGTTTCTCCTTGCTTTCGATCTCTCCTGAGGAGTATCCAACCATTCCAGGCGCAGAAGGCGTAACGTTCGTAGAGCTCGAGTCGAGTTTGCTGGCGGAGATGATCGACCGGACGCTGTATGCGACCTCGAGCGATGAGACACGCTACAACCTGAACGGGGTCTATATGGAGCTCACGGATGAGAATCGCGTGCGCTTCGTTGCGACCGATGGACATCGACTGGCCAAGATCGATAAGACGCCGCCTCACCCGGTCGCGTTTCTGGAGAACGGGATCATCGTGCCCCGCAAGGGTGTAAGTGAGATCCGCAAGCTATGCGATGAGACCGATGGGCCAGTCGAGATCGGACTCGGCGAGGGCTTCCTAATCGTGCGACGTCCTGGACTGCTGCTGTCCTCACGCTTGATCGATGGCGAATTTCCGAATTACCGTCAGGTGATGCCCTCAGACTTTCGGATCCGACTCGTGATGGACCGTGATCGACTGACTCATGCCCTGCGGCGTATTGCTCTGCTGGCGCATGAGCGTTCGCGGGGGTTCCGTTTTGTGCTCGAGAAGGGAGGGCTTGAGCTCTCAGCCAGCAATCCCGACCTTGGGGAGGCCCGTGAAATTTTGCCTGTAGACTACTCGGGGGATCGCTTCGAGAGTGGCTTTAACGCGCGCTACATGCTGGATGCGCTGTCGGCAATGACGTCCAAAGAGGTGTTAATCGAGCTGGTGGATGAGTTGGCGCCGGCCCAGCTGCGGCCAGCGGACGACGCCGACTACCTGGCTGTCGTCATGCCCATGCGGATGTAGCCGGGCGGCGGCAGCTGCGCTAGATTTTCTGAGCGTTTGCAGGGCCTTGCGGCGTAGCAGCCCCCCCGGGCACCGTCCGCTACCTCGAATGCTAGTGATGTGGCTTCGAGGCTACGCTTGCCTAGTATTCCCTGCGCTTTCGACGACCCCCGGAGGCTGCGCCATATGAGTGAATACGACGCTCGCTCCATCGAGGTTCTCGAAGGGCTCGAGCCCGTTCGTAAGCGCCCCGCCATGTTCATTGGATCCACCGGGCCAGCGGGGCTGCACCATCTCGTCTACGAGGTAGTGGACAACTCGATTGACGAGGCCGTGGCTGGATACTGTGATGTTGTGCGCGTGGTCATCCACAACGACAACTCCGTCACCGTCGAGGACAACGGTCGTGGCATCCCCGTCGACTTGCACGAGAAGGAGGGTCGGCCGGCCGCCGAGGTTGTAATGACCACGCTTCATGCTGGGGGCAAATTCAATAATAAGGCCTATAAGCTCTCAAGTGGGCTGCACGGTGTGGGCGTGTCCTGTGTGAACGCCCTTTCCGATCGCTTGGAGCTCGAGATCAAGATCGGGGGTCGGGTGTGGCGCCAGGCCTACCGGGCCGGTACGCCCCACGACGACCTGCACACGGTTGGCAAGACAGATAAGACTGGTACGCGCGTCACCTTCCATCCCGACCCCTCCATCTTCGATAACATCGAGTACAACTTTGATACGCTGGCTCAACGGCTGCGGGAGCTCTCTTTTCTGAATGCTGGCGTCCGTATCCAGCTCCTCGACGAGCGCACGGCTAAGGAGCATGACTTCCACTATGAGGGTGGCATCACCTCCTTCGTCGAGTACATCAACCGCAACAAGAACCCGCTGCATGCGCCTATCTTCTTGTCGGGGGATCGTCAGTACGAGCAGTCGACCGGGGATGGGACCGTCACTATACACGTCCACATCGAGGTCGCCCTGCAATATAACGACGGCTACAACGAGGCAGTGTTCAGCTTCGCCAATAACGTGAACACCACCGAAGGGGGCACCCACCTCACGGGCTTTCGCAACGGCCTCACGCGCACGATCAATCGCTATATCCAGGCCTCCGGCAACTCTAAGGAGGTGGCTGTCGTAACTGGTGATGATACCCGTGAGGGTCTGTCGGCCGTGGTGAGTGTGAAGCTTACGCACCCTCAGTTCGAGGGCCAGACCAAGTCCAAGCTGGGTAACAGCGAGGTGCTGGGGCTCGTGGCCAGCCTTATGAACGATAGCTTGGCGCAGCACTTCGAGGAGAATCCGTCTATCGCCAAAGCGATCGCGAGCAAGTGCACCGACGCCATGCGCGCGCGGGACGCTGCGCGCAAGGCCCGCGAGCTCACGCGTCGCAAGGGCGCGCTCTCCGATGCCAACCTGCCGGGCAAGCTGGCGGACTGCCAGGAGCGGGATCCCCGCAACGCCGAGATCTTCATTGTAGAGGGGGATTCAGCCGGCGGCTCGGCCAAGCAGGGCCGCGACCGCAAGAATCAGGCGGTGCTGCCGTTGCGTGGCAAGCTGCTGAACGTAGAGAAGGCGCGGCTCGACCGCATGCTCGCCAACCTGGAGATCCAGATCATGATCTCGGCGCTGGGCACGGGGATCGGAGCTGAGTTCAGCGTCGAGAAGGTGCGCTACCACAAGGTCATTCTGATGACCGATGCCGACGTGGATGGCGCCCATATCCAGACGCTGCTGCTGACATTCTTCTTCCGTCATATGGAGGGGCTGATCAAGAGTGGGTACCTCTACATCGCCCAGCCGCCACTTTACAAGGTCAAGCGCGGGAAGAATGAGCGCTACATCCAGACCGCGGAGGTCCTGGCCGAGTACCTCCTGAGCATCGCGCTCGAGGGCCTCCAGGTCTTTCCCACCGGGCACGAGACTCCCCTGGCCGAGGCTCGCCTGCGTGAGCTGATCGCGGAGACGCGGACCATCGATCGCACCGCGAAATCACTTGAGCGGCGCGGGATCGATGCCCGAATCGTGGAGGCTGCGGCGCTCGGGGCGGGACTCAACAGCGCTGACATGCCCTCCGAGGAGCGAGACCGCGAGGAGATCGAGCGCCGCATGGTGGCCTACCTGGAAACCACCTATCCCGAGACGCTACCCCTCGAGATCACCTGGGCCCGTGATGAGGAGCACAGCGTCTGGCGGCCCTCCATCCGCTCCTACCAATCGGGTGTTATCCGCGCGGTTGTACTCGACAACGACTTCCTCGAGTCCCCGGATTACCAGCGCATGCTGCGCTTCGCTGAGCGTACCGCCGATGTCGGGCCGACACCGTTTCGGCTAGCTGTTGGGGACAGCTCCGAGGAGATCCCGACCGCGCGTCATCTATTGGCGCGGGTGGTGGCGATCGGAAGTGAGGGCCAGTACATCCAACGCTACAAGGGGCTTGGTGAGATGAACCCCGAGCAGCTCTGGGAGACCACCATGGATCCGAGCACGCGAACGCTGCTCCAGGTGCGGATTGAGGACGCGGTCGAGGCGGACACCACCTTCAGCGTGCTCATGGGCGACGCCGTAGAGCCACGCAAGGAATTCATCGAGCGTAACGCCTTGAACGTAGAGAACCTCGACATCTAATACATTCAGCATGCCCGAGACACCCGAAGAGCCAATCAGCGCGCCAATTCCGGTTAATATCGAGGACGAGATGCGGCGCTCGTTCCTCGACTACTCCATGTCGGTCATCATCAGCCGCGCGCTTCCTGACGTTCGCGATGGCCTCAAGCCCTCCCAGCGACGGATCCTGGTCACCTTCAACGACCTGAACCTCGCGTCGGGTCGGCCCTACCGGAAGTGCGCCAAGATCTCCGGCGACGTTTCGGGTAACTACCACCCGCACGGCGAGGCCGTGATCTACCCCGCCATCGTGCGCCTCGCTCAGCCTTTCGCCCTGCGCTACCCGCTGGTGGACGGTCAGGGCAACTTCGGCTCCATCGATGGCGATCCGCCTGCGGCCATGCGCTACACCGAAGCGCGACTCACTCGGATCGCGTCGGAGGTGCTGGCCGATCTCGGTCGGGATACGGTCGACTTCGTTCCCAACTATGACAATACGCGTACCGAACCGGTGGTCCTGCCCGCTCGCATTCCCAACCTCGTCATCAATGGCTCGGCCGGGATCGCGGTGGGCATGGCCACCAACATCCCGCCGCATAACTTGGGCGAGGTGGTCGACGCGCTGGTGATGCTGGCGCGGAACCCGGAAAGCACGATCGAGGATGTGATGGAGAAGCTGCCCGGGCCCGACTTCCCCACGGGCGCCACGATCTGCGGCAGCGATGGCATCCGCCAGGCCTATCGGACCGGGCGCGGTCTGCTGCTCGTGCGAGCGCGGGCCAGCCTGGAGACGCTGCGTGGGGATCGCCGGGCGATCACGGTTAGCGAGATCCCCTATATGGTCAACAAGGCGTCCCTGGTCGAGAAGATCGCGGAGTTGGTGCGCGACGGGAGGATCGACGGGATCAGCGATCTGCGCGACGAGTCGGATCGGCATGGGATGCGCATCGTAATCGAGCTCAAGAAGGATGCGAACGAAGAAGTCGTGCTGAACCAGCTCTACAAGCTCTCGCCCATGCAGACGACCTTCGGTGTAAACTTGCTGGCGCTCGTCAACAACCGGCCGCGTACGCTCTCGATCCTGGAGCTGCTCACTCACTTCCTCGATTTTCGTCGCGAGGTTGTGCGCCGGCGTGCAGCCCACGATCTACGCCAGGCCGAGGATCGGGCGCACGTGCTCGAGGGGTTCGCCAAGGCGCTCGAGAACCTGGATCAGGTGATCGCGCTGATTCGAGCCAGTGATAGCCCGGCGCTGGCGCGTGTGGGCTTGATGGAGCAGTTCGAGCTGAGCGAGCGACAGGCTCAGTCCATCCTCGAGCTGCGTCTGCAGCGGCTGACCGCGATGGAGCGACAGAAGATCCTGGATGACCTGGCCGAGGTACGCGCGCGGATCGAGCAGCTCCGGGATCTGCTCGCCAGCGAGGACAAGGTCACCGACGTGATCGTAGAGGAGACCGAGGAGTTACGCTCGAAATACGGTGACTCCCGCCGTACCGAGCTCGGCGAGGCCGTCGAGGATTTTACGACGGAGGATCTCATCCCAGAGGAAGACATGGTCGTCACGATCACCCACCGTGGCTATGCGAAGCGGAACATCCCTTCGCTCTACCGGGCGCAACGGCGCGGCGGCAAGGGGAAGACCGGGATCGGCACCTCGGAGGAAGACTTCGTGACCCGCCTCTTCGTGGCATCCACCCACTCGTGGATCCTCTTCTTCACCAACCGCGGCCGCGTTCACTGGCTCAAGGTCTTCGAGCTACCGCAGCTGGGCCGGGGTGCGCGCGGCAAGGCGCTCGTCAACCTGTTGAGCCTGGTCCCCGACGAGCGGGTTTCGGCCGTTCTGCCCGTGCGCAGCTACGAGGAGGGCGGCTACGTGGTGCTGAGCACCAAGCGGGGCCTGATCAAAAAGACCGCCCTGGATGCCTACTCGAACCCGCGGCGCGGGGGCATCATCGCCATCAACGTGCGTGAAGGCGACGAGCTGATCGGCGCGACCCGCAGCAACGGCCAAGGCGATATCCTGGTGGTGACCCATCGCGGCAAGTCGATTCGCTTCAACGAGTCTCAGGTGCGACCCATGGGTCGTGGGGCGGCCGGAGTGCGAGGGATCTCGACGCCTGGCGATGACTTTGCCGTGGGCATGGAGCTGCTGCAGCCTGGCCATACCATTCTTACGGTCACCGAGAACGGCTTCGGCAAACGCTCCCCGCTCGAGGAGTACCGGGAGCAGCACCGCGGTGGGCAGGGCATCATCACGATCAAGACCACTGCGCGCAACGGCCCCGTCGTCGGGATCCTCCAGGTCAGCCACGAGGACGAGATCATGCTGATCACGAGCGCGGGCAAGATCCTGCGCATGCACGTGAAGGGCATCCCGACCATGGGGCGCAACACGCAGGGGGTTCGGCTGATGGAGCCTGGCGAGGACGAGAAGGTCGTCTCGATCGCGCGTCTCGCCGATCGCGACGAGGAGAGCGAAGCGACCGTCGAGGCGCCGGCGCCGGCCGACGGCTGAGTCCGTCGCGTGCGCACCACCCGCTCCAAGAAGCTGCTGCGCCGGGCCATGGGGGTCCTGCCCGGAGGCGTGAACAGTCCCGTGCGAGCCTTCGGCTCTGTCGGTGGCACGGTGCGTTTCGTGGTGCAGGCCAGTGGCGCGCGGATCGAGGACGCTGATGGCAATTGCTACATCGATTACGTTGCCTCCTGGGGCGCGATCATCCTGGGGCACGCGCACCCGGTCGTGATCGAGGCGGTGAGGAGCGCCGCCGGGCGCGGCACCAGCTTTGGTGCGCCGACCGAGGCGGAGGTTGAGCTGGCCGAGCGTGTCATCGAGCACGTGCCCTCCGTCGAGATGATTCGCTTCGTGAGCTCCGGCACAGAGGCGACCATGAGTGCATTGCGCCTGGCGCGCGCAGCCACCGGTCGGGACCGCGTGCTCAAGTTCGAGGGCGGCTACCACGGCCACGCCGACAGCTTGCTCGCGGCGGCGGGCTCAGGCGTGGCCACGCTCGGTATTCCGGGTACGGCCGGAGTGCCGCAGGGCGCGGTGGCCGACACCGTTGTCATCCCGTACAACGATCTCGAGGTGGCGGAGGCGGTCTTTGCTCGGTACGGCGAGGAGATCGCCGCGGTGATCGTCGAGCCCATCGCGGCCAACATGGGACTCGTGCTGCCCAATGCAGGCTTTCTAGCGGGGCTGCGTGACATCACCCGCCGCTACGGCAGTCTGCTCATCTTCGATGAGGTGATCACGGGCTTCCGTGTGGCGCTCGGCGGTGCGCAGGCGCGCTTCGGCGTTCTGCCCGACCTGAGCTGTTTCGGCAAAGTCATCGGAGGCGGTCTGCCCGTAGGCGCCTACGGGGGCCGCCGCTCACTGATGCAACAGGTGGCGCCCGAGGGCAAGGTCTTTCAGGCAGGGACGCTCTCGGGCAACCCGCTGGCTATGGCCGCAGGCCTCGCGGCGCTCGACCTGCTCGCGCGTGAGGGCGTGTACGCGGGGCTCGAAGAGACCGCGGCGCGGCTGTCGCGGGAGCTGAGCACGCTGGCCGACGAGGCGGGAGTTCCCTTCTGCGCCAGCGCAGTGGGCGGCCTGTTCGGCTTCTGCTTCCACCCCGGTCCGGTCTCGAATTACGCCGAAGCTAGCAAGGCGGACGCCCGTCTTTTCAAGGTTTTCTTTCACGCCATGCTGGAGCAGGGCATCTACCTGGCACCGTCCCCCTACGAAGCGGCCTTCCTCATGACCGCGCACGGCGAGGCCGAGGTCAGCGAGACACTCGAGGCTGCGCGCAAGGCCTTCCGCAAGGCTGTGTAGTCGTGGCGTTGAGACCCAAGTCACCCACAACCTCCTGGGGCCGCGCATTCGAGGGCGCGCTCGAGTCCGCTTTCGCCGTTGTGGTGGGAGTGGTGCTCGGTTACTATTGCGACCGCTGGCTCGGCACCGAGCCGGTTTTTTTGTTTGTCTTCCTAATCCTGGGCTTCGTCGCGGGCTTTCGCCGGCTGCTCCAGATCCCAGTGCCGGGGCAAGAAGATCGGGGTGATGGTGGGGATCGCGGGCCCGACGAGCCGGGCGCATGAGGGGCAGGCCGGTGTCACTTCACACGAAGAACGCCCTGGTCCTCGCACTGTTCCTGGGGGCGGTGGCGCCGTTCGGGTGGACCGCGCTCATCAGTGTAGCGATCGGCGGGGGAATACAGCTGGTAAATCTGAGAGGGCTGGAGCGGAGCGTGGGCGGGATGCTACGAACCAGTGGCGTAGGCGGTCTCCTTCGGGGCCTGCTCGCACTGCGTCTGCTGCTGCTACTGGGGCTGGTGGGCATGGTGCTGGTGACGCTGCCGGTCCAGCCGCTGGCTTTCGCCCTCGGTCTTTCCATCGTCGTTCCGGCGGTGCTCTGGCACGGGCTCACGAGCGCGGCGCGGGAGGCCTAGATGGAGCATCCCCCTACGATTTTCATGCTGCTCGAGGGCGTGATCCCCAGCGCGCTGCAGGCGCTCGCGGCCTGCACGTTGCTCGTCCTGGTGCTGGCCTTATGGGTACGACAGAGCTTGCGCAAGGAAGACGGGGTGATCCCGGCCGAGGGTTTCACCCTGCGGAACTTCCTGGAGCTGATGCTGGAGGGAATCGTCTCCTTGATGCGCCAGACGATCGGGCCCACCTGGGCGAACTACCTGCCGCTGGTGGGTACGCTCGGGTTCTTCATCCTGGTGTCGAACCTGATGGGCCTCGTGCCGGGCCTGGGGGGTCCCACGTCGTACGTGGAGACCAACCTCTCCTGGGCGATCCTGGCGGTGGCCGTCTCGGAGTACGCTGCTTTTCGACATCAGGGCGCGAAGACGTATCTCTCCCATCTCGCTGGACCCATCTGGTGGCTGGCACCGCTGATGTTTGTAGTGGAGGTGATCAGCCACCTCGCCCGTCTGCTCTCACTCACGATCCGGCTCACGGGCAATATGTTCGCCGATCATACGCTCGTCGCGGTCTTTCTCTCGTTCCCGGTGGTCGCGCTCTTCGTGCCCTGGATCTTCATGGCCCTCGGAGTGTTCGTCGCGATCCTGCAGGCCTTCATCTTCTCGTTCCTCACCATTATCTATATCGGGCTGGCCCTTGAGGACGCCCACTGAGGCCGCCCCTCGCCTAGAAGGAAACACCGATGCGTGTATTTTGGACTTTCGTTCTCGTACTCGCGGCCCTCTTGGCCGCGCCGGATCTTGCCCTGGCCGCCGAGGAAGCGGCGGCGGGCTCGCCGAACTGGGGGATCGCGATCGGTGCCGGGCTGGCGATCGGGCTCGCGGGTCTGGGCTGCGGGATCGGACAGGGTCTCGCCGCTGCCGGTGCGGTGCAGGGGATCGCACGCAATCCGGGCGCGGCCGGCCAGATCCAGACGCCGATGATCATCGGGCTGGCCCTGATCGAGTCAATCGCGCTCTACGGCTTTGTGATCGCCTTTCAGCTGCAGGGAAAGTTCTGAAGCGCCTCTAGCCTGGATATCTCCTCGGCCTGCGCGCGGCCCGATCTTAGGGTTACACCCTCGCTTGACCGCTCAGGCGTTGTGCCAGATCCTCGGGCGGTGCTTCGCGTTCACGCTCAAGGCATGCTGTGTTCACAGCGCTCGCACGAAGAGCTGTCTTATCACGGACTTACGCTTGGCACGCCACTTGCCCTACTCACGGGCGGCCTCAGCGGGCATCCCTCTAACGGGACCGGGGATCCTGTGAAGGCCTAGCCGGATGGGGAAGGGGAAACGGCGTGCGGTTAACGGGGTGAGGCGTGCGCCTGCCCCATCCGGCGATCCCGCCCCGGGACGCTTCGTGGTTCTCGA